>PUMM01000152.1 GCA_003551365.1 Clostridia bacterium
ATAGCCGACCTCGACCCGGGCAGCCCCCTCGCCGCACCTTCCGAGAAGCTGGTGCAGATGACCACTACCGATGCCGCACACATACTGGGCATGCAGGACGTATGCGGGCGGCTGGTCGAGGGGATGGCGGCCGACATCGCTGTGGTGGACCTCACTCCCGACCCCTACGTACATCCATCGGCCACACCACAGCAGCGACTGGTAATGCAGAAGAGCCGACAGGATGTTCGGACAGTGCTGGTCGGAGGCGAGGTTGTCATGCGGGAGGGGGAAATTCTCGTCACCGACGAGGAAGCTCTGAAGGAAGAGCTGATAGGCAGCCTGTCCGCCCCGGAAGGGGAGGAGGCCGAGCGCAGGGCTGACCTGCTGGAGGAGCTTCGTCCCCACGTACTCCACCACTACGAAGATATCCACCCGCTCCCAGAGGAGATACGTCCCTTCTATCCACTGAACCGGCGAGATTGGTGCTGAGACAGTTCTCTCCCGGCGGCTCACCAGAGTGCGACAGCTGAGCCGCCGGAAACCCAACCCTTCATCCTGCTCCGCTACTCCCCAGATCCCATGACCAAACTGTCACATAATCGGCGCTCACAAGTATTATGTAGCACGTTCTCATCGAGGACCCCGAGCCCGGAGGAATAATGATTCGAGGAGGTGAGCTACCGTGCTCGGAAGACGAGATGATATCTCCACGCTGCTGCTGTTTCTGGTGTTGGCAGGGATCGGAGATCGGCGGGATGACATCGGAACCCTGCTTCTGTTCCTCCTGCTTGCGGGAATGGGGGACTTCCGCTTCTGAGGAACCCTGCGGTCTGCGGCGTTGATTCGCCGGTCGGTTGGGCACGGGAAGGGGGTGAACCCTCTTCCCACCCAGCCACTGCAGATCCGCATACCGTCACACCGCCCCGGACCGGGAATCCCACCGTTCCCCCCGCAAGACCCGCGAGGCAGGACCCCGGATCCCGGGGCGACCCGCATGGTCGCCATTGGCCGCACCCAACCAGCTGTACGCCCTTCCTTCATAACGCCATATCCGGATCGTTCTTCTGCCGGGCCAACTACACCGAAATGCCCTCTCACGGTGAGCTGCCGGGGCTGGCCGAAATCAAAAGGAACCAGCACAGCGAGTTTGCGGGTGACCCCCACTGCTGTTGAAGGCGGATCTCTCAGCTGAACAGCTTGCATAACCCCGTGGTTGTGATATATTTATAACGTAACTCGCGGATGACCCACCTCTCTTCATCTGACCGGATGACTACTGAGAAGACAGACGAACTGCCCGGCACGGCTTCGAGACTGTATCTGGGACTGTGGACCGGCGCATGCCGCACAGATGAGCAGATCCCACCCGTATATTGCGGGGATAGCCGACAATCCGCATCAGCTGTTTTGTGGCAGTGCGGCGCGAATCCCGCTCACCCAGAATGTGTCCTCGGGTTTTGCGCCTGCAGCATCCATGAATACCGAAAGGGCACATGAGCATGAGGGAGGATGATGGATATGTTCAGCACCCGCAAATGCCTGCTGGTAATCCTGAGTCTCATAATGGTCGCATCGGCTGCGATAGCATGGGGGTGCACAGAAGAGGCTGCCGGTGATGACGAGCAGGATCCAATGGAAAGACGAGGCGAACTGCACGCAGGCTCCGGAGCCTTCTCGGAGCCCTGGATCCTGGCCGAAATAGCGAAGGTACTGCTTGAAGATGCCGGCTTCGAGGTGGAGCACACCCGCAATTTCCAGGGCTCCACCGTTCTGCACCAGGCCCTCGAGGCAGGAGATCTCGACTTTTACGTCAGCTGGACCGGTACTCAGTTCGCCGGGATTCTGGAAAAGGAAGTCACGGACGAATGGCTGGATCGCGAGAAAGTATATGACTACGTCAAGCAGGAATTTGCCGAACGATACAACCAGACGTGGTCGCCACCGCTCGGCTTCAACAATACCTATGCGCTGGCGGTGCGTCGTGATTTCGCCGAAGAGCACGATATCCAGACCCAGTCCGAGCTGCGGGACATATCGCCGGAACTGACCATCGCCATGGACACTACCTTCATGGATCGCGTGGGCGACGGCTACCCCGACATGCTGGAACACTATGACATGGAGTTCGCTGAAGCTCATCCCATGGACTACGGGATCATCTACCGCGCTGTGGCACAGGGCGATGTGGACGTGGCCGTCGCCTATACCACAGATGGAAGGGTGGCGGGCCTGGATCTGGTCATACTGGAGGACGACCGGGAGTTCTTCCCGCCCTACGACGGCGCTGTTGTGCTGTGCACGGAAATGCTCGAGAAATCCCCCGCCGTGGAGGAAATCCTCTCAATAATGTGGGGTGCCTTCGATGAGCATACCATGAGCTTACTCAACGCAAAGGTAGATGTCGAGGAGGAAGAATATGAGGATGTGGCCCGCGAGTTCGTGCAGGAGATGGGCTGGATCGACTGATTGAACAGTTCACGCATCTCCCGGGGCGGGTCGAACGGCCCGCCCCTGCGCCATCCTGCTCACCACCCAGCGCCCGATGAAACACAGCATGCTCGGCCACCAGTGAAGACCCCGGCCCCCCCACCTGGTGCGGGCCCACTTCCGGGAAAACGGCTCGGGGGTGGTCCAAACCCTCTGTCCTGTACGAACGTCCCCATTTGCCCGCACCTTCCGGGCCAAAGGGCCGGTCTTCCAGGCCCTCACCAGCAAAACCCGGCTCACCGCCAGCAATTCAGGCCGCATCACCCCCTGCACCACTCCCCTACCTGCGGTGCAAACGAGGGGCATGCTGCGCCCCCTGCCTGCGTACCGACATGCGGTCACTCGGTGCAGATCCTCGCGCTCGGTCCGCCCGGATAACTCCTCGTGACCGGGGGCAGATCTCATGGTATTATCAAGAAGATGGTTTCCCAGGGTCGGCGAACTGGCAAATGTTTGCTGCGGATGCACTGCGCATTGCAATGGGAGGTGGAATCGTGCGGGCAAAGGCGGGAAAACTCCCTCTGTCGGAGGCGGCAAAATCCCCCTCCTCCCTCCGGAGACTGCTGATAATGCTGGCCTGGCCAGTCGCGGCAGAGATGGCCCTGCAGACCGTGACCATGGTGGTCGATATGGCCATGGTCGGTCGGTTGGGCCCGGACGCCGTGGCGGCGGTGGGGCTCAGTTTCCGACCGGTCTTCTTCATCATGTCCATATTTCTGGGGGTGGGAGCCGGGACCACCGCACTGGTGGCCCGCTTCATCGGGGCAGGTGATCGCGACCTGGCCAACCGCACCATGCACCAGTCGCTGCTATTCTCCTTTCCCATCGCCCTGGTTCTCACCGGAATTCTGGGGACGCTATCAGCGCAGGTCATAGATTTCATGGGCGCCGAGCCCGGGGTACTCCCGCTCGGCGCCCTGTACGTGCGCACACTGAGTCCCGGATTGCTCTTTGCCTTCCTCGGCATGGTGGCCACCTCCGGTCTGCGCGGTGCCGGGGACACCCGCACCCCCATGCGGGTCAACGCAGCACTCAATGTGCTGAATATTGGCCTGAACTATGTGCTCATATTCGGGCATCTGGGTTTCCCCGCCCTCGGCGTGCAGGGGGCAGCGTTGGGCACGGCCCTGTCCCGCGGGCTGGGCGGCCTACTTCTGGTGGGCATCCTGTTCAGCGACCGGGTGGTTCTGAGCATTCCGCTCCGCTCGATAGCCAGATGGGATTCGCAGCTGGTCCTGCGTATCCTGCGCGTCGGATTCCCCGCCATGATGGAGAGAGCTCTGCTCAGCTCAGCCATGGTACTGCACCTGCGCATGCTGGCCACGCAGGGAACCACCGTGGTGGCGGCCTCCACTCTGTCGATGAATATCGAAGAAATATCCTTCCTGCCGGCAATCGGTCTGTCCGTGGCCGCCAGCACTACAGTGGGCCAGATGCTGGGAGCGGGTGAGCCGGATGGAGCGGAGAAATCGGGTTGGCAGAGCAGCTACCTGTCCATGGCGTTCATGGGCTTCATGGGGCTGCTGTTTCTACTCATTCCCCACCACCTGCTGGCCATATACGGAGCGAAAGGTGAGCTCCTCACCCTCAGCGTGGTCTTTTTGCAGATTGTGGGGCTGTGTCAGATTCCGATGGCCCTTAGCAATGTCTTCGCCGGGGGGTTGCGCGGTGCCGGAGATACCACCTCAGTGATGATCGTCACCCTGATCTGCACCTGGGCGATACGTCTGGGTTTCACCTACGTGACCCTTTTCGTCCTGCAGCTCGGTCCGGTGATCGCCTTCTACGGCATGTTGGCCGACTGGGCAGTGCGCGCAGTATTTTTGACCCTGCGATTCCGCGGCGGAAGTTGGAAGGAGCGCGAGGTGTAAGGTAAAAGGCAAGGATGGGAGGAAAGGCACGTGACGCCCGAAGCGAGAGTGAGACCCACAGTGGAAGCCGGACCCAACTACATATTCCACCTCCTGGCCCTGAGTCAACCGGACAGCGCAGGAAAATACGCCATCCGCTGCGGCCATCATCTCGATAGCGAAAGCAGAGAGATACTGCTCTCTCACCAGAAACTGCTGAAATTCGGGGATGGAGAAGAGGGAGACCTCACCTTTGTCCTCATACTGTTTCCCGCCTATCTCAATCTGAATTCCGCCGAGAAGCTGGATGAGTACTTCTCACTGCTGGCCTCTGGACTGCGCCGGGGCGATTGCCGCGCCTTTTACGATAGATACCGATCGTATTTCGACCGGCTCCGATTATGGCTCTACTGGGTGGACCACCACTACCTGACGGAGCGTTTTCGGAATTACGCCGGCGAGATACAGCTTCTAGGGGAGGTCTACGTCAGATGCTTCCCGGGCTTCGCCCGGCAGATCTGGCCGGAGGAGGCTGTTCACATGCACCGCGCCGCCGATAAGCTGCGAGAGAAATTGGACGGGCTCCGGTTGGTTAGCACCTGGGAGCAGTTGACGGGCAAAAGATTCCGGCTGCCATATTTTGAGGTGGTACTCTGCACCAGCAATGAGGACGGACCCGACGCCAACTCCCTGGGATATGACCGGACGCTCTTCTGGGCCGGCCGCGATTCTGATTCACTGCTGCAGCTGGTGAGTCATGAGGTGGGCACGCATATTCTCATCGACACATTCAAGTCCATGTGGGCCGCAGGCGACCACAATCGCCAGCTGCTGTACTGGGGATATGAGAACCTCGCCCGCCACTATAACGCCCGTGTGCTGGGCAGGTGTGCTGATTCACTGTCATACGGCATGCCACAAGCACGAAAATTCATTCCCCTATTGAATGAACTGGACCGGTGCGACGGGTGGATCACGCCGGAGCGTCTTCTGGTTTCCGCGTTGGAGGAGATCACTTCCGGGTGACCCCGGTGAAAAGCTGAGCGCCCGCTGCGCGATGCGGTCGGCCATTCCAACCACCTGCGGCCAGCTCAACTGCGCTACTGAATGGCACAGCAACCCGCCCGGAAACGGTGGATAACATGATGACGGGCACGGGGCACAGAACATGGATTATTCTGCAGTGTCGGGCTGACAGCGCAGTGTCACACTTCATAATGCGGGCCCGACAAGGGCAGGACTCAAACCATGCAATCGGGGCGGTAGAGAGGAAAATGGAGGCGTCCCCCGGAATGGTACGGATAAAGTCACCGCATCCAGCCGCGTGCGCCGCCCGCAGACTTCCGGCCCGAACTCGCTGGAGAGAAAGGAGTCATCATGCTGGATTCACTACATCTGCTTCTGACCTACCAGTGCAGCGGGGAATGTCCACACTGCTTTGTGTGGGCCGGCCCCGTCGGTCCAACCATGACTTCCGCGCAGGTGCAGGAGTTAATCGAGTCGGCGGAAGGCGAGGGGGTCAGCGCCATCGCCTTCGAGGGGGGAGAACCCTTCCTGTACTACCCGATACTTCAACACGGTGTGCGCTGCGCCCAGCAGTTGGGCCTGAAGGCTACGGTCGTCACCAACGGGGTGTGGGCCATAACCCAGGATGAGGCAGTCCGCTGGCTGCGTCCCCTGACAGAGCTGGGCAGCCTGGGCATCGCCATCAGTACTGACGACTATCATGGTGGGCAGGAAGAGGCACGACGGGCAGAGATGGCCGCCGCAGCCGCCCGCATTTTGGACCTGGAACCAGTGTTCTTCCGCACTGCTCCGGAGAACGTCATGTTCCGGGGCCGGGCGGCGGAGGAACTGACAGACGAGGTGGAGCACAGAAACTGGGAAGAGTTCAACGAATGTCCGCACGAATCCCTCCTCGATCCCGCCAGAGCCCACGTGGATGCCCTCGGCTATCTGCAGCTGTGCCAGGGTCTTTGTCCGGGCCGCACCGGAGACAAGAGCCTGTCGGAGCTGCTGGATCCCGAGCAGCTGGCGGCTCATCCCCTCATCCCGGTCATTGACTCCGACGGCCCCGCCGGGCTGGTGCGCGAGTTTGACCTGCCGCTGAAGGGAGAGTATGCCGACGCCTGTCACCTGTGCTACCGGGCCCGGGCCGAGCTGCGCGGGGAGTTCCCACAATACCTGGGACCGCCCCGGGTTTACGGCGACTTCAGCTGATGTGACGCGCCATGCCGGCCGGGCGCAGTCCGGGACGGCCGCTCAACAGGCGCCGCCCCGGGGATCCCTCTCCTCAGGTGCGGGCAGACATCACCGGGAGAACAATGCGAGATGGGTATTCCTCACTGCAGTAAATTGAGTTTGCGGCTATGACTGATCTCCGCTGCCGTCCAACCGGCTCCCCCGTGTTCGGGTTAACTTCATATTTCGGCCAATTGCTGCTCGATATATCCACCCTGACGCGGTGGCCCGCGGCGAAGAGGTTGGCTGTGGGAGGCAGGGGGAACCGCAGCTGGTACACCTCACCGGGAACCATCATGTCCTCCCGCTCATACCCATTGCGATACCGGCATCTCTGAATGGTGTAGGTCAGCTCCAGAGCATAGCCGTGCGGGTAGTCCGCACCCGGCGGGTACTGATCGATGAGTTTGGCAGTGAAATCGGTGTCCACAGCTGACGAAGACACGTACAGCACCACCTCGATGGGGCCGGTTACCTCCATATCCTCGAGCAGGGGCTCGCTCTGGAACACCACGACGTCACGCCGCGAGGATAGTGGGAGTTCGGTCTCTCCCGCCCCGGTACTCGGATCCATGCGCTGATCGAAGCCGCCTCCCCCACAGGAGAATATGCTCTCGCCGGGGGCACTGGGAGTCGGCACCGGATCGGCCGGATCGAAATCGTAGGTTATGGGCTCCTCGCCCGCTGCGGGACGCTCCTCCGACAGATCGCCGTCACGGTGCAGATAGTGCGGCACCTCGCGCATCCCCGCCGGCGGCCACTGGATCTCCTCCACCCACCTGCCGCCGTGATCCAGCCTCCCGTCTGCCCGGCGACGACCGGATCCGCCACCCATGATGAAGAGATGGACCGGAGCGGAGGAACTGACGCCGTCATCCACCCCCTTCAGGGTGTAATCAAACCACCGCCGCCGCTCCTGCAGTGGATCTATCGCGGCGTCGGGCCCGAAGTCCACATCGCCCGCACTGGTGCGACCCTCCGCTCCCATACCGTGTATCCATGGCCCCATTATCAGCCGCTGCGGGGACTCAACTCTTGCTGCCACTGCCGCGTAATTGCGCGGAGTCTCCAGAGCGTAGCCATCATACCAGCTGCCGAGCCACGTCACGGGAACGTCAGCATATTCATCGTAGTGTGGTTCCAGGTTCAGGCCGGGGTTGCGCCAGAAATTGCTCATCTCTCCCCGCGTCATGAAATCCAGAAGCGCCCTCTCGTAGGTGGGCAGGCGGGCCAGGGGAGTGAGTCCCGCACGGAGAGGATACCCTTCCCGCAGCCAGTCCAACAGGTTCTCCCGCATCTCCCCCAGGGCGGAGGCCAGAGCCGGATCACGTGCCGCCTCCGGGCTGGTTGCCGCCATGCGCAGGAGCCAGTTGAGGCGATGATTCTCGAATGCTCCACCCCGGCGGCTGCGGCTCCTGTGATAGCTGCCGTATCCCTGGCTGATGAACTGTGCGGTCAGATGGGGGGGATCGGTGACTGCGGCACTCGCCTGCGTCTGCGCCAGATAGGAGGTCCCCACAGTACCTACGCGGCCGTTACACCAGGACTGCGTCCCGACCCACTGCAGGCAATCGTGGCCATCCTCCGCCTCATTAGAAAAAGGCACAAACTCGCCCTCCGACTCATAGCGTCCCCGCACATCCTGCACCACGCACGCATAATCGTGCCGGACAAAGAACTCGGCAATCTCCTGTGCCTTCTCCCCCGATTTGTCGTAGGGGGTGCGGATGACGAGGGTCGGATAGTCATCCTGCAGTCCGTCAGTCTCCCCGGGAAGGTAAATGTCTGTGGCCAGGCGAACCCCATCCCGCATGGGAACCGCCCTGTGCAGTACGACATAGTTCATGTGCTGATCAACTCCCTCTTCCACTGCCGACGCGACGTGGCGCCGGCGAGAAACGCTCTTCACGACGCATAGATTCGGGGCCAGCACACAGAAACCTGCCCACAGCATCCACCGCTCAACTCCAGCGCACCACTATCCTGGCCGGGCGGAATGCCGAGACCTGCCGCATCGTCTCCGTGGCCAGAGGGTCGCTGGTTCCCAGGTGCGGCCCCGCCCCATATTGCAGCAGGATTCGCACCGCCTCGATGTCGCAGGCCACTGGATCACCCGAAGCCATGAGCAGACCCGGCTCAACGCGGGTACCGAAATCCGGACCTCCATCGATGAAGGCAGTCCTTCCGTCCACCAGAACCAGGTCGGGGCGCACCACCCGCGCGAGATCAGCTATGGCTCCGGCCACCGAAGTTTGATGGAAAAGTTCCCGGTCCTCCTGCGGAGTGAGTCCCATGGCCAACTTGATCGCCAGGGTGAAACCGGTGTTTCCGTGTGTCTTGAGACTGGGCAGAAATATCAGTCGATCATAGTCGGATAAAATGGTCGGGAGGTGCACTTCTGGAAGGTAGGAACCACCGGTATGCACCCTCCTCCATTCCATCTCGTCCAGGTTATACAGGGGCACGTCCCGTTCGTCGAGCATCGGTTGGAGCCCCTTGTCGCGCAGGACATCCGAAGTGGGCGCCCAGCTGCGCCCGGACGACTCGGCAACCGCCAGGTCCGCATAACCGTGTGCCCGCAGCAGATCGATGAACCCGGTGAGAAATTCCGGATCCACAGCCGCCGGCGCCGGGAGATGACTGTTGATGTTCGGCTTGATGAGAATCCTGTCGTCCGCATGCAGGAAGGAATCCAGACCACCGATATCCTGCAATACCCGGGCCATGTCATCTGCCAGTTCATCCCGGCACCGGGTTATCGCCACAATCGTTCGTCCGCCATCGTCGCACCGGGAGTTGCTCATTATGGTCATCCTTTCTACTGCTGAGTCTGTCGCATGATTTGCCCAGTTAACTGCCGCTTTTTTGGGCACATCGGGGCACAGATGATTGCAACAGTTCCCCGTCCTCCGCTCTCTTTCCTGCCGGACAGCGCCCCGGGGTATGGACAGCCGTCCGGCGCAGCTTGTACCCTCCATTGCGCATTAGTACTATTGAGGTAAGATTGAGCGATCCTGACACGGAAACGCATTTCTCACCGATAGGCGCATCCTCCAGAACCCGTACCCGCAAGGATAGGAAACTGACAGACGGATTGGGGGGAAAGAGCCCGGGTCGGACCATCGGCTGCCCACACAACGGCCGGAGAGAGGTCGTATCACCCGCTGGGGGGAGGCGGTGCAGTGAACTTCCGGAAAGCACTCATCATGATGGCCGCGATTCTGGTGGCCGCTGCCGTCATCCTGTTCAACCTCAATGACCGGCTCGAGGCACCCGATCCCGAGGATATCGAGCAGTACTACCGGGAAACCATGTACTACCAGGAACTGGAAGATGGCAGCGTGCAGTGCGAGATCTGCTTCCGCGAATGCATCATTCCTCTGGGAGAAGTGGGCTTCTGCCGCAACCGGAGGAATGTCGGGGGCACCCTCTATAACATCGTGCATAACCGGCCCTCTGCGGTGCAGCGCGACCCGGTGGAAAAAGAGCCTCAGCACCACTTCCTCCCGGGCAGCGAGATCCTTTGCATCGGCACGGCCAGCTGCAACTTCCGGTGCAAGTTCTGTCAGAACTGGTCACTCTCGCAGCAGAGCATCGATGAGGTGGGCAGAACCAGAGATCTGACACCGGAGGAGGCGGTGCAGCGCGCCGTCGATGCAGGTATACCCACGATCTCGTTCACCTACAACGAGCCCACCGTCTTCTACGAGTACATGTATGAGACGGCGAAGATCGCCCAGGAGGAAGGACTCAACGTCATTTTCCACTCCAATGGGTCCATGAACCCCGCACCCCTGCGCGATCTTCTGCAGCACGTGGATGCTGTGACTATCGACCTGAAGGGTTTCAGCGACGAATTCTACTCTGATGTCTCAGGGGCCGAGCTGGAGCCGGTGCTGCAGACACTGCGCATCATCCGGGAGGAGGGCGTCTGGCTGGAGATCGTGAACCTGGTAGTTCCCACCTACAACGATGACCCGGGTGAAATCCGCGAGATGTGCGCATGGATATACAATGAGCTGGGACCACAGGTTCCGCTTCACTTCAGCCGGTTCTTCCCCGCCTACCAGCTCACCGATCTCTCCCCCACTCCGGTAGAGACACTCGAGGAGGCTCATCGCATAGCGCGGGAAGAAGGACTGAGCTATGTGTCCATAGGCAACGTGCCCGGGCATGAGTACAACTCCACCTTCTGTCCGGAGTGCGACCTGCAGCTGATAGGACGCTACCACTTCACAGTCACCGCATACAGGATAGATGACGAGGGCAGATGCCCGGAATGCGGGGAGGAGATCCCCGGGGTGTGGCAATGATGGCCCGTGAGCGCGTTCTCCTGCCTCCGCTGGTCATATTCATCGTGGGAATGGGAGGTATCATCGGTCAGATCCTCCTCCTGCGCGAGTTTCTTGTGGTGGCGCATGGAAACGAGCTCATCATGGGCATAATCCTGGCCAACTGGCTGGTTCTCGAAGCAGCCGGGGCGTTCCTGGGGGGACGAGTTGCCGGAAAGCCGGGGAGCAGTTCCGGGGCAATCTACTCCGGTCTGTTGATTGCCTACGCAGTACTGCTCCCGGCAGCCATCGCCCTGACCCGACCCTCACCCCAGCTGCTGTTCGGCCTCGCTCCGGGCGAAGCCGTGGGGTTGGGCCCCGTGTTCCTCAGCTCGCTCCTTCTGCTCACACCGGTCAGCGCGGTGCACGGCTCACTGTTTCCGCTGGCCTGTGCCTCGCTGGCTGAGTTCACCGGGCCTCACCGATCCATAGGTGCAGCGTACCTGCACGAGACGCTGGGCACACTCGTTGGTGGCGCGGCTCTCACGCTGATTCTGGTCCACCGGTTTGATCCTCTGTACCTGGCCGCCGGCGTTGCGCTGCTGCACATACTGGGAGCGGCAGTCGTGCTGTCCATATCTGACCTCATTCCCCGCTCCGCTTTCGGGCGGGCAATGACCATCGGGCTGCTCCTGATACTGGCCGCCGGAGCCGCACTGTCCGCTGGGCCGCTGCAGGAAATGTCTCTGGGATGGCAGTGGCCAGGACAGAAGGTTGTGCACTATGACAACACTGCACACGGCAATGTGGTCGTCCTGGAGCGGGCGGGCGAGTACACCTTCATGTATGACGGACGTCCGGTCGCCACCCTGCCCGTACCGGATCGGGCACAGATCGCAGACTATGCACACCTGGTGGGCGCCGCCCACCCGGAACCTGACCGCGTTCTGGTCATTGGCGGTGGACTGGGTGGGCTGGTGGATGAGCTGCTGCAGCACCCCATACAGCATCTGCGCTATGTGGAGTTGGACCCCGGCATGCTCCGGGCCTTTGAGCGCTTCCCGGCAGAAGTCACCGAAAGGGAGCTTACCGACCCCCGGGTGAGTGTGCATCACGGAGATGCCCGGCGCTACCTGCAGAAGACGGACCGGACTTACGATCTGATCATACTGGGTTTCCTCGAACCGGAGACCCTGCAGACCAACCGCCTGTTCACACGCGAGTTCTTCGCAGCGGCCCGGGTCAACCTGGCGGAGGACGGCATGGCCGCTCTGTCGCTGCCCGGCTCTCCCACCCAGATGAGTCGACAGACGGTAGATCTCAACCGCAGCCTGCAGCGGGCCGCAGAGACGGCGTTCGCTGCGGTAGAACTCATCGCGGGCGATCACAACATACTTCTGGCCGCAGATGAAGTTCCTGCTCTCGACGCCGAAACTCTGGCCCAGCGGCTGGAGGACCGAGATATTGCGGAAGGCTTCATTACCCACAGCTACCTGCAGTACCGGTTGGACCCCGAACGGCAGCAATGGGCAAGAACTGCCCTGCAGGACAGTGACGCCGAACTGAACGAGGATCTCAACCCGGCCGGCCTGCACTACGCACTCGCACACTGGGGACGCATGTTCTCCCCGCAGATCAACAGAGCCATCGAGCCCCTGCGCGGCCTCCACCCGGCGGGCGCAGCAGTACTGCCCCTGGTTCTGGCTGGTGCAGTCTTTCTGGCTGGCTCTGTAACGGGTCGCGGCAGGTCATCATCGGTGAACTTTGCGGTGTGGAGCACCGGGGTCACCGGCATGGCCATGGATCTGCTGGTCCTGTTTCTGTTTCAAACCCTGTATGGATTCGTCTACCAGATGGCGGGGCTGCTGGTGGCCTGTTTCATGGCCGGGATCTGGCTGGGCGGCAGTTGGGCGATGAAGAGCGAGAGATTCGTGGCTCCGGGGCCACTGTTCCACCGCGTCGATGCGGGAGTGACGGCCATACCGCTGGTGTTTTACGGTTGCGCACTCGCACTGCGCGCCCTACACGGCATCATACCGGACGAGTTCATCTTCATCGCGCTGGCCGCCTTCGCCGCGCTGGCCGGTTCTCTGGTGGGTGCGCAGTTCCCCCTGGCTGCCTCGCTGCTTTCCCGCGACGCGGAGGATACGGGTTCAGTGGCTGGATCGGTATACGCGGCTGACCTGCTGGGGGGATGGTTCGGCGGCCTGGCCGTATCTGTAGCCCTGTTCCCAATCATGGGGCTCTCCGGAGCGGTATCGTTTCTCGTGGCCCTCAAACTGGCAAGCCTCCTGCTGGGGGCGCTGGCGCAGCGTCGGCCGGCCGGACAGACTATCGGGGAACGGAGGTGACCCCAGGTGCATCTGCAGCATTTCAGTTATCTCGGGTGGCTCATGATGGGAGTTTCCGTGGGTTTCGGCCCCTGTTTCAGCCATCATTTTCTGGTGCTCCTTCCCTATATCGGCGCCGTGAGCAGAGATGCCCGCGGAGGATTTCTGGAAGTGCTGTACTTCTCCGCGGCCCGCATCCTCACCTACGGGGTCATGGGAGCGGGAGCTGCTCTGACCGGGATGATCCTACACCTGGCAGCGGATGCGCACCTCCCGGCGCTGGCCGGCCGCACTGCATTCGGAGCGCTGCTCATGGCACTGGCCGTGGTGGCTCTATTCGCAGGAGATAGCTTCGCCTGCAGCCAACTACACCGCCGCCTGGTGCGACGCCCGGGACGGGCAATGGCACTGGCCGGATTTCTGATCGCCCTCACTCCCTGTCCCTTCTTCCTGGGCCTGCTGGGCGCGGCTACCGCCTCAGGCAGCCCGGTTTACGGCACCCTGGCAGCGGTCAGCTTCGCAGCCGGTACGGCGATATCACCGCTGCTGGTTGCCGGGCCCCTGCTGGGACTGGTCAAAGAGAGGCTGCCCACGGGAGCAATGGCGCAGTGCAGCCGCATAGCCGGTGGGCTGCTTCTCTTCGGATATGGGGTGCATCTGGTGGTCAGCGCCTGGATCTAGACGCAGGGCCGAGGGGGCGGCGCAATGCACCCGGCATTTCCCCGCCCCTTCCATCTGTCTGATTCCGGAGGCGACCACTCAGCCGCGACGAGCAGCCCGCCGCAAAATTGCGCGAGCATTCTCTCCCCCCAGCTATCCATCACTCCCGCTCCAGGGCAATGCGCAGGTCAGCCTGCAAATCCTCCGGATCCTCCAGCCCCACGGAGATCCGGAGCATGTCCGGGGTCACCCCGGAAGACTCCAGGTCCCTCTCATTCAGCTGAGAATGCGTGGTGCTGGCCGGGTGAATGATGAGCGATCGTGTGTCACCCAGGTTGGCCTCATGGGAAAACAGCTGCACGGAGTCAATGACGGCATGGGCAGCGGCACTTCCTCCCCTGACCGCGAAGGAGAAGACAGGACCGGCACCACGCGGCAGATACCGTTTCCCGAGGGCACGATGGGGGTGTCCGGGCAGATCGGGATGATGCACGAAACGAACTCGCGGGTGCTCGTGCAAAAACGACGCTATCTGCCGGGCATTCTGCGCGTGGCGCTGCATCCGCAGTGACAGGGTCTGCATTCCCTGCAGCAGAAGAAATGCGTTGAAGGGGCTGAGGCAGCTTCCCACATCGCGCAGCAGCTGCGACCGCATGCGCGCCACGTACGGGGCGTCCTCAATGTCCAGTGCATAGCGTACGTTGCCATTGGAGGGGTCGGGCTCCACAAATTCCGGAAATCTCCCGGCCGTCCAGTCAAACGTTCCCCCCTCCACAATCACGCCACCCATGGTGGTGCCGTGGCCACCGAGGAACTTACTGGCCGAGTGAACCACTATGTCGGCCCCGTGCTGCAGGGGGCGACACAGATAGGGTGTGGGGAGCGTGTTGTCCACGATCAGGGGCAGCCCGTGCCGCTGGCACACTCCCGCAATGGACGCAAAATCAAGCACGGTACCGGCGGGATTGGCCACGGTCTCTGCGAATACTGCCCGCGTCCGCTCGCCTATGCGCTCGCTGAGGGCATCAGTATCGTTGGGCTGCACAAAGTGGGTGTGTATTCCGAATCGGGGAAGGGTATGCCGAAACAGATTATAGGTTCCTCCATACAGATGACACGAGGATATGATCTCATCACCTGCCGAGACCAGATTCAGCACCGAATGGGCCACCGCAGCCTGTCCAGAGGCCAACGCCAGTGCGCCACTTCCCCCCTCCAGAGCTGCCATCCGCTCCTCAAAGGCCTGCTGGGTGGGGTTGCTCATGCGCGTGTAAGTGTGGCCATCCTCTTCCTGCGCAAACAGCGCGGCGGCGTGCTGGGCATCGCGAAACCGATAGGCCACCGTCTGGTGAATAGGGGGTGCAGCCGACGCGAAGTATTCGCGGTCGTGCTCTCCCGCGTGCAGCTGCCCGGTGGAAAAACCATACGCGTCTCTCATGAAAGATTACCTCCCGGATGCCGGGTCCCTCGCGATCCAGGAGGCCGAAAAAAGGACCCCTTCCGATGAAAGAGGCCCGCTAGTGGTGCAGTCTTCTCTCATCTGTCCACGCCATTCAGGCGTCGCAGGATTTGGCACCTTTGCGAGCATATAAGTTCGCTCACCGGTTGCCGGGCGTCATAGGGCCAGTCCCTCAGCCTCTCTGGATAAGAGTTTCCCGATCAGTTTTGCCTTACTCTATTGGTCTGCGAGCAAACTGTCAAGTCCAGGGCCCACCAGTCATAGCCCCACTCGCCCACATACATGACGACCCTGGCATCATGGCTGAACTGTCCCTCACCCGGCACCCACCGGGACAGCTGCTCACTCAATGCTCATCTCCCAGTCCCCGACGGCCGTCACCTGCAGAATCCTCACATCGCCCGGCACCCGCTCGCGCCCCTCGTACTCGTCTGTAGTGTTGACCAGAAGGTGCTGCCTCTGACCGATTCCGTGCACTGCAAAATGACTGCTCTCCTCATTGCCGGATATGTCAGCCGCCGACGGTTCGTCCCCGAGGAGGAACACGTAATCTCCCGTTCCCTCCATCTCTCCAGGTATCTCCAGAACGGTGGCATCCCACACCGAACGCAGCTCCACTTCCCACTCGCCCTCTGCATCTATCTCCAGCTTGCGTGTGCGTTCCAGGTCCAGGGTGGTTCCCGAGTAGGGGTCAGTGGTGTTGACAAATAGCTCAGTGCGTGTTCCGTCAGCGTCATACCCGGTCACGGCAAAATGCCGGGCGGCCGCATTGCCACTGATCTGCAGCATGAAGGGGTCTCCCGGGGGTTTTACAGCAAAGTAGTCGTTTCCTGACCCTTCATAAACCACGGGTGCAGGGGTGTACAACAGGCCCTGTACCTCCTCAGCATGCTCGTACTCGGCAGCTTCGGGGGACTGTTCTACAACATCGGTGTCGAAAACAGCCCTGGCCTCTATCCTGCCCGCGGACCACTCCCCCACATCCAGGATGACTTCAAACCCCTCATCATCCACCGTGACATCACCATCATCTCCGTATTCCGGCTCGTCCAGATGCTCTACCTCCCAGAGAATCCTGGCTTCATCCGGGAGGTTAGTGTTGCCTTGCAGGATGAGTGCTTCCTCCTCCTGCTTCAAGTCGAAAGCTAGCTTCACATCGCGCGCCTCTTCCTCGATTTTGTCTTCTTCCGGTTCCTCTTCCTCCTCGATCTCTTCGCCGGGGTCCTCCGACTCTCCGACACCCTCACCCGGATCCCGCTCTGCTTCCTCCGGCTCTTCCTGCGCAGGGCTCGATTCCTGCGTCGGGCCACCGACAAGCAGAAACGCGAGACCGATGACCAGCACCACCCCGGCGATTTTGCGGTTGGCAATGCGCACACGTGGTACACTTCCCCGCACCAGACCAATGATGCCCAGCAGTAATCCGATGAGCCCCAGAAAATTAAGAATCGCCATACTCTGCACTCCTTTCGTCTCTCAGCCGCCCATGACGGCACACTCCTGCCTATCACAGAGAATAGCGCGCAGGGGTGACACCCGTCTGTCATGGGCCACAGGAGAATCAAAGACGACGAGATAAAGGACTGGCTGCGACAGGATTTGCAGCCGCTTTGCAGAAGAAGCCCCGAAGAGCACATCACTGCGTCGCGAGAGAGGTGGTAGTGTGAGAGTCGACTGGTATGATCGACTGCAGGTGGAAAAGGTCATCAACGGCCTGGGCACCTCAACTGGAGCGGGCGGTGGACTCATGCCCCCCGAGGTGCGGGAGGCTATGGAGGATGCCGCCGGGAGTTATGTGCGGCTGGAGGAGCTGCAGAAGCAAGCCGGAAAGTACATCGCAGAGCTGACCAATAATGAGGCCTGCTATGTGTGTGCCGGCAGTTCCTCCGGGCTGCTCTTCGCCGCCGCAGTATGCATGACTGGAAACGATCCCGGCAAAATCCGCCGGCTACCGGATACAACTGGAATGCCGGACGAGTTCATCATACACCGGACCCACGTGAACGTTTATACCCGCATCATACCCATCTCGGGCGGCAAACTCACCGAAGTGGGTTATGCGCGGGGAACCGCTCCGTGGCAGCTGGAAGACGCCATCACTGAAGATACCGCAGCAATCCTGTACATCTTCTACCGACAGGGCTGGAGGGTGGAGGAGTCTGCTCTGTCGCTGCCGGAGACAATTAGAATCGCCCACCGCCACGACCTGCCCGTAATCGTAGATGCCGCCGGTCAGCTGCCACCAAAGGAGAACCTGTGGAAGTTCACTGACATGGGCGCGGATCTGGTGGTCTTCTCTGGAGGCAAGGGCCTCAAGGGACCGCAGAGCAGTGGGTTGATACTGGGACGGCCGGATCTCATTGAAGCCTGCCGTGAGCTCGGCCCACCCAACCATAATCTCGGAAGGGCCTGCAAGGTCCCCAAAGAAGAGATAGTTGGCCTGACCGCCGCCGTCGAGAGATACCTGAAGCTGGATCTGGACGCGGAGATGGCCAGAATTGATCAGATGGTGCGAAATATGGCCGATGGCCTGTCGGAAGTGGAAGGACTCAATGCCTACCGACGCATGCCCGGTGACTCCGGAGAACCCTACCCGTTCTGCGAACTGCGAATGCATGGTGAGGATTCAGCTGAACGGCGGGACGCACTGGTTTCTGCTCTACAGCGCTGGGATCCTCCCATCCTGGTCAGCTCAATTCTGCGGGACCGCATATCCATCAACGCTCTCACGCTTTCTGCCGGGGAGGATGAGGTAGTGGTGCGAGCCATAGCCGAGATGGCGCCAAATCTGGATTTGCAATGACGCCACCCGCATCTCCCCGCATGGGTCAGCTCGGCAGTCGCCGGCACAGCTCTGCTCAGCTTACCAACCGGCGGCAACAGCGGGGACTCGGAGCAATGCGAATAGACCCTCCGGTTCTCCTGCATGAGGGGACCGCAGGACCCGTAGCGGGAAGATGTTCGTAGGATGGGCCGGATCCCCACAACCGGAGTCGATCAACTGTCAGAATGAAACCGGTGACGACCCGGTGCGGACAGCGCAATATGCAGCAGATGATAAGGAGGTGTAGTCTGCTCCTGGCGTTTCCGTGAGCCTCCCCGGCGCCCCAAAAAGGGGGCCGGGAGAGATCTCACATCTTGGCATAAACGAATCCCGCCTTCGGCTGCACGGGGCAAGGATCTCATAGCATGGGCATGAGTGCAGCCACGACTGCCACAGCCACCACAAATACAAAAGCGACGATGGTTACCAGATAGGTAACTATGCTCATTCCCGTGGACAGTCCCCGGCTCTCACGCAGTGCGATCACGCCCAGAACCAGAGTCCATATCCCCACCCCGAAGGACATGAGTCCACCTATCGGCCCGACCCCCGGCAGCCTGCTCAAAAGATCGGCAGGGAGGTTAAATAGACCGGGAAATTGGGCAAAACCCACCGCAGACAGCAACCCTGCAAAGTCCCCGGATGCCCCGAGAAGGGCGGACACCGCGAACAATACTGCCACCATCACCAGCGAACCGATGAACGTGCTCACTGCCGCTACCAACACCATCCATACCCGGGCAACTTCTATGCCCAGAGTCTCCTGTGCCACTGTCGAGGATCCGACAGAGGTGAGGGCGGCCACCATGAGAATAATAATCACCGCAGGCCCCACCGGCTTCTCTCCCGACAACTCCCGGAAAGCCTCCGCGGGCGACACCAAAACCCTGTACAGCCAGTCCAGTACCTGATCCAACATAGAAACACGCTCCCGCTCCATCAGTAGTTGACCCTTGGGTGCATATACTCCTCAAACATCTCTATCCAGCGCATCTCTTCCGGCACCACGAGAGATGAGAGGGTGGTGCGAATATCTGCAGTCAGCAGGCGCAACATCTGGAAGGGAGACGGGTCCGGAAGCTCATATCGTTCTGGATCATCCAGCCCAGCCAGCTCGCCGGCCAACTGCAGTGCCTCCTTCTCACCGCCGAGTTCGTCCACCAACCCGAGCTCATGCGCCTGACTGCCCATGAAGATCTCTCCCGTGGCCAGATCTCGCACCTCGTCCACATCCATCCCACGATGTGCAGCGATATGCTCAACGAACTGACCGTAGGCCTCATCGGACAGGTCCTGCAGAATTCCCCGCTCTTCCGCAGTGAGGGCCCGCTGCATCATGTCCTTGTGCTCTCCGGATTTAATGACCTCCAGCTCAATACCCAGCTTCTCATACAGGCCCTCCATGTTCATCTGCGTCAAAATGACACCAATTGAACCGGTCATGGTCCCCGGATGCGCCACGATTGCGTCCGCGGCTGCAGCGATGTAGTAGCCTCCCGAGACGGCCATATCGGCCATCGACACGACGATCGGGAGGTGAAATTCGTCAATCATGGACGAGATCTC
>PUMM01000146.1 GCA_003551365.1 Clostridia bacterium
AGGAGACCTCTCGCACCGACTCCTCCAGCCTCTCCCGCGCCCTGTCCAGTTCCTCGTACCATATGGCCAGTTTCAAACCCAGGGTGATCGGTTCGGCGTGCACCCCATGTGTGCGGCCTATCATCGGAGTGTCCCGGTACTTGCGAGCCTGCTCGCCAATCACCTGCACCAGCGATTTGAGATGCTCAACCAACATCTCCCCGGCCTGCTTCAACTGCAGACCCAGCGCCGTATCCAGGACGTCAGAGGAAGTGAGACCGTAGTGAATAAAGCGAGAGGAATCCTCATCAATCTGTTCGGCCAGGGAAGTGGTAAACGCGACTACATCGTGTCGGACTTCCGACTCAATTTCCAGAATTCGATCCACATCTACGTAGGTATGTTTCTCCACCTCGTCCACCGCTGACTCCGGTATCTCACCGCTCAAGGCCCAGGCCCGCATGGCAGCAATCTCCACCTGCCTCCAGCAGGCAAACTTGTTCTCGTCTGACCACACCTGTCCCATCTCCGGGGTAGTGTACCTCGGTATCATCAGTAGTCACCCATGCCCTTGTCCTGCAGCCTCTCGTTCTTTTCGTGTACGGAAGCGGCCTGCTCCCCCCGGTACTCGGCCAGACGCTCCCGCAGATCTTCATCGTTCAACGCCAGTATGCGGGCCGCCTGCAGGGCGGCATTCTTCGCTCCGTTGACCCCCACACAGGCCACGGGAACCCCGGGAGGCATCTGGGCAATGGACAGAAGTGCATCCATCCCATCAAACGCCCATGCCTTGAGGGGAACCCCGATCACCGGCAGATCAGTGTAGGCGGCAACGACTCCCGGCAGGGCGGCAGAAGCCCCGGCACCGGCGATTATCACCTCAACGCCGCGCTCTCGCGCACCTTCGGCCCATTCAGCGGTTCCTTCCGGCGTCCGGTGCGCGGAGGAGATGGAGACTTCAAATGGTGTCTCCAGTCGCTCGAGCATTTCCGTCGCCCCCTGCATCACCGGTATGTCGGAATCGCTGCCCATGATGATACCCACCTTGCCCATACGTTCCACCCCTTCATCCACTCATTGCCAACCGAACATTAACCTCAATCCCAGTCTAAATATTCGATACATTCCCGTCAATTCCATAGACAGCAAACCAATCGACTGTCCACCTGGGGGCAACATCCCCGGTCCTCCGACCTGCCCGCAACGGCGGCCACAATGCAGACACTATCGCCACTGGGCCCCGTCCCCGGGATCAGCAATCAGGATACATTCAGAGGGATATCAGGCCATTTCTGATCGCATACTTGGTGAGGTCGACCCGGTCGTGTAGGTCCAGCTTCTCCATGATGTTCGCCCGGTGCGCCTGCACAGTTTTGACGGCGATGTGCAGTTCTTCGGCAATCTCCCGGTTGGTCAGACCTTCCGCCACCAGAATCAGTACCTCAATCTCCCGGTCGGTCAGATTGTCGCAGGACCTCCCTTTCTCCCCTACTGACGCAGCATCCATGCCCTCAGATTGCCCCCCATCCCGGTCCTCCAGTAAACTCTCCGTGATCGAGGGGTGCAAAATGGTGTTGCCCTGCATGACTGCCTCGATGGCAGAGACCAGCTCCCGCGTAGCCGAACGCTTGACCACGTAGCCCGAAGCTCCGGCACGAAAGATGGGATATACGTATTCCTCCTGATCGTGCATGGTCAGGATCAGGATCTTGGTGTCGGGAGATTTCTCCCGAATGACTTCAGTCGCCGCGATGCCGTTCAGGTTGGGCATGCTTATATCCATGAGAACCACGTCCGGCCTCAGCTCCTCCACCGCCTCCACGCCCCGTTCTCCATCACCCGCCTCACCCACAACCGTCATATGATCCTGATCGTCGAGGAGAGACTTGATCCCCTCGCGCAGTATGGTATGGTCGTCGACCAGCAAAATGCGAATGATATCAGACTTCACGGCCAGTCCCGCCCCCTTCCGGATGTCACCGGATCCTCATCCCCCCCGGTTGTCTGGGGCCGGGGGATTTCCACTCTGATTGCGGTCCCCTCACCGGGTGAGGAATCGATCGCACAGCTGCCGCCAAGCAAATTGGCCCGCTCCTTCATTCCAAACAGGCCCAGGCCGCCCTCTTTCTCAGCTGATGCGGCGCTGTCGGGATGAAAACCCGCCCCATTGTCGCAAACTTCCAGTATGAGCGTGGAATCACTCATCTTCATACGAACATCCACGCGTGAAGCCCCGGCATGTCGGATCAGGTTGGTTATCGCTTCCTGGAAGATGCGAAACAACGCCGTCTCGGCATCGGGAGGCAGTCTGTCGCTGTCATTCACCTGAACGTCAAACCGCGCCTCCACTTCATCGGACTCCAGTTTATTCATGGCATACCAGCGCATTGCCGGGATGAGACCGAGATCATCCAGTATGCTCGGGCGCAGATCAAAGATGAGCTTCCTTATCTCCTCCAGTGTGTCTTCGGTCAGCTCGCAGGTTGCACTCAGTTTGCTGCAGACCGACCGCAGCTTCTCCCGGGCGCCTTCGTCGAGATCATCCAGGTTCTGTAGAGAGCTCATGGCGACTTGCAGGTTGATGATGAGAGTAGTGAGAGCCTGACTGGTTTCGTCGTGCAGCTCTCTGGCGATCCGCTCCCGCTCTCTCTCCAGGGCTTCCATGATGCGCGACGCTGTATAGCGGCGGCTGCGATCCAGATTGTCCAGCACCAGATTCAATATTCCGCCCACTCGCGAGAGCTCACGATCCAGAGTTATCACCGGAGCCCGAGCCCGGTAGTCCCCCTCCTGCAGCCTTCCAACCGTATCCATTAGCTGAAACAGGGGCTGAAACAGAACACGCAGCGAAACGTAGTTGAGGTAGGCCAGGCTGCCCAGCACCACGACCCCAAATAGGACCATCTCCCCGGTGGAAAACCGTGCAATGACACCACGTCTGCCCAGGATCAAGGTCATGAGCAGCGGCGGCATCAGGGTTATCAGGGAACCGATAAGCACCTTGTAAATCATCGACCAGCGCGCGTAACGGCGGAGAAAAGGGGGCATGAAATCGGACACCAGACTCACTCCCACTCAATGGTGCCGGGAGGTTTCGACGTCACATCGTACACCACGCGATTCACTCCCCTGACCTCGTTGACGATGCGGCGGCTAACGTCATCCAGCAACTCATCGGGCAGACGGGCCCACTCGGCAGTCATGACATCTTCACTGGTAACTGCCCGCAGCACCACCGTCCTGCCGTAGGTGCGATCATCACCCATGACCCCAACGCTGCGGAGATCGGTGACCACGGCGAATGCCTGCCACAGCTCATTATACAGGTCAGCGCGGCGGATTTCCTCTTCAAATATGGCGTCCGCTCCCCGGCCTATAGCCAGCTTCTCTTCCGTAACTTCTCCGAGTACCCGCACGGCCAGACCGGGACCGGGAAAGGGATGACGCCAGAGGAGCTCCTCAGACAGACCGAGCTCAGCTCCCACCCTGCGCACCTCATCCTTGAATAGCTCCCGCAGGGGCTCCACCAGCTGCAGCTCCATTCTGTCGGGCAAACCACCCACATTGTGATGACTCTTGATGACGGAAGATACTCCGGTCCCACTCTCCACCACGTCGGGATAGATGGTGCCCTGCACTAAAAAGTGGAAATCACCCAGCTCTCTCGCCTGCTCTTCAAAGACCGAGATGAACTCATGCCCCACTACCCGGCGCTTCTCTTCCGGGTCTGTGATCCCCCGGAGAGCGCTGATGAAGCGGTGGCGGGCATCCACAAATACCAGTTTCATATCCAACTGTCCGGCGAACATCTCCCGCACCAGTTCCGGTTCACCCTGCCGCATCAGACCGTGGTCCACAAAGACGCAGGTGAGTCGATCACCAACGGCGCGGTGCACCAGAGCAGCAGCCACGGAAGAATCGACACCGCCACTGAGGCCGCATATGGCATGGCCATCATCCACCTGCCGGCGAATCCGGTCCACGGCATCATCCACAAAAGACTCCATGCTCCAGCCGCCGACCAGGCCGCACACCCGGTACAACCAGTTCTGCAGGATCTTTCGACCGTAGGAGGTGTGGTGCACCTCGGGGTGAAACTGCACACCGTAGATCCCCAGCTCCGGTGCACCCATGGCGGCCACTTCGGCCGAATCGCTGCGGGCCAGTCGGGCAAAGGATTGCGGCAACCGGCACACAACATCCCCATGACTCACCCATACATCCATCTGTTCCGGTACACCGTGGAAAAGATCCGCCGTATCCTCGACCAGAAGCCGTCCCCGCCCGTAGCCTCCATAGCTACCCCGACTGACACACTCACGCCCCCCATAATGGGCGGCCAGCAGCTGATGCCCATAGCATATACCCAGAATGGGAACCCCCAGTTCATAGATGCCCGGATCGGGGGCCGGCGCGCCCGGAGCGTACACATTCCCCGGTCCCCCACTGAGTATGAGCCCACCGGGATGCCGGCTGCGGATCTGTTCGATCGGCGCATCGCCGGGGACAATCTCGCTGTAGACGCCGCAGTCCCGTACCCGGCGCGCTATGAGATGAGAATACTGTCCCCCGAAATCGAGAACCAGAACCTGATCCGTTTCTCCCCGCGTCAACTGCCTTCCCCCTCTCCCGCCGTCTCGATGACCGCAACATGCGGCAGATCCCGATATCGTTCATCCAAATCCAGACCGTAGCCGACCAGAAACTCATCGGGCACCTCGCACCCAAGGTAGTCGATGTCGACCGCCACTTCACGTCTCTCCGGTTTGTCCAGCAGAGCGCAGACATGCAGACTGGCCGGTTCGCGCCCGGCCAGGTGTTGTTTCAGATACTGCAGGGTCAACCCGGTATCGACGATGTCCTCCACTATGATCACGTGACGATCCTGTATTGGCGACCCGAGGTCGTGCAGGATGCGCACTACTCCCGAGGAGGTGGTGCTGGCTCCATAACTGGAAACTGCCATGAAATCCATGGCAGTGGGAATGGACATCTCCCGCACCAGATCGGACAGAAAGACTGCCGCTCCCTTCAAAATGCCCACCATCACCAGCGGCTCCTCCGTCTCCACCAGGTTCGCGTAATCAGCCGAGATCTCTCCGGCCAACCTTCGCACCATCCTGCAGATCTCATCCCTTCCGATGAGACATCGTATGGGTTCATTCTTCCAGTACTCCTGCATAGCTCCCCTCCTCCTACGAGTTCATGCTCTCCGCACACAACAGCATATGTTCGGTGCCGGACCCACCAACGGACAGATCCGGCGGGAAACCTTGAGGAATTGCCCGCGCAGCTGTGCTTCGCCCCCGGGCCGGGGGAGTCAACTATCTGTCTTGCGTCCCGCATCGCCGGATATCGATTGTCTCCGGCCCCCAGGGGACGCAGCGAAGTATTTCAGCGTCCCCGGGAGGCAACCTTCGCCAGGTGGGAGATGTGACGCGCGGGATGCGAAAAAATCTGCTGGGGAAGATGCATATTTCTGGCACGGTGGGCAACTCCAGCGCCGCCTCCACACCCCAATTCACATGCGCCGCTCGAATCGTGAGGCCCGGGATATGCCCGACACCGCCCGCCGCCACCCCGTCCCGGGGGGTGACGCAACCGCCCCTTCATGTCATTAACCGGACCCGACCCGTTCACCCCGGGTGCAGCCGCATCTTTTGTATTGGGCAGCAGGTCTGTTACGGTAGCCCTTTCATGCTGAAAGTGTAGCACCGGCAGCACCCCCGAACAAGTTGATGTCCTTGCACCCCGCCACCCGGTACTCAGGCGGAGGACATGCGGTCCATCCGATCCAGTTCCTCCGGCTCACCCACCACCACCAGCACCATACCCGGTTCCAGGCAGAGATCGCCCGACGGGGAGAGGATGGTGGTATCCTCCTGCCGGATCAGGACCACCCGGGCACTCAGCCCCATCGTCCGAAAGTCATTGAGGCATTTACCGGACAACTGTGATCCCGATGATACCACTATCTGCGTAATGGTCTCCCCGGGGATATCACCGGACATCATATCCGACATCATCTGATATATGTGTGGATTGTGTGCACTCTTGGCCAGTATGTCCCCCACCAGGATCTGCGGCGAGACAACTCGACTGGCTCCGGCCAGATAGAGGCGTCTCCGGGCCTCGCGGCCGGAAGCGGCGGATATCACTGGTACGTCGGACTTGATCTCACGCGCCTCCAGGGTCAGGTATACGTTTTGCGTATCGTCACCGAAGGTCGCAAGCACACACCGGGCCCGCTCAATACCCGCCCGTCGCAGGCAGCTCTCCTCCAGAGCGTCACCGACTATGTACAGTACCCCCTCACCCTCCAAATCCCGCAGTTTCTCAGCATCCCGGTCTATGACCACCACCGGGCCCTTCATCCGCCGCAGGCTCGCAACCACTTCCTGTCCCAATCTACCGTAGCCACAAACGATGAAATGATCCCGCAGTGATTTCACTCTTCGCTCAATTCTCCCTGCACCTCCCCGGAGCATCATGTCCCAGAACCGGTCCGCAAACAGTGTAACTCCCAGACCGAAGACCACAAGCAACCCCACCGGGACCACAACAAGTGTCAATATTCGTCCCGCTTCGGTTGTAGGATGTATATCGCCAAAACCGACCGTCGTCACGCTGATGATCAAGAAATAGAACGCCTCAAACGGGTCAAGGTTCTCGGTCACGGTGTACCCCCAGGTCCCAAGAACCAGCAGACCCAGAGCGGCAACCGTAAGCAATACCTTGCTGGACACTCTCCGCAAGTACATCCCTCTCTCCATCGGCTAAAATTCTACAGTGCAGTTGTCATTCCTCCGCATAATCCAACGGGGGAATGCGGAAACCCCCACTTCATCCCCACCGGCGCACCGCGCAACCGGCCCAAACTGGCCGCAATGTGGCGGTGAGAAACACTGCGAATCGCACACTCCGCGCCCGCAACCCGCATTATATCGCTTCACTGTATATGGTATCACAATTGAAACGCAGACAGAGTCCCGGCAATACTGCGCAGCGCTGAAGTGGCGCGCAATGCAGGGCTCACCTGCTACACGTAAGTTGCCAGCTGTCCTACAGCCACGTTTCTGCGTAACCATGCAGTCGGCTCAACTTCTGATTCCTGCCCCCCATGCGGCCAGTATGTCCATCAGGACCGGGGCTCTGACGTGCCGCGCGCGCTCCTGGGTCACGTGCGACCTGTACTCCTGTAGCCCGTGGCCTGAATATGTGCCAGTGCCGGCGTCCAATGTGGCTGAAGGGTTTCTCCCCTGCCTGCAGAAGTGATTCAGCAATGTGTGTACATGCTATCCCACCTGCGGGATCATATGCTCCGCGACGGGAGCAAAGGGGGTACATCGCCGTGCGAGATAGACTGTCAGAGCAGATGACAGAGATGGGAATTTCCCTGCTGGGCGTTGCCGACCCAAGGTTGTTCGAGAAGTACCCGAGGATCCGCAAGCCCGCGGAGTCAGAAGAGTACTGGCCACACCCGCTCGAGATATGGCCCGAGTGTCGTTCCGTGATTGTGCTGGGGCTGCACAGCCGCGTGGAAGTACTCGACGCCCTGGTGCGGATGGACAACCTGTTGGGCAGTTTCTACTGGGAGATCCTCAGGCACCGGGAGTATCGGCTCCGAGACTGGTTCAGGGAACAGGGCTGCGAGGCGCAGATCACCGATAATGTCGCCGTCAAACGGGCCGCGGTGCTGGCCGGCCTCGGCCACCCGGGAAGAAATACCCTGGTGGCCCATCCGGAGTACGGATCGAACCTTCGCTTCGGGCTTCTGCTGACAGATGCAGAGATGGCCTTCGACGAGGCAAACGATCCGTTCGAATCGGCTCCGTGCGGTGATTGTCGGCAGTGCGAAGAGGTGTGCCCGGGAGGCGCGATCTCCGACTACCGGGTGGACTTCTCCCGGTGCATCATCCCTGCAGCCGAAGGTTGGCTCAGCGATGATGACCAGATGATCCGCGAGGCCCGCCAGCTTCAGCAGAGGGGTGAGGTTCTCGAGATAGAATGCAACCTGTGCCAGAAGACGTGCCCCCTGAACAACGCCGGATGAGTATCCGCCCGGGGCAGATCATGATGGCGTGATGTCACGTGCGCATGGCCAGCGCGGCATGTCAGGATACCCCTGCGCGCAGACCCGCCACTCAAGTCGAGCAGACCGGATTGGCGAAAGGAACCGCTGAGACATGCGAGGCAGAATGCCCCGCGGGTAAGCTCTATTGCGGGAATTCTTCCGGGTGCTGCCCTCGATTTTTCCCGTAGGTCTTCGATGGCGGCCTGCTCCAACGTTTTCATAACCCTGCCGCTGCTGCCGCCAACACCGTGTGCATATCGCTGCTGTTGCTGTTCGCCTCCTGGCAGCTTGCTTTTGACCGACCCCGGCCTTTTCGCACCGCAAAATGCAATGGTCTGGCGGTGTTTGGCGGCCGGAGGATCCCTGGTGGAACCCCAGCAGCAAGTGTGTCTTGCGCCCTCCTGCAGGCCGGACCGATGGCATAGGTTTGCCAGAAGCAGTTCACCCTGTCCCCGGTGCCTCTCGCGGAAATCCAGGGTGACCGTGACAAATGAACAACACTTAGAGTAGAGTTTCACTCAACACCATATTAAAGAGTGATGGTAACTGTAGGTGGCGACACCAGATGACACCGCAATCGGGGCTGGGCGAACTGCACATGATAATGCCGACTCCATTGAAGCGGCGGGCATTTTCCAATCAGAGCGGGTAGAAGAACTCAATGGAGTAGCGCCGGCAGTTCTCTGCAGTTGTCATACAGTCACTAACCAGTCGGCGGGTCGGATTGACGTTGATAGGACCGGGCCCTCCGCACCTGGAAAACGGGCCACTGCGCGCACGAGTGCTGCCAATCACCAGTTGCCCAAGACACGTGGGAGGAGTAACGTATGTCAATCGCAAAACGACACAGCTTGACTCCGGAGTACACCATATCCCGTGTAATAAAGGGATGTTGGCAATTGGACGACAGTCACGGTCAGGGTCCGGTTGATCAGGAAGAGGCACTTGAGAGCATGCGGCTATATGCCGAAGCCGGGATCACCACCTTCGACTGTGCCGACATCTATACGGGTGTCGAGGAACTTATCGGAAAATTTCTCCGTCGGTATCGAGGTGCAATGGAGGATGGCTCCCTTCCCAGGGTGCAGATCCATACCAAGTGTGTGCCCGATCTCGATTCGCTTCCGACGTTGCGCAGACAGGACTTAGAGGACATCGTGGACCGGTCACTGCAGCGGCTCGGAGTTGAGCGGCTGGATCTAGTGCAGTTTCACTGGTGGGACTACGCAACTCCAGGCTACGTGGAGGCACTGGCCAACCTGCAGGCCATTCAGAAGGCGGGTAAAATCAGAGAAATCGGCGTGACCAACTTTGACGTAGCTCATCTGGAGGAGATTCTGCAGGCCGGGATAACTATTGTATCCAACCAGGTGCAGTATTCAGCGGTCGACCAACGCCCCGAGCGGGGCATGGCATCTCTGTGCCAGCGGTGGGGGATTTCCCTCCTCTGCTACGGCACCCTGGCGGGCGGATTGCTCTCAGACCGATACCTGGGGGTGCCAGAACCAGAGCCTCCCTACGAAAACCGCTCACTGGTCAAGTACAAGCTGATTGTTGACGACTTCGGTGGCTGGGATCTATTTCAGCAGCTGCTGACTGCTCTGCAGAGAATCGGACAGAAGCATAGCGCCAGTATTGCAGCAGTTGCCAGCCGATACATTCTGCAGAAAAACAGCGCGGGAGCAGTGATTCTTGGAGCGCGACACGCCCGCCACCTGCCGGAGACGGTGCGTCTCCATGCTCTTCAGCTGGATGAACAAGACCTGGAGGCCATCAATCGTATAGTGCGGCAGGCTCAGGGACCAGGCGGGGATATCTACTCCGTCGAGCGAATGTGCCAGAAACACGCAGACATCATGAAATACAACCTGAACAGGGATTGACATCCTCCCCGCCCGTTTCACGGGCGAGGCTTTCTCGCTAAAAATCGGTAATGCAGACTTACGCTGCACCATCAGCTCTGGCGGGGAGTCAGTACGTGGCGCAAATTGCGGTTTCTCGAGGAAGCTGAGATCCCTGCACCGCCAGCACTCGCCCATGCCGGGCACACCCCCCCCCAATGAAAACCCCGCGACAGCCGGAGCTGCCGCGGGGTTGAATGCATGACATGCGATGGGCTGATGATCAGAACGACATGTCCATGCCGTCCATACCACCCATGCCGCCCATGCCGCCCATGCCGCCCATCTCATCGTCTCCATCATCGTCGTCGGGTATTTCCCCGACCAACGTCTCGGTACTCAGAACCATGGCGGCTATGCTCGCCGCGTTCTGCAGCGCGGAACGAACCACCTTGGCCGGGTCCACAATACCTGCTTCGAACATGTTGACATAGTCCATTGCCATAACATCGAAGCCCACATCGCGTTCCTTGTCCTTGACGTACTCAACGATGATCGAGCCCTCGACTCCGGCATTGTCGGCGATCCGGCGGACCGGAGCTTCCAGTGCCTTCTTAACCAGTTCCACGCCGGTGGCCTCATCCTCAAACTCCGTCTCCACATCACCCATCAGCTGGGCAGCGCGGAGATAGGCCACTCCACCGCCGGCCACGATTCCTTCCTCTACAGCCGCACGAGTCGCATTGAGGGCATCCTCTATGCGCAGCTTCTTCTCCTTCATTTCCGTCTCGGTCGCGGCTCCGACGTTGATGACGGCCACGCCACCGGCCAACTTGGCGAGACGCTCTTCCAGCTTCTCGCGATCGAAGTCGCTCGTGCTGTCCTCGATCTGCCGCTTGATGATATCGATGCGATCCTGAATCTTGCTGGGATCTCCCTGACCCTCAACCACGGTGGTCTCATCGGCCGTGATGGTGACACGCCCGGCCTGGCCGAACATATCCTGGGTGACATTCTCCAACTTGATGCCGAGATCTTCGCTGACGACCTGACCGCCGGTCAGTATGGCGATATCCTCGAGCATGGCCTTGCGTCGATCACCGAATCCAGGCGCCTTCACCGAGGCGGCCTGCAGGGTTCCGCGAATCTTATTGACCACCAGAGTGGCCATGGGCTCGCCTTCGACATCCTCGGCAATTATGAGGAATGGCTTGCCCAGATTCACTGCCTTCTCGAGCACGGGCAGGAACTCATTGACGTTGGTGATCTTCTGATCGGTGATGAGGATGTAGGGCTCCTCCAGCACAGCTTCCATGTTCTCCGTGTCAGTCACCATGTAGGGAGACATGTACCCCCGGTCGAACTGCATTCCCTCCACCACATCGAGAGAAGTGTCCATGGTGCGGGATTCCTCGACCGTGATGACTCCATCCTTGCCGACCTTGTCCATCGCATCGGCGATGAGGTAACCAATCGTCTTATCGTTGGCGGAAATTGAAGCGACCTGCGCGATGGCTTCGTGCTCCTCCACCGGGGTACTCATATCAGAGATGGCCTCGACTGCCTTCTCCACCGCCTTGTGGATTCCATGACGGAGGATCATGGGGTTGGCACCGGCGACCACGTTGCGCATGCCTTCGCCCACCATCTTCTGTGCCAGGAGAATGGCGCTGGTAGTTCCGTCACCTGCCACATCATTGGTCTTGGTGGCCACTTCCTTGAGCAGCTGCGCACCCATATTCTCATAGGGGTCCTTGAGGTCGATCTCCCGCGCTATGGTCACCCCGTCGTTGGTCACTGTAGGAGAACCAAATTGCTTCTCCAGCACCACATTGCGGCCCTTCGGGCCGAGAGTGTTGACCACAGCCCTCGACATACGATCCACACCGTTCTGCAGTGCCTGGCGTGCGTCTTCATCAAAAATAATTCGCTTGGCCATTTATGTATACCTCCCTTTCACAACGAATGGCCTGATTCTCTCGCGTCAGTCATTCACCTTGGCGAGAATGTCGCGCTCGTTCAGAATCAGAACTTCCTGCCCCTGCAGCGTGACTTCTGTCCCGGCAAACTTGGAAAAGATAATGGTGTCTCCCTCGGCAACTTCCATGGATACGCGCTCGCCACTATCCAACATCCTGCCGGTACCTACAGCCAGGACTTCGCCCTGCTGCGGCTTATCCTTGGCGGTGTCGGGAAGAACGATGCCGCTTTCCGTAACTTCTTCCTCCTCAACCACCTTCACAACCACACGATCACCCAGCGGTTTAACCTTCACTTGCAATTCCCTCCTTTTGCATGAGAATGATTCTGCGTAGATTGTTAGCACTCAAGTGAGTTGAGTGCTAATGCCAAGTTCAATGTTAATCTCCCCCGGCCAAAGCGTCAAACCTATATATACCCCGATCTGCCGGATAATATGTCCTGTTATGGCAAATCATCCATTGTTCTCGCCTTCTCTACAGCAAGCGCCCTCATCAGCCTAATTAAGCTGCAACTTGCTGAATGAGGGCTCCAAACCGGGGCACAGCGCGGGCCAACACGCCCTGCGCCGCCGGCCGCCCGGGGGATTACGGCAGGGGCAGGAAGTTCCGGGCCTGCCGATAGCTCGTTTCCGCAGCCTCTTCTCGCATCCAGCGATTGATCAGGTACATGGCAACAGCGGCATAGGGTCCGGCGATCAGGTGGTGGGCAAATGTCTGGGGAGGAGCGTCATAGACCCACGGCGGAAACATCTGTGTCTCCATCAGGCGTTGGGCCACAGATATGGGGAAAGCAAACCGGGCATAGGTGAAGAAATCGTCCCAGACGTACAGGCTGAGAAAGGCCCATTCGCGTCTGTCCGGCCACATCGCAAAGTATGCCACATCGCCAGCGAGTTTCAACACAGCAAAAAAGAGCAGGAATCGAGCGAAGTGAGGAAAGTGGGGAGCCACGGAATCCAGGACCCACGCGCCCATTTGCCCAAGCACCAGCAGCATGGCGCCGAGCAGGGTAAATCGATGCACCCGCGACATGTCTTCCCTCCTCTCAATAACGCAGATTCCGCGGAAAACTCGCCGACCATCTGTCGGCCCTAACGGCCAGACCCCGAAACTAACTCCACATTCACGATCGGAACCACCGTCTCCTCACCATCCCGCAGACGAACGCGCACCGATAAAAGCCTGGCCTCCGTTTCATACTCCCTTCCCTCCGTCAGCACCTCAAGCACCTCGCCGAACGAACCGAAATGAGGAGCAGTGACTATGCGCACCAGCTGGCCGGGCTGCGGCTGCGCTTCAACCACCTCGCGCTCTGCCACATACTCACCCTCCCCCGGCGAAGCAGGAATGATGACTTCCGGACGCTGGGCTCCGGCACGCACCTGCGTCCGGCCGTTCAACGATACCACCTGACCCTGGTTGTCCCGCAGGACACCGAATACCTCTGGCGACATCAGGAGTCGGCCGAAGCCTTCCGTCAGAATTACGGTCATATCGATGGGCTCCTCGCCCGTGATGCCCATGCCGATCTCTCGCCCGAGATAGCTCACCAGATCCATTTCGTCCACACCACCGGCAATGAGGCCCCGCGCACCCAGCTGATCGGCGCGATGCAGTACATCTTCCCCAATAGGGCCAGCAATGGCTAGCACGCGACCGCCGATCTCATCATCCAGATCCTCTGCCGTCACGGGATGCCCGGTCTCGCCCAGGACCATCAGTTCACCATAGTTTTCGCCCCCGAGGCCAAAGACCCCCTTGATGACCAGTCCCTCTCCCCGAACCACAACCCCCTCATCAGCGATGATGTCGACCACCTCACCGGAGAGGTATGCGGTGACCCTGGTCACCTGTTGGGGCCTCACGATGTAGACCAGACCGTTGTGCACATCCACTCTCTCTATTGTACCGGTGGCCGGAGCGTAGGCGTAGTCCATCCCACCCGAACCGGGACTGGCCGCCAGGATAGCACCCTGCTCCACTCTCTGCCCCTCCCGATAGCGCAGGTACATTCGAACCATGGCCGGCCACACATCGAGATGCCGGGCAACATTGACCACCACTACAGGCTCGGCCGATTGGGGCTCCTCACGTATCAGTATGCGGGCGTGTACTGCCGAGACATATTCCACGATGCCGTCCACCGGGGAGTCGGCCGTCTTCGCCCGACTGAGCAGTCCTGTACTCAGGCTGGCCAGTCGCTCACCCTTGTGCACCCTCTGTCCCGGTTCCACCTCTATAGCCTGCCGCATCTGCTCCAGATCAAAACGCCTCAACCCCATGTCGGAACGCAAATCCACTACGTAGGGATCTCCTGGCACGAACTCAGTTCTGGCCACTACGGTACCGGGCTCAACCCGATCACCCTCCTGCACCAAAATCTCCCCGGGCAGCGGCAGTCGACGCTCGCGATAAAGGGTCTCCTGTCGCACGATGGAATATTCCTGCAGGGCCATCACCCGTCCTCCTCTCCGTACAGAGCAGCATACTCTTCGACGAGGTCTGCGGGATATACATTCAGACGATCCAGCCAGGTTCGTACGCTCCCTCTTCTCCTGCGTTCATTCCTGGGAAAATGGAGCGGACGCCCCCGACCATCAACTATCAATCCAACTTCTCCTCCGCGGACCTCCGCCTGAACGCGCATACCGGGGCCGTCGCCCATGTCAAAAGACCCGCGCGGATGCAGCTGCACCTCAGCAGTCTCATCTGCTCCGAGGGGAATGACTTCCAGGTCCCCCACCCGGATCATCGTGGATATTTCCTCTCCATTCGCGCGCAGAATCTTCGCCTCTGCCATCGGAGTGCCCGTGCGCCCGGTACCCGCGGGAGCGATCACCGTTCCCAGCGGAACCAGGCAATGACGCACAAAAATCTCCCGCGCCACATCGGGAGCGATCTCCGCCACGGCTCCCAGCTGCGGTATCATGAACTCGTTGTCCACGTACAGGCGAATAATCCCCTCGGGCTGCAGCGAATCCATCATCATGGCCGCTGCCTGCGTGCGCCGGGGGGCGTGTGATAGCAATCCGCCACTGCCGATGACCACATCAATTTCGTTCAGATTGACCAGCGGCTGCCCGCTGGGCGTCTGATCCAGGGCGTGGTCGAAAGTTCTCTCCATCTCGATGCCCTTCAACCCAACAGCCATCTCCCTATGCTCAGCAAAGGCCTGGCGCAGGGCCTCGCGCCCCACCGCATGTTCCAGCATCAGCTCCGGCAGAGTGATCGGTAGCCCCGTCGGCCGGATAGTCTTGTTGTACACCCAGTTTCGCAGCTCCCTCTCCGGAATGGGGATCGGCAGCCAGCGCTGCACTCCCCCCTCCCCGCATTCGTTGAACACGTTGGCGATGCTATAGCTCATGCCCAGGTTGGCGCTGACTGAGCGGTTGAACACCCCACCCATCACACTGAAGACGTCGGTGGTGGCACCACCAATGTCCAATCCAATCACGTTCACATCGTAATCCTCCGCCATCAGCCGCATCATTCTACCCACGGCAGCCGGGGTCGGCTGAATCCGTCGGTCAGTCCAGTCCAGAACCGTACGGTATCCTGGAGCGTGTGCCATCACGTGATCCAGAAACAGCTCGCCGATCTTGTCCCGCACCGGTTCGAGCACTTCCTCTTCGAGTGTCGGGCGGATATTGCTCACCACGTGCAGCTGCACATCATCGCCTACCATGTGGCGGACTACGTCGCGGGCCTTGGCATTGCCAGCGTAAATGACGGGCATCTCGTATTCATCTCCGAGCCGCGGCCTCGATTTCGCCGATCCCACATATTCGGCCATGGCCGCAACGTGAGAAATATTGCCCTCATCAGTTCCCCCGGCCAGCAGGATCATATCCGGGCGCTGGTTGCGCAGCAGGTGTACCCGCTCCACCACACTGCGGGAGTCGTCGGCCGCCACCACGTCCATGACGATGGCTCCGGCACCGAGGGCAGCACGTTCTGCGCTCTCCGCTGTGAGAGCGCGCATGAGGCCGACGCAGATCATCTGCAGCCCTCCCCCCGCGCTGCTCGTAGCCACCAGAGCATCCACCCCGGAACCGTCAGTGCGACGGGGTACGATCAGCGTCTCCTCATCCAGGAGCGTGCGCGATGTTAGCTCCTCCATCTGCCGCACAGCGGCACGCAGGCCCAACATGACGTCCTCCTGCGGAGCCTCAACTGTAGTTTTGGCCTCGGACCGACCGGCAACCTGATGCTCGTCATCCTGACGCTCAATCATGACCAGCTTGGTCATGGTGCTTCCGATGTCCACCGCCAGAATGGATCCGTAGGCCATGCCTTGCGAATCGGTCATCTCAGCAACCTCCCATCTCCGTCAGATAATGTTGCGCCGCTGCAAGAGATCTTCAACGGTCATGTTTCGCGCCATGAGTCCCGGAACTACAGCCCCCACATAGAACACTGTGAGCGCCGCCCCCACAGCCACGATCAGGGACACTGGCGCCAGAACGTACGAGGCAGCGGTACGGGCATTGAGGAACCAGACCAGCCCCCAGGTCAATCCCATTCCGCCCACTATTCCCACCAGGGAAGTCAAGAAACCCTCCTGCCACAACATGATCCGCACCTCATCATTCAGCGTACCCAGTGCCTTGAAAACTCCCAGCTCGCGCTGTCGCTCCAAAAAGGTCAGCAGCAGAGCATTCAAGACTCCCACGGATGAAAAGATCAGTGCGATCAGCACCAGGAACCGTCCGGAGGAGAATACTTCTGCCAGCAGTCCCCCCGCCATCTCAGCACCATGCTCCGGCCAGAACACGTCCGCACCGGGAAGAGCCCGGCCGAGATCACCCCGCAGCCCCGCTGCAGAGGCCGTCCTGATCAACACCAGATTCCCCCCCGCATGATGATGGTCACCATATGCCCCCTCCAGGGGGGGAATCGGAGCCTGCCCGGATTCGCGCGGCAGCACCGTCAGAAGACGGGAGAGATGGGGGTCATCCGTGGTGTGCACCCCACACACCTCATATGTGGCGCTGTGCAGATTGCCCTGCCCATCCCGCCACTCAACCTGCAGGGGATCACCCACCCGCAGGCCAGCCCCTGCGGCAATCTCCTCCGGCACCAGAACCTGATCCGGTCGTTCGGGCAGCTCACCCTGTGCCAGAGAGAGTCCAGCTGCCGCTCCCGCATCCGGCTTGGCGCCATCCGGGCCGCTGTCCGGAGAATACGAGCCATCTGCCAGCGCCAGCAACTCGCCTTGACCGGTCGAGCTGTACACCCCGACCAACATACCCACATCCACAGCATTGACATCCGGCATGAAGTTAAGGCGGTGCACATCGGCCGACGACCACGCTTCTGTCCTGGTGGCCACCAGGTCCACCGCCATGGGTATGGGCTGAACCCGCCCCCTGAACCTGGCATGCGTGGCATTGAAATGGGCCTCAAACACGCCGAAAACTACTATGGACAGGGCGACACACAGGGCCAAAACCGCTGCCCTAAGCTTGCGGCGCCGGATGCTCCGGGTCGAATAGGGGAACATGAGCCGCCACGTATCGCCCACAAAACGCACGGTTCGCCTGTTCAGGTTTCTCCACAGGTGGACCAGCGGTTGTACCAGCAGTTCCAGACTCGTCTGGTACTCCTCGCTCGAGCGCGGTTCGGATTCCCGCCTGCGGTGCATCTCACACCTCCACCCTGCGAATCATCCCGTCCTCCATGTGCACTATCTCCGAGGCGTAGTGGTGCGCGGCCTCATCGTGTGAGACCACCACAAATGTCTGTCCTCTTTCCACATTGAGGCGCCGGAACAATTCCATGACATCGGCCGAGTTCTCACTGTCCAGATTGCCAGTGGGTTCATCCGCCAGCACCACTGCCGGCTCGTTGGCCAGTGCGCGGGCGACGGCCACTCTCTGCTGTTCGCCCCCGGACAGCTCGTGCGGATAGTGTTCCACCCGGTCCGCCAGACCCACGGAACTCAGTAGGTCCTCACATCTTTTTGCCGCCTCCGCCGGCGGCAACCCGATGAGGCGCATGGGCAGTTCCACATTCTCCTGCGCCGTCAGATCGTTGAGCAGGTTGAAAAACTGAAACACAAATCCGACCTCCGTGCGACGCAGTTCAGCCAGACCGTTTTCGCTCAGTTCACTGTATCTGTGACCACCCAGATATATTTCGCCGTAGGTGGGGCGGTCCAGCCCACCCAGCAGGGCCAACAGCGTACTCTTGCCGCAGCCAGATGGACCTGTCACCAGTTTGAATTCCCCCCGGGCCACCTCGAATGAGAGGTGATCCACCGCTCTGACTCCAGCACCCACCAAATAGATTTTGGTAATTTCCTCCGCCCGCAGTATCACCTCATCGACGTCAGGCATCGCGCAACACCTCCATCGTGGTCTGCTTCATGGCCAGATAGGCGGGCAGGACCCCAAACACCCCGGCCATCAGCGTCGACGCCCCCACCACCAGTGCACCGGTTTGCAGAGTCAACAGACCAATCTCCGCCATCGTAACCTCCGACACCAACAGCACCCCGGTGACCACCAGGCGAACTGCCGCAAACCCCGCCAGACCGCCGACGAGGCCTATGAACAACACTTCCACCAGGATCAATCCCATGACCTGCAGCCCGGACATGCCCACCGCCTTGAGGATGGCCATCTCCTTGCGCCTCTGCATGATCAGGACGTACATATTTGCCACCAGCAGCAGACCCGCCACCAGAAACATGGCCAGCAGCAGCACGATGGACATATCGGTCGGCACCCCGGCCTGCCCCCGCGCCCGTCGGCTGATCATGACCTGCTCCGGAACCGTCCGCACCGTGTAACCGGCCATCCCAACCGACAGCTCCCGGGCAACCTCCTGCGCTCTGGACATGTCCTGCAGAACCACATTCATCTGATAGGTTCGGGGTGCGTCTTCACCGGGAGCAACGTCCTCCCATATATGCCACCAGGTCTCCTCGGGTATGAATACGTCCTCAGTCTCCAGATACTGCGGTACCATCTGCATTTTTCCTTCCGAGTCCCGCACATAGCTGCCGGTCTCCTCATCAATGTACGGTTTGTCACCCAGGTGAAAGGCAAAGAGCCCGACTACCTCCAGGTGATACGAACGGACGTCATCCCAGTTCCACAGAGGATACCCCTCCGAGTAGCCAGCCAGCGACGGGACCTGCACCGTAACCACATCGTGCAGACCGGGTGGCGGGTATTCGGGGCGGGTGCCTTCGGCCGGCACTCCCGCCCCCCGCACTCCCTGCATAATGGCCACAAAACCTCCCGCATCCCCCGACTCCAGCCATCTCCCCCGATGCACGAAAGGATCGAGGTCCCGTATCCGCCCATCCACTTCCGGGTCACGGGCACGCAGGGGTGCCGGGTGCGCCCTGATACCGCCGGGTGTCTCCGATATCAGCCGGGCCGGCATTTTCAACATCGGCTGCACATCAACCACGGCGTCGGGGCGGCGGTCAGCGAGCAGCGGCTCGGGCACATCCGCCCCGAAGTGAGTCGGATCATCCGGGGGATGGATGTATCCCTCCCGATACAGACCGGGCTGAAACAGAGCGAGATCACTAAATGCCCCGTCACGCCGAAGTGACCACTGCCATTCCTCTTGGCCCCGCGCCCCGGCATCGGCCGCATCGACGCCCAGGTGTCCCGGGAAAACCAATATGTCGGCACCCGTAAACACCCGATGCTCAACGTGGGCGATCTCCGGATACCCGGCGCCGAGCGATAGCGACGCCGTCATAACCCCGGCGGCGATTGCCACGCCTATCAACCCCAGTAGCGTCTGGCTCCAATTGCGGCATACGTTCCTGATCGCCAGCTGCCACAGCATCCCCCTCACCTCTCCACCGTCGACTGCCCGCCGATCTCGCGATCGGCCACGACTGACCCGTCCTCCAGAAGAATCAATCGGCGGGCCCGTCGGGCCACATTCTCATCGTGGGTGACCACCACAAGTGTCTGTCGTAGACTCTGATTGAGATCTTCCAGCGCCCGCATTATCTCATCACCGGAGTGCCGGTCCAGGTTGCCCGTCGGTTCGTCTGCCAGGATCACGGCCGGTTCATTGGCCATAGCCCGGGCAATGGCCACTCGCTGCTGTTCTCCACCCGATAGCTGGCGGGGAAAGTGATCAGCGCGATCCGCAAGCCCTACCATCTCCAGAAGCTCTACTGCCCGGGCATCGCGTGCAGCGGGTTTCAACTGGTCATTGAAACCCAGTGGGAAACGGATGTTTTCGAAAGCCGTCAGGTGGTCCACCAGATAGAAGCTCTGAAATATGAACCCCAGTTCAAACCGGCGCAGTGAAGCCAGCTCCCGTGAGCGAAGGCGGCTCAGATCTCGCCCCCTCAGCAACACCGCCCCCTTTGTGGGCGACTCGAGGGCACCCAGCATGGAGAGGAGCGTGGTCTTTCCGGAACCTGAAGGACCCATGATGGCCACAAACTCGCCTTCAGCGATGCTGAGATCCGCATCCGCAACGGCACGAACCTCACCTGCCGCAGTTCGGTAGTGTTTGGCAGCCCCCCGTGCCTGTAGAACAACTTCGGTGCATTCCTCTTTCGTCATCACCCCTCCGACCTCCTCTCCGCCCCCACGGGTCGGGGGAATATGTCTATAAGCTTCCACCAGTCAAAGTCAGTATCGCCCCGCAGGTGAGCGCGCAGATCACGATCATCGCTCAACACCCACGCAACGCGGCCACCCCAGCACACCAGAACCACCAGGAATATCCCCCAGAGTATCAACGTCAACGGGGAGATAGTCATCTGCAGATCAAAGGCTGCAGAGATGAGCGCAAATGCTGCAAGGCCAGCAGCCGTACCGAGGAGAGAATCCGCGATCAGCTGAGATCTGAACATCCGACCGATATCCTCGGAGCTCATGCCCAAAACCGCATACGTTCCAATTATCCGCTGCCGGTCCAGGACTATTATGAGCACCGTCAGCGTGAGGGCCGCAGCGACCATAACGAACATCAGACTAACCAATCCGCTCACGGACGCGACACCGGTGCTGCGCATCGCCCCCATCTGGTCCAACACCGTATCGGAGTGCAGCAGGGCTGGACTCACCCGGTATAGAAATGGCGAGGGAGCACCACCCAGGGCCTGCAACTCCCCGCTCAGTTCTCCCCCGAGGGAGGACACCTCGCCCGGATAGCTGGGGGCACGGACGCGCGGCAGATGGGCGCTGACGTTATCCTTCGCGCGGGCATCCACGAGGCGATGACCATGCCTGACCCTCTCCTCCCAGGCCCAGACAGCATTGAAACGCGCAAGGCCCACGAGCTCGGCGAGTTCCTCCCCATCGCCGACCACCAGCTGTGACCACGCATCATCGACCCGAAGAATTCCGGACACCCGAAAATCCGCAGAACGGCGCGCTCCCGAGTCGGCATCGATGTGATACAGCGCCATCTCATCCCCGGGCACCACTCCCCCTTCCCGCGCCACCTGTGCGCTCACAGCAATCTCCTGGCGACCGGCTTGCGGCATCAATCCTTCCTGCACATCAAACGACGTCACCAGCCGGGTATCCTCCAGATCGATACCCCAGGCGTCAGCAGTGCCGGCGGGGGTCAGCAAATGCGTCACAACACCCTCGCAGGTGTGCGAAACACCCGGTATCTCTGCCGCCTCGCGGACAGACATCTCCGGACGCACCAGCTGCATGGCCCAATCCGGGTAGTAGACCAACAGTGGTGCTCCCGGGTCGAGCGATCGAGCGTGCTCGATTGTCAGATCCTCATCCGCCCAGGCTCCGTATATGCAGTACATCAGCAGGGTCAGGGCAATGACCCCGATGACTATGGCGTGCGCGGTTCGGTTGGCAAACCATTCGCGGTAGAGGATGCGAAGATACCAGCGATCACGCATTCCGCATCGCCTCCCTCGGAGAGACCCGGGCAGTCCGTAGGAAGGGGAACATGGCCATCACCAGACTGATCATCATCGTCAGGCCCCCGGCCAGAACCAGTCCTCCGGCCAGGCGCACCGTAATGGGCCATAACCCGATGTCATTGGATACCCACAGGTGGATCAGCATGGGCGCGGTGACCAGGTAGCCGATCAGGGTGCCCGCTGCCGATATAACCAGCACTTCGGTCAGAGCCGCAACCAGCAGCTGCTCGTTGAAGCTGCCGAGGGCCTTCAGAGCAGCGAGTTCCCTGGTGCGGTTAATGGTCACGACATACAGGTTCCCCAGATAAAGGATGGCGGCCACCGCCAGAGCCAGGGCCACCAGGGTCAGTTCAAACCAGTCTGGGGCCGACATTATTGTCCGGCCCCGTGCATCCAGGTCACTGTATCCGCGCGCAATGTCCTCCAGCGGAACGGAAACGGAAACTTCCGGGGTCATATCAGACAGAGAAACCAGCTGGTCGACAGTGAGAACTGTAGCACCGTCGTAGCGGGCGCGCAGATCATCTGCCAGAACGTTCACTGCAGAGTAATCTTCTGCCACCACGATATATTCAGTGGCTGCCGCCGTGACCCCGGCTGCCTCCTCCAGTCGGGCAAAAGTCTCCTCGGTCACCCAGATCTCGGGCAACATCCAGTAGAGCGGCTCCTGGATATAGCGCAGGGGATCTTCTTCATCGAACCGGTGAACCTCACGCAATCCCGCAGCTCCGAGGGCCTGCGACCCCCAGTGCACGGTGCCCACCCGGAACTCAGTGTGCCCCGCTACCTGCAGCGACACACTTACCTCGTCAGACTGATCGTCATTGACGCCACCATGGGCATTGAGAATCAGCTGTATGTCCTGCCCGGGCGACGGTGGGGTATATCGCCGAATGGACGGCACTCCCCCAATCAGAACCGCTCGCGTGTCGTTCCAACGATCCCGGGCATAGGTGCCCGCCTCCGGATCATCGCGCCAGATCCGGTGCGTCTCGAGTACCCCCACCATCTCTCCGGCATCTTCCGGCTGCAGGTAGCGCCCCTCCACCACCCGTTCATCCAGGCCATACCAGTCGTCAACCTCCGGGGTGCGGGGCCGAATCATCATCAGATGGCTCCCATCTTCCACATGCATACGCACCGGAAGTGTTCGATAAGAGGTTACGTCTTTCACTCCATCTACTGCCCGCAGCTCATCGGCAGTGAGGTCTGACGGATTGGGTCGCCCGGCAATTCCCCGGCTCATCAGCTGTGGAAAGAAGTAGGACATTAGCCCGGGCGCATCCGGGGATCTGCGCACCAGTTCGAGCTGCGCACCCCCTCGCGGCGTGGTCCCGGGAATCGCCAGGGTCTCCGGAGCGATCACTATGTCGCCGCCGATCGCCTCACGAAACCCGCCGTGGGCAGCCCCGGGCTGTCCCTGCGCCAGGATAAGTCCAGAAACGATGACGACAGTGGACAGGGCTATGCTGGCCACTGCCAGACCGGTGCGGTGTATATTGCGCACGGCGGCCAACCACCCGAGACGGATAAACATTGACTCTCCCCCTCACGGGAAAAAATGTATCAGGTGCTTCACATATTCGCCGCAGCCTGCCCTCGCTCCCTCTGCAATTACATGTCAGGCATATGCCTTTTCAGATTTGGTCATGAATTCGTTTCATAAACAGGAATCCCGTGCGCCTATATCGAACAGTGCCTTTACTCAGCAAGAGCTAATAGGGTCAGTTGTTTAATCTATACTAAAACCCACATCGCTGGACGGGGGAATGAGCTTGAATGATGAATTCGCCCGGCGCGTCGGGCAGCGAATCAAGCAGCTGCGGCAGGAGCGGGGAATGAGCCAGAGGGATCTCGCGGACAATCAGATGAGCCCGGGCTTTTTGAGTCAGGTAGAGCGGGGGCTCACCAGTCCCTCACTCACCTCCCTCCGCATAATCGCGGAGAATTTGCGCGTGCCGACAGCCGCCTTACTTCCGGAGGAGGGAGCCGATGATTCCCAGCTGCGACGGCAGATTGAGATTCTCCTCACTATGGCTGAGGCTCACCTCGGGGTGGACAACCCGGACGATGCGCGACGCAGCCTGGAACGCGCCCGCGAGCTGCTGAACGAGAGCAACCTGCAGGAGCCGGGTCTCAGTGCGCGCATTCTGCTGCACTCCGGCATTCTGGAGATGCGGGACGAGAATCAGGAGCTCGCCTTCACTCATCTCACCGAAGCGGCAGAACGATTTGAAAGCGCCTCTCAACCCGAAGGAGCCCTGCAGTGTCTCCTGGCGCTGGGCGAGATGCACCTCAGTAGTGACAATGCCCTCCTGGCCATCCGTTTCTTTGAAACCGTCTCGCGCCGACTGGAAGAGGCCGACGGTGGCACCATACCGAGACATCGTCTCCTGTTTCGCTGGGGGTTGGCCCGGGCCTACCAGCAGCTGGGCGAAATGGAGACCGCCGACAATCTGCTGCGGCAGGTGATGGAGGATCTTCCCGGCCAGACCCGTCCCCGCGCCCTGGCGACATCAGCCCTGCAGGAAGCAGCAGATCACCTCAGCCGCGGTGACCCCCAGCGCGCCGCCGATCATGCCGCTGCGGCACGCCAGCTGGCCAACTTTCGTCAGATGAGAAGAACCGAATCCGAGGTCCTCTACACGCTGGGCATGGTTGCCGAGGAAGAGGGAAAACGGGCCGAAGCACTCGACGCACTACGCAGGGCCCAGCGTACCGCGGAAGACGTAGGAGCTCACACCACCCGGGCGCGCGCCCTTCTGGCCGAGGGCAGGATCCACCTGCGCGAAGGAGAGCTGGTGCGCGCGGCTGATGCCGCAGCAAAGGCAATGGGTATCACCAGCTCGCGCTATCAGCCCCTGCTGCACGGACGCGCCGCACTCCTGGCCGGCAAGATTGCGGCCGCAAGGGAGAACCTGGACGACGCGGAAGAGGTACTGCTGCGTGCGGAAAAATGCTTCCGCTCAGCTGATGAAGTATCACTGCTCGCCCATACGCAGACCGAGCTGGGCGAAGTCTTCCTGGCCACGGGTCGACGGGACGAGGCTCTCCGCAGGTTCCAGCGCGCCAGCGATCTTTTCTCGCAGGCCTCCGGTCGCAGAGAAAACTGAGCCGCAACCACCTGGCACATAACACCATTGAAACACCCTCCCGCAAGCCCTTAAGCTGTCTCTAGATGTATGTGGGATCCTAAATCCTGCATTTGTAGATTGTATATGGTGGTAAATCCTTCAGATCACCATGTGCTGGCACATCACAGAGGATCGAGAGGCTGAACCTGAAGGGAGTGCCCATGGAAGTACTGAGACACAGGTGGCGACGCCACACTTACGTGGCACTGGCACTGATCCTAATAGTCACGATAACCGGACTGAGTGTGAGATCCGGAGCGCAGCCGACAAATCCCGCAGATGACATGCACGCACTGGTCTATGCAGATGCCGAAATACTGGGAGAAATGGACGTGGAGGTGATGGTGGAATACGATACCTTCACTCTAGTCCGCACTCCTCAGGAAGTACTGGATGAGATAGAGGGACGAGGATTCAGTGTGGATCCGCTTCCCGACCGCACGAAGATTCACCTCGCGGCGGGAACACTGGACACCAGTGAAGGCGAAATATTCCTGCCACCCGAAAAGCGAGCATCACCCCGATCCGGAAAACAGAACTACTACCTGCTGCAGTTCGTCGGCCCCGTCAAGTCAGGGTGGGTGGATGACCTCACCCATAAGGGCATTGAATTCCTCGAATACCTGCCGAACTACACCTACGTGGTGCGTGCCATCCACGAAGTTGCCGAGCGGGCGGAAGATCTCGATATCGTCCAGTGGGTCGGTGTACACCATCCCGGATACCGCATAGCACCGGCACTGCAATCTGCCGTGCTGGGACACAACGACGATGGTGCGGGAGACGGAGAGTTCATCGTCGAGTTCTACGGCGGAGAACTCTCTGAGCGGACCCGCAGTTTGCTGGAGGCTGCCGGACTGGTGACTGATGAGGTCACCCGTCTATCGGGGTACCCGGAGGAAGAGCCGCGCTACCGCATTCTGGTGAACGGCCGGGCAGCACAGCTCTTCGCCATCATATCCGATACGGGCTTTTCGTATCTGGCCCCTGCTGTACAGCTGCAGCTGTTCAACAACCAGGCCAGGCCGATAATTGGCGCGGATACCGCCCACCATCACACCCTGACGGGTGCGGGGCAGATAGTAGGGGTGACGGACAGTGGACTGGACGGACAACACGAAATGTTCCGCGACGACTCTGCACCGGGCAACGGGAGCGGCGATCTACCTCCGTGGTGGCCCTTGGACTCTTCTGCCCGCACCACAGACACCCTGTTGCAGCGCAGCATCCCCTTTCCCTGGCCCATTGACAACCGCACACCGGGATATGGACCGGAGCACCGCAAGGTGGAAGCGTACGTTGATCTTTCCGGCGACATGTTCGGGGGCAGCGGCGATTCCATCGGGCACGGTACGCACGTCGCCGGAACCATAGCGGGAGATGCGGAACCATATGGTGAGTGGGGCAAGTATGACGGACAGGCCTTCGGAGCGCGGCTGGCCATCATCAAGGCATTTAACTCCCTGGGCATGTGGGGAGCAGGCTTCGATTTCTACGGGGTGTTCGCCGAGGCGTACGAAGCCGGAGCTCTGGTCAACAACCAGAGTTGGGGCGGAAAGACCACCGACCTGGATGATGGATACGGAACCATCGGTCGGGACGCGGACCGCTTCACGGCAGATTACCCCTCTCATCTCCTGGTGGTTGCCGCCGGCAACTTCGGAGATGACCGGGGACTCACAATCGCCACCCCGGGTGATGCCAAGAACATCCTGACAGTCGGGGCGGTCAATACGCACAACCCAGAAGAAGTCATGTCCTTCTCCTCACGCGGGCCGACCACGGACGGTCGTCTCAAGCCGGATCTGGTGGCACCGGGGAGCCCAATCGCATCCGCCGCAGCAGACACTGGAGACCGATACGCAGAACAGCAGGGGACGAGCATGTCCACACCGACTGCAGCTGGTGCGGCCGCACTGGTGCGGCAATACTACGCTGACGGCTTCTACCCCCTGGGTGAACCGGATCCCGCGGAAGCCTTTGCACCGAGTGCCGCGCTGGTCCGAGCGACCCTACTGAATGGAGCACGAGAGATTTCCGGACCAAACTCGGACCGCGACAACGAAGGCGTATACCCCAATAACTCACAGGGGTGGGGCCTGTTGGATCTCGATGGTTCGCTGTACTGGCCGGGCGATGATCGTACCATGCAGGCGTGGGATGAAGTGACAGCATTGACTACCGGCGAGGTGTGGGAGGAGCCGATATGGGTGGCAGATGGGTCGCAACCCCTGAACGTCCATCTGGCCTGGACCGACCCGGCCCCTGCCCAGGGAGCAGATCGTCATATGGTCAATGACCTCAACCTGGAGCTGGTGAGCCCGGACGGAACCATCTACCGCGGGAACAACCTTACGGGCCTCAACCCCGGTTACAGTACGGCCGGGGGAGAATCTGACTCCACAAATAACAATGAAGGCATACGCCTCCTGCCCGGGTACAGCACGCCCGGTGACCTGCCGGAAGGAGAATACCTGATCCGCGTGGTCGGCAAGAACGTACCATCCGGCCCGCAGGATTTTGCTCTGGTGGCCCGGGGCGGAATGGTGGATGAGTGGGCGGAGCCAGATCCCCCCGACGATGACGATGAGCAAGTGGTGGTGACCATGACGATGACCACAGAAGCCTGGAAGGAATTGCAGGATGAGCTTCTGGCCTACAACGCGAGAGCGGACATCAATGTTGCAGTGAACGCTCCTGCACACAAAAATGAACGATGATGGAAATTCACCTGGCACGGCGACCGACTTTGTGAGGTCGGGCGCCGTGCCGCGGTCGACTGCCGGCCGCGTTGCGTGCCCCGCGGGCAACCTCTCTTCCCGACCATTGCCCCGGGGCACTGCACTGCTATCCCTCTCAATTTCCCTCCCGCAGACGCGACAGCAGTTCCTCAGCCAGGCTTTCAAGATCAGCCCCCTGCGCCAACTGCATCAGTTGGGCAATGTTCGGACCCGACCCCTCCCTTCTCTCTCCGACCCCCCTCTGTGTCAGGGGTTCCTCAACCACTCCGGCACGACTCAGTTCCGAATACTCCTCCGGGCTCAGCACCAGTACTTCGAGAAGCTTGTTGATATACAGAGCTGAAGAATTCAGCCTATCCGACAGATGCATCATTTCATCCGCCAGTGTTTTCATATTGCTCAACGTCCTTAACTTCAGTGATCTGTTGCCCCCTCTTCCCAGTCGCTCAACCGATCTCCGGGCCAGTTCAGTCCGCCCTTCCTTCTGCTCTTCCGCCGCCTGGACGTCCGCCTCCTCTTCGCACCCTTCCCGCTCCACATCCACCGAATCACCTCCCACTCCCCGGACCAGTGCGTCGGGGCCATTTCGCCTCACTAGTACCTGTATGCGGTTGAGTGCAGGGGCGAAGCTCGCCGGCCCGGCACGCAGTCCACCCAGGATTGCACTCCCAGTTGTCGTCGACAATTTCACATACTGCGGGCAGGGGTCATATTATGTAGCGAGTAGAGGGCAGCCGACCCCACTTTCGACCGGAGGAGGTGGCGCAATGCCTCTCGCGCGAAGAGATGGAATTGGCACCCTGCTTCTGTTCCTCGTGCTGACCGGATTCGCTGACTTCCGACGGGACGAGGAGCTGCTCACCCTGCTGCTGTTCATCTTCCTGGCCGGCTTTGACCGCTGGTGAGCGGGAGGACGCGGCAGGCACTCGCCGAGGGGGGCGTCGGAGAAAGATTCCGACGGCCCCCTCGGCCTTGCCGGCGCCCCCCCGGCAACAGACAGCACACCCGCGGGGCAGCTGACCCGAGTTAACACATTCTCATCGTCTTCATATTATGTAGCGAGCTGAGGGCACAGATCCCACCCGAACTATCGGAGGAGGTGGCGCAATGCTGGGAGGAAAGGATGGAATGGGAACACTGCTCCTGTTCCTCGTACTGACCGGCGTCACAGATGTGCGACGGGATGAACAGCTGTTAATGCTGCTGTTGTTCATCTTCCTGGCCGGCAGTTTCGTCCGCAAGTGAGTCCCTGATGTGAGGTCGTCCCGCGACGAGTGCGGCAATGATCGACCTCTACACGTCTCCATGAGATTTCTGGCGCACCCCTCTAGCAGAGGGCTGCCATGAGCAGTGAAGGGAGGTGCAACCATGCACCGGGACGGTCTCGGAACCCTGCTCTTGCTTCTCGTACTGACCGGCATGACTGATGTGCGACGGGATGAACAGCTGCTCTTTCTGTTTCTGCTGATCTTCCTCATGGGTGACGGCTTCCGTTTCTGAGGAGGATGATAGGGCGAGGAGGGCCGGCTCCTGCCTGTTGCCCCATCTGCACTTCCGCAAGGAGATGGCGGGGCATCCGCCGCCCCGGAGTGGTAGCGGCAACGTTCCGCTCATCCCGCTCCGGTGACCAGAGGTGGACACCCAGCAATGTGCACCACTTCGAATACAGTAAGGAGGATCGAACATGTTTGACGGCGACTCCACTACAGAGCTATTGCTGATGTTTCTGATTCTCCCGACTCTTATGGGAGAGCACAGCCACGGCGACAGCGGAGGAATGGACATCATGCCTCTCCTGCTGCTGCTAATGCTCGGGGGCGAATCACTATTCGGCTCCGGCGCTGGAGAAGGGAGCGGAATCTGACCTCCGCGCGGGGAGACGCTCCCGGCGTCTCCCCGCAGCACCTGCAATGGGCATGCACGATAGCGATGACCATCCGGCTCCTGCACCTCCATGTGAGGACGGGAATCGTCCGATCGGGTATCCATCTGCCCCCCAGGTGAATACAGTAACAGTGACAGGGCGCACGACTGCTGGGCCCGATAACTGCGCCGGGGGGTGTCAACACTGCAACACTACATCCAGCAGCTGGTTGACCACTACAGTCAGCTCCCGTCTGACCCGAAGATTGAGAAGGTCGGGATACGCGAGCTGCACCTGAGCGACGGGGCAAACTCCTACGTGCTGCGGGCAACCAGAGACCCGCAACCGATATGCAGGGCATTCACCCGACTGTCTCGTCTGCGCTCGATGGGATTCGACTCCCATGTACCCATACTGCCCACGCGCGACGGCAAGCCAGTTCTGAACTGGGGACGTTCGCACTGTTATCTCGAGCCGTACTATCCCGTCGCCGATCTCGATGACGAAAGCGTAATCCTGCGGCTCACCGCCACACTGGCCGAGCTGCACCGTCTGACTGCGCGAGAGAATGGGGAGGGAGTCCTGACACACAGCCTGATCCAGCCGGAAGCCGTGCGGCACAATGCCGCAGGAGAAATACTCCTGAGCCACTGGATGCACGCCCAGCGCAGCAAATCCGGTGCCACTGACGTCGCCGATGTTCTGGCCTCACTGCCGGACGCAGCCAGGAGGGACATTGCCAAAATTCTGCATCTGTATATCAACGCCGCGCGGCTGAGCGAGGGGGAGACGAAACGCCTGCTGGGGGAGTTGGAGGACCATGGCGCGGATCACCTGGGGGATCTGAGCATCGCGCTGTTCCGCAGATCACCCAGAGAACACCGGATTGTTGAAGATTCACTCCTCACCGGGGCCCGAACGGCCGCGGCACGAGGCAAGTGGATCTGCGAGGAGGACGGAATTATGCCGTACGAGTTTGTGCAGCCCGATGACCACAGTGAGGACGACGCCTGCGAGCCGGAAGAGGACAGAACCCGTCGCCCCTCGCACGATAATGGGGCGGACCAGGAAACCTTCTCACGAGAGGAAACCCACCACTGTAGAGATACTGATGCGGAAAACGGCGGGATGCATGATCAACGAGAGCACAACCACGAAGATGATGATGCGCCGCCTCCCCGGACGGAATCCTCCACCCTACACTGGCGGTTTCCTCCCCCGCTGTACGGTGAGAGCTGCGAGGGCGAGGCCGCATGTTCCGGTGCGGAGAGTGTGGAGGAAGAAGATGACGAGCAAGAGGAGTAGGCGAGGGCGGCCCGCCGGCATAGAACCGTTCCGGCGCGAGCCGCCCGCACGACTCATCCGTCCTGCACTTCACCGGCCTGATAGTTTGGGGGCTGTTTGGTAATGGTCACATCATGCGGGTGACTCTCCCGCAGCCCCGCGCCAGTGATGCGGGTAAACCTGGTATCTCGTTGCAGCTGGCGAATGTTGGTGGCGCCGCAATAGCCCATGCCGGATTTCAGACCACCGACCAGCTGATAGACGATGGCAGATAACGCGCCGCGATAAGGAACTCGTCCCTCCACGCCTTCGGGCACCGCCTTGTCCCCCTCCTGCAGGAAATAGCGATCGCGCGACCCGCGTTCCAGCGCTCCCTCGGAACCCATGCCGCGGTAGACCTTGTAACTGCGCCCGCGAAAGATCTCCGTCTCGCCCGGGCTCTCCTCTGTCCCGGCGAAGAGTCCTCCAATCATAACTGCCGCCGCGCCAGCGGCGATGGCCTTGGCAATATCTCCGGAGTACATAACTCCCCCGTCCGCTATTACTGATGCTCCCTCCTGCTCCGCGGCCGCGGCAGCCTCAGAGATGGCCGTAAGCTGTGGAACGCCCACGCCGGCAATTATCCGGGTGGTGCATATTGAACCGGGACCAACACCGACCTTGATGGCGTCCGCACCGGCGTTCATCAGGGCACGCGCTCCTTCCGCCGTGGCCACATTTCCAGATACGATGGTGATCTCGGGAAACTCCGCGCGAATACGTTCAGTGGCATCCAGGACGTTCCTGGAGTGACCGTGCGCACTGTCCACAAAGAGGATATCGGCACCAGCGGCGACCAACAGCCGAGAACGATGCATGAGGTCATCCCCGATTCCTACTGCGGCACCAACGCGAAGGCGCCCCCCACTGTCCCGGGCTGAATTTGGATACTTCTGGGCCTTTTCAATATCCTTTATGGTTATCAGACCGCGAAGCCGGAAGTCCTCGTCCACCAGTGGAAGTTTCTCTATCTTGTGTTCGGCCATTATCTCCCGGGCCCGATTCAGATCAGTGCCCTCGGGGGCCGTGATTAATCCCTGTGAAGTCATACCCTCGCGGATGGAGCGGTCAAAACCCTCCTGAAAGCGAACATCACGGTTAGTTATGATCCCCACCAAGACCTCATCCTGCACGACAGGAACGCCGCTGATCCGATACCGATCCATGAGGTCAACAGCATCCTGAACGCGGTGCTCGGGGGTGAGGAAGAAGGGATCTGTTATGACTCCATGTTCAGAACGTTTAACCTTGTCGACTTCACCGGCCTGATTCTCGGGGGACATGCTGCGGTGAATGACGCCCAGCCCACCCTCACGCGCCAGAGCGATGGCGGTGCGGGCTTCCGTGACAGTATCCATTGCGGCACTCAGTATGGGAATGTTGAGACGTATATCCGGAGTCAACTGGGTAGAAACATCGATCTCCCTGGGTACGACCTCAGAATAGCTGGGCAACAGCAGAACGTCATCAAAGGTCAATCCTCGACTCACGACTCTGTCATCCAGGGTCATAGCATTCCCCCTTCGCTGGGCTTATTAGTTATATACGTTAACACAACCGCCCGACGCTCTCAATACTCCAGTTTTTGCCCACTCCGAAGTGGAGGCAGGGGGGTCCGGTTCTCAGTAAACGGGGCAGGGGGAAACCGTAAGGTTCTGATCTGCTGCGGGAAATACCGGCCGGTGAATAATTCCCTCAGAAGCACGTGGAGATAGTCTCTGCCACCCGCCAGATATCTCCAGCACCCATTGTGAGCACCACATCGCCCGGTCGGGACGCATCGCGCAGGTACCGGACGATCTCCCGGTAGTCGTCCATGACGCGCACGGGCAGATCATCGCGCGCACGAATACGCTCAGCCAGTACCTCAGATGAGACGCCGGGTATGGGGTCCTGCCCGGCCGGCCGATATATCGGGGTCAGGATCAGCTCGTCAGCCCCCACAAAACAACGGCTGAACTCGTCCATCAACGCGCAGGTGCGACTGTGTCTCTGGGGTTGAAAAACCGCAAACACCCGGCCCTCCGCGAGTCCTCGGGCAGCCCTCAGCGTCGCCGTTATCTCAGTGGGGTGATGGGCATAATCATCCACTATGATAACTCCCGAGCACTCCCCCACCCGCTGGAAACGTCGACCCACCCCACGATAGGCGGCAAGTCCCCGTGCAATGGCCTCTCCCGATAACCCCACGACGCTCCCCATAGCGGCGACCTGCAGCGCATTTCTGACCATATGCAATCCGGGAACCGGGATATCACATCGCTGCACCTCTCGCCCCGCCTCCAGCAGGGTAAAGGCAGCAGAATCGGCAGACAACTGTATGTCAACAGCACGATAATCTGCATGCATATCATCGGCCGAACAGGTGACCACCCTTCCCTCGACCCCGCGCACCATGGATCTGAGCTGGGGATCATCCACTGAGAGGACAACTGCTCCATCCGGATGAACATTGTTGAGAAAGCGGGCAAAAACCCGACTCATGCGGTCAAAACTACCGTCAAAGAACTCCAGGTGCTCGGGCTCAAGATTGGTGGCCAATATGTAGCGCGGACGGTATTGAAGGAAGCTGCCATCGCTCTCACAGGCCTCGGCCACCAGGAAGGAAGAACTGCCCACCCGGGCGGTAAATCCCGTCCCGGCCAACTCCCCTCCAATCAGCACTGTGGGTGAGAGGTCGCTCTCTTCGAGCAGGTGCGAGGCCATGGCCACAGTGGTGGTCTTTCCGTGGGTGCCGGTCACTGCTATGCTCTGGTCGTACCATTCCATGAGCTGGGCCAGAACCCGGGAACGATGCAGACGGGGGATGTTCAGCTGACGGGCCCGCTCCAGCTCGGGATTGTCATCGGGTACATCAGTGCTGTAGACAACTGCAGCCGCATCGCACAGGTGGCTGACATCGTGTCCCACGTGCACGGGAATACCCGCCGATCGCAGCATCTTCATCCGCGATGAGTCGCTGGCATCACAACCGCTCACGGTGATTCCCCGGGCGGCGAGTACGTATGCCAACCCGCTCATGCCGTAGCCGCCCACCCCGATGAAATGAAGCGAACCCGCCAGGTCCTCCAGTCTTGCACTGCACGGCATCCCGACTCCTCCTTCGTCTCTCACATAGTATGTACCGACAGCGGCAGAGACACACGCTCAGGAGGCATCTCGCTGAGGCGCCTATCCGTCTTCTGCAGGCCGCAGGGATAGGGAGGGGTCCACATCCAGCCCGTAACCATCCGCTCCCCGCCGGGCAAATCGTCGATGACCGGCCGCTGCAACCATGGCGGCATTGTCCGTGCAGTACTCGGGCGGGGGCACTATCAGCCGGGCGCCCGCATCCCCCGCCACCTGCGCCAGGCGTTCACGCAGCTGCGCGTTCGCTGCCACGCCACCGGCGGCGATCAAGGTGCCAACGCCGGTCTCCCGCATGGCCCTTCGGGTCTTTTCCGCCAGAACATCAACCACTGCCTCCTGAAATGACGCGGCAACCCGCGCCGTCTCCGCCTCACCCAATCCAGTGCAATCATGCCCCCGGCGCCGCTGCTCCAGATACACGGCAACCGCGGTCTTCAACCCACTGAAGCTGAAGTCGAATGATGCATCAGACAGCATGGGGCGCGGAAAATCGATCAGTTCGCCCCGGTAGGTGCGGGCAAGCCGGTCGATGACCGGTCCACCCGGATAGCCCAGATGGAGCAGGCGCGCCACCTTATCAAATGCCTCTCCAGCCGCATCATCCCGCGTCCCGCCGATGAGCTCTCCCTCCACCGAGTCCTCTCCCTCCACCAGCATGAGTTCAGTATGCCCTCCCGAAACTATGAGGCATAGCGCTGGGGTGCACAGCCGGGGGGAGCGGTCAAGGACTGATGCCCACACATGGGCCTTGAGGTGATTGACGCCCACCAGCGGGATGTCCGTTGCCCAGGCCAGACCCTTGGCAACCATTAATCCCACCAGGAGACAACCCACCAGACCGGGTCCGCGGGTCGCGGCGATCAGGTCCACATCGGCGAGATCGACATCCGCCTCATCCAGGGCGCGCCGGAACACGTGCACAATATTCCTCGAGTGACTGCGTGAGGCCAGCTCCGGCACAACGCCGCCATAGTCGCTGTGCATTCGGGTCTGCGAACTGAGAACATTGGCCAGCACCCGATTCTCTCCGTCGATTACGGCCACACCCGTATCGTCACAAGAGGTTTCGATTCCGAGTACGGTACGGATCACCTTGTTTCCTCCCATATCTCCCATTCACTGGTCCGCGTCGGTCAGAACATCCCCTATGTCCTCACATTTCATAACCACAGCATCCTCATGCGTATCGGTGTAGTAGTTGGCCCGAATTCCCTGCACCCGAAATCCGTAACGGCGGTAGAAACGCTGTGCGATGTCATTTGACTGCCGCACCTCCAGCGTCATCCGGTTGATACCCCGAAACAGAGCCCTCTGCATCATGCTGAGCAGGAGTCGAGTTCCCACCTTCCTGCCCCGTTGATCCGGATCGACGGCAATATTGGTGATATGTGCAGTGCCGGGCAATAGCCACATCCCGGCATAGCCAACCAGTGAATCTCCCCGGCAGGCCACAACGTAGTCTGCATTGGAGTTTTCTCGCAGCTCGGTGCAAAAGACCGATTCCGACCACGGCGTCGGAAAGGATCGCTGCTCTATCTTCATTACCCGGTCAATATCGCGCAACAGCATGGACCGGACATATACTTCACGGATGTGTTCGCCATTCGATTCAGATTCCGGCGGCCAGTCCAGGCTCACAGACCGGTCCCCCTCTCGGCGGCGGTACGTCGATGGTAACGCGGGTAGAGTTGCTCAGGCGATAACGAGCATCCGCGGCGCATCTGTTCCCACCCCAGTCGGGCGACGTGCGCTCCCCGTATGGGAGACAGGTGTCGCACCAGACCATACGGTGCGGCTTCACCTGCCGTTTCCGCATCGTCGACGGCACACACCACGAACGCCCCGGTGGGCACTCGCTCACGAACTATGCTTTCGGTTTCAACCCGAGTTCGACGTGCGGGCGAAACCACTTCCTCCGGCACCCAGTGCACTTCGTCCACAGGTGAGATGTCCGGGCGCCGGTACAGGGCAGAAAATCCCGCGCCCCTCCCCGCGCTCACCACAGAGACTATGTGTCCACCCGGCGCAACCGGAACTCCCGCGGCCAGTGCGGCTGTCGTCGATACTCCCGCTGCCGCCAGTCCCCGGCCAAGCGTCAATCCCACGGCCAGCGCCGTGCCTATGCGCAGGCCAGTGTATGAGCCCGGACCAATAGTCACCGCGACGCCATCGAGATCCTGCGGCCCCAGCTCCAGACTTTTCATCCAGTCATCGATTGACGCCGGAAGGAGACGGGACGCCCGGCGCGGAGCCCGCACTGTCCACTCTCCATACAGCTGGCCGTCGCACAGCAGGGCTGCACTCACGGTGTAAGCTGCCGTGTCAATTCCGAGAACTCGCACAGTCTTCCCCCCCGACCTCATCAGATATAATCCGCGCGCAGCCGCCGCGGGCCTCCAGCCGGATCCGGCGACGATTATCTCCGCATCGCTCCAGACGGATCAGAAGCCGGTCATCCGGCAAAAACCCTGATGGCAGCCGATCGGCCCATTCAATCACTGCCAGCGAATCGCGGTCGAGAATACGGTCCCAGGGAAGATCCATCTCTGCCTCCGCCTCATCGAGCCGATAAAGGTCCACGTGGTGAATGGGAAAGCGACCGCAGTGCTCCCATACCAGGGTGAATGACGGACTGCGGAAGGGCCCCTCCGCACCTGCACCGGACATGATTCCGCCAGCCAGGACCGTCTTGCCGGACCCGAGAGGACCGATGAGCGCGACGATATCGCCCCCATCGACTCTCTGACCCAGACGCCTGCCCCGCTCAACCGTCTCCTCCTCGCTTTCCGTCAACCACTCGCGTCTGCACACCGTCACTACTACTCATCCCCTTTTAGTGCCTCCATGACTTTTCGCATATCCTCCCAGGTCGGTGCCTTCTTATTGGGGTCACGGAGCAGCGCGGCCGGGTGAAATGTCGGCATGACCGGAACCCCGGCCCACTCCTGCCACGTCCCCCGCATCCGGGTGATCATTGCCTCCGGGTGAATCAAACTCTGCGTTGCGGCTGCCCCCAGTGCAACAATGATCTGTGGACGAATCAGGCGAACCTGACTCCGCAGAAACGGGAAACAGGTGTCTCGCTCCTCTGGATACGGAGTGCGGTTTCCGGGCGGCCGACATTTCACCACGTTGGTGATGTATACACCCTCTCTTCGCAGCTCGCATGCCCGGATGATCCGGTCCAGCAGCCGTCCGGCCCGACCCACGAAGGGGCGTCCCTCCCGGTCCTCGTCGCCTCCAGGTGCCTCGCCCACGAACATGAGCTGGCTGTCTGCTGCCCCCTCGCCGAAAACCACCTGCGTACAGGTTTCCCGGAGAGCGCACTCATCGCACTGCAGAGCCCGCTCCCGCAGCTGATCGAGGTCTTCATCCGGGGTATCCCGCTGCAGCTTCCAATAGGAGGTCCAGTCCGTCTCCTCCCCTTCCTCCTCTTCTTGCGGGAGAAACGCAAAACGCTTCTGCCTGATTTCGCCTTCATCATCTCTGTTCTTCACTCGGCACCCCTCCCATGTACTGCGACATCATCTGTCTGCGACGTCGCTCCAGTATTTCTGGATACTTGCTCACATAGTCCATGTTGGCCCTAAAGACGCGCTGCATGCGGTTGACCAAGCGTTCATCCGCCTCCCCCACCGCCTGCAACATGGACTCGCCCACCTGGCTAGCCGCCGGACACTGGGGTTTGCAGGGATAGAACGAACCCGCAAAAAATGCCGTGGCCTCCATATCCGCCCGTTCTTCGTCATCATCGCCGGTAATCTCGGAGATCTGGTTGGATGAACGCAGCGCGCTATCCACATCCGATGCAGCGTCCTCCACATAGGCCTCAACGCAGCACTCCGGATACCCGAGGAGATCGCCAGCCCGACGCAAATACTCGGGTGATTTCTCTTCCGGCATGAACATCAGCTGTGGGCCAGTCCTTCCCGCACGGCGCATCTCCTGCATCATCTCTCGCCGGATCTCGTCGCGACGGGCCATGAAGGCGGCAATCTCGGTGACCGTACGTTGATCCCGGACCACCCACATCTCGTCCAGGCTTGGACGCACCTGGCTCTCATAGATGTGCAGCCCGAGCTCCCCGGCCCACTGCCGGGCTGCCCGGTAGTTGGGGTGCTCCCAGACTGCGTCCTCATAGGCCTCCCGCAGCAGAGAAGCCTTATAGCGCAGGGGATTCATCATTGCTCGCATTCCGGCATAGCGAATCCGATCCAGAAACTTGAACGGCCCGCCGCCCCTGCGACTCTCGTAGTAGCGCCGGGAGTATCCCTCATCTATGGCTTCCCGAATCCGGTCACCGGCGGGGAGGTCGGCCGGAATCCAGAGAACTGCAGCCCGTCGTGCCCCAGTGGCCACGGCCACGTAATCCTCCATCTTGACCTGCTCCTGCACATTGTCATCATTCAGAAGCCGCATGATCCGGCTTTCCGATCGGTTCATAGCCTTTCACCTCCGCGGACCAGCCCATCCCGCCGGGCGGACGCGACCTTCATGCGGGGACACTGGCCTCTCCCCCATTACATCACGATGCGGGTGGCCGGTGGTAGTGGTGGGGAGCACTGAGCGGAAAACTGTCAGCGGGCCCGTATGTATGGGCCCGCTGACAGAAAAACCGGCAATTCTCCTGTAGGTCCGCGTCCACTGGCCGCCAGTGCGCGCGGCGTAGCAAACTCTGTCGTGAGCTCATTTGGCAAGCGAAGTGCGCCCCTCTATGATTTCCACGTTGGCTCGCGGCACGACCACCTCAGTTCCATCCAGCAATCGCGCCCGAAGAACGCGCACAGTGGCCTCGCTCTCCACCCTCTCCAGGGGCGAGGGAAGCTCGGTCACTTCTGCCAGATATCCGAAGTATGGTTCCCTGATGATGCGAATCGAGGTCCCCACGACCAGGCCTCCGGCCAGCTCCTCCTGTGCCACATCGGTAATATCCTCGCCGAGATCGGCCTCGGGGCAGATGATCTCGGGCCGCATAACTCCCGCACGAATCTGGGTGGCACCACTCATGGATGCCAACCTGCCCTCCAGTTCGCAAAAAAGGCGGAATGTCTTGTCAGCAATGGGTACGGGGCCAAACCCCTCGGTGACAATGAGTGTCACCGGGATTTCTTCCTGTCCGGTAATGGCCACACCTATGTCATATCCCAGATAATCGACCAGATCCTCATCAATCACCCCACCGGCCACTACGCCAACCGCGCCAACCTCAGCAGCCCGATGCAGGATGTCGCTGGTGGCCAGACTCCCGACAACCACTATCCTGTCCCGGCAATCCTCCGTCACCGCATCGGCGGTGAGATGCTGGTCGGCAGAATCGGCCAGTACGCGGATCTCGCCGAGCCGCTCACCACCGACACCAAATATCCCCTGTATAAAGGCGCCGCTGGTCTCAATTACGACCCCTTCCTCGGGTATGACCTCCCTGACCCGACCGCTGATGTACGCCTCGACCTCCAGCGGCGTCGGCTCGGCGCGAAACACAACCTGTCCGCTGACCGAAGAAATCATCTCCACGGTTCCGGTTAGCGGCGCTCTCTGCTCATTCTTCAGAAGACCAAAGAAAGCCACAGTGCGAGCGATTATCTGGCCCTTCTCCACCTCATCGCCCTCCTGCACCAGCATGGCCTCCTCAATATCCTCGGGCTCCAATCCCATCAAGTTGGCAATGTTGACACTCTGCGGATCGCCGGGAATTTCGGTGCGGGCGACGACCTGGCGTGGTTCAACCAGATCACCCTCCTGTACCAGCACCTCTCCCGGCAGGGGAAGACGCCGCTCCTTGCGCACCGTTTCACTGGCACTGACCTTGAGTCCTGGAGTATATGCGTGAGCCATATTAAGCCTCCCGTCCCTTGTCCAGGTAGGCGGAAAGGGCCTCCGATGGATAAACATCGAGCGCCTCGATCCACCGCAGCAGCTGGCTGCGCCGTTGTTCATCATCTTCGGGCAGCTTCAGAGGCCGACCGCGGGCATCCATAATGATGCCGGCCACTCCGCCGCGAATATCTGTCTCGAGCGGACGACCATACCCCTCACCAATATCCCAGTGCCGGCCGGGATCGAGACTGGCGCGGACAACCCGATCCTCAGGCAGGTCGATGCGCTTCATCTCCCCCGCACCGATGCTTTCCGTGCGATCGCCGTCCGGCATGGACAGAGTCACGGTTAGTGCATCCTCGCGAGCCAGATCGCGCTCGCGGGCATTGGGGCGCTGCACTGGAGAGATAACCGTTCCGAGCCGGATTAGGCAGTCCCGCTCAAAGACCTGTGCTGCCGCCTGAGCATGCACGCCCGCCAGGACTCCCAGCTGCGGCATCATGAATATGCTGTCCACAGCCAGTTCGGTGATTCCCTCAGGCTGGAAGGCATCCAGCATCATGAGTGCTGACTGCACGCGACGTGGAGCATGTGACAGGGCCCCGCCGCTGCCCAGCACCATGGACACCGTCATCATGTTGACCATGGTGTCGGTGTGGGTATCGACCTCGCGGAAGGTGGTGCTGGCATCCCGGTCGGTGTCTTTGACTCCCTTCAGCCCGCTGGCCAGCGTCTTGTGATGTTCCAGCGCCATACGTAGGGCTTCGCGGGCGATGGCCTGCTCCACTATGAGTTCCTCCAGGGTATGCGGGATGGTGGTCGGGCGGATCATCTTGTTACGAATTCGGTTGCGTAAATCTGCCGGATCAATATCCAGCGGCAACCAGCGATAGATATCGTCCAACCCCGCCTCCAGGAGCACGTTGCAAATGCTGTAGCTCATTCCCAGGTTGGCGGAAACGGTGCGGTTGAACGTATCCATGAACACACTGAATATATCGGTGGTGGCTCCACCAATGTCTACTCCTATAATTTCAATATCATATTGATCGGCTACATTCTGTATGCCCATGCCCACGGCTCCCGGAGTGGGCATAATCGGCGCGTCCGTCCATTTCATGAGCTTGTCATAACCCGGCGCCTGCGCCATAACATGCTCCATGAAGAGATTATGGATCTCTTCGCGCGCCGGCCCGAGAACTTCTCGCTCCAGGACCGGGCGCAGGTTGTCCACCATACGCAGGTCGGCCTTGTCACCCAGGGTCTCCTCTATGTGCATTCGGGCGTCCCGGTTACCCGCGTATATGACCGGCAGCTGATAGGTGGCACCCAGACGGGGCTTGGGATCGGCGGTTGCTATGAGCTCTGCGATCTCCGTGACGTGGGAGATGGTGCCGCCGTCGATACCCCCGGACAGCAGGATCATATCCGGGCGAAGATCTCTGATGCGGTTCACCTTCTCGTGATTCAATCTCCCGTCATCCACGGCGATTGCATCCATGACGATGGCTCCGGCACCCAGTGCCGCTCGCTCGGCGCTTTCGGTGGTCATGGTCTTCACGACTCCTGCCACCATCATCTGCAACCCTCCGCCGGCGCTGCTGGTGGACAGATACAGATCGCAGCCCCGTTCGTCAGATTCCCGGTGAGTTATCACGCCTTCGTCATCCAAGAACTGCCGGCCACTGAGTTCCTCAATCTCGGAGACGGCATTTCGTACACCCATGGTGACGTCCTCAAAAGGAGCCTCGACAGTAGTGGGAGCTTCACCGCGCTCCATCAGTCGGTATTCATCACCCTGCAGTTCAATGAGTATCGCCTTGGTGGTAGTGCTGCCGCAGTCGGTGGCGATAATCGTCCGAATTTGCTCAGAGGGCGTCCTGTTTTCACTCGACAAACAGTCTCTCCTCCTCCCGCCGCGCTACCCCCGGCTTCGGGGCGATGGGGTCTCATGCCCCGCACCCGTCATCCGGATCATCACCTGCATCATCTTCATTCGAGTCTTCGTTGTCCTCACCATTTTCATCGTCTTCTGACAATTCCTCCAGTCTGTGCATGAAACGATCGAGGTTCTCCCGATCCTGCAGAAGGAAACCCAGTTCCGAGGCGTAGGGATGACCGGTGACCGCATCTCCCATGGGTGCGACAAAATGTACGGCCTGACTGACGAGAAACGAAATTGGGCGGAATCCTTCCGTCGCGAGCATGGCCGGGGTTATCATACCCCAGTCATGCACTTTCCCCGCCATCCATTCGATCATCTCGTCACGTCTTTCCGGCGTCAGCTCATCGATGAACATTTGCGCCCCCTCACTGTACAGGATGTCGATCAGAAGATCTCGACATTCTTTCTCGGTATGCTGACCACTTCCTGGCTGTCATCTTCCAGTTGAACGTGAGCCACGGGTACGCGTGCACCCGTTTCAATCTCCTCTGGCCTGTTGGGTAGTTTGACGATCTCGCCCAGGTCACCGAAATACGGCTCGCTGATTATTCTCACCCGCTGCCCCAGGACCAGATCCTCGGCAAACTCGGCCGCCTCCTGCAGCTCTCCGTCATAGCCGGGAAAAGGACAGACGACCTCCGGGCGAATCGCACCGGCACGGATCTGGGTGCGGCCGTTGATGGACACCTTCATATCCTCGAGCTGTTGAAGTGCCTCGAATGCATGCTCACGCATGCTGAGATCGCCAAAACCCTCCATGAGAATCACCGTCATGGCAATGTCCTCCTGGCCGGTAATTCCCACGCCCAGCTTAACACCCAGGGAGTTGACCAGGTTGAGATAACTGGCAGTGCCGCACACCACACCATTCACCCCGGTATCGAGAGCCTTTTTGAGGGCCTCATTGGTGGCAAATCCACCGGCCACGATGACCTTGCCCGCGTGCTCTTCAGTCACCATATCCTCGGTGAGGTTGCTGGTGCGATCCTCCCCGAGGATAACCAGTTGGCCGTGCTGCTCCGGTCCGAGACCAAACACGCCGTTGATTATCACGCCCTTGCTCTCCACAATCGCCCCATAGTGCGGCAGAACCTCACTCACAGTACCGTCAATATAGGCGCCGATGGTGATCTCCCGAAATGGCCGTGAGATGGTGATGTAGCCAGTCTCCTGGTTGATTTCCGTAACCACACCAGATATTGGAGCAGTGGCAGTGCGCGTGAAAAAAGCCGAAGCCTCGCCCTTCTTGGCCACCATCGCCCCCTTCTTCACTTCCTGGCCCTCTTTCACCAGCATGTGTTCGCGCAGCTCCCTCGGCCGCACTCCCAGCTCGAAGGCGACTTCGAAACTCACGGGCGGTTCCTCTTTTCCGAATTCCTCGCGAATGACAATGCGGCCGGATTTGGGAGATACCTCTTCCAATATGCCGTCCGTGGGCGACTCGTATTCCTTTCTACCGTATCGCCCGGCCTTCGCCCGTGCCACTATCTGACCAGTCTCGACCCTATCTCCCACTTCCACCAGCAGGGAATCCGGGGTGTCCTGGGGCTCTATTCCGATCAGACGAAACAGGGGAATCACCCACGGGATGCCTGGTTTCAGCGTAATTTTTGCCAGTGTGGTATCATGTTGAACCTCATCCCCCTCCTCGACCAGTGTATCGCCGGGCAGGGGGAGCTCTCGCCGCATGCGTATCTCCTGAATCGGATAACTATCGCTTGAATAGTCGGGCAAAGAAGCCACGTTTCTTCCCCTCCTCTTCTCTGGAATCCGAGGATGCGGTCACGGGGCTCTGCTCCTGATACTCCCGCACCTTATCCATCGGATAGACGTCGAGCTGCTCCAGCCACTGGGTCAAAGCTTCAACCCTCTGCCCATCGCGCTCGGGCAGCTCCAGCGGGCGCCCCCGACCATCGAGAATAATGCCCACAATGCCACCTTCAACCTCTCGCTCCACTGCGTCACCTTTGCCCTGTTCCAGCCTGAATCCCCGGCTGGGCTTGGCGCGAACCGTGGCCTTCTCTCCGTCCCCCAGTTCCACTCTCGTGATCTGACCGGACTTAATTTCTTCTGTAATTTTGTCTCCCGATGGCAGGGTTATTTCAACATTCATGCAGCGTGCTCCCGGGCGGGCAGTCCCCGATGGGGCTATGATCGTTCCGAGACGAACCAGGCAGTCCGCATCAAAAACCTCTGCCGCAATTTCCGGATGGGTAGAGGCCAGCACTCCGAGGTGCGGCATCATGAAGATGCTGTCAACAGCGAGCTGGGTGAAACCCTCTGGCTCAAAGGAGTCGATCAACATCAGGGCGGCCTGTTCGCGTCGCGGCGCGTGGGATAGGACACCGCCGCTACCGACGAGCATATCCAGCTCCATCATGTCGATGATCTCCTCACCGCGCGAGCGAAACATGGCCGTTCGACCGCTCCAACCGGCCACCTCCTCCTGTTCCACCTTGCGGGCCAGGCTCTTGTGATGTTCGAAAGAATGCCGGAGAGCCTCTCGCCCCAATGCCTGCTCCAGGATCAGCTGGTGCACCGTCTGCGGGATGGTGGTTGGGCGAACCATTTTGTTGCTGATCCAGTCACACAGGGCTTCCTCGGAGACCGCAAATGGGCTCCAACGTTTGACATTATCGAAACCACTCTCCTCATAGACGTTGGTGATACTGTAACTCATACCGAGGTTGGCACTGACCGTGCGGGTAAATGTGCCGTCGAAATCGGAGAAGATGTCGGTGGTGGCACCCCCGATGTCCACTCCAACGATGTTGGCTTCGTAGTTCTCTGCCATGGTCCTGATCAGACTGCCCACGGCTCCTGGAGTCGGCATTATGGTGGTATCTACCATCTCCATGAGGTTCTCGTAACCGGGAGCCTGCGCCATGACATGATTCATGAAGAGATCGTGAATCCTCTCCCGGGCCGGCCCCAGGTTCTCCATATCATGCCTGGGACGAAGGTTTGGCTCCAGGTGAACATCCAGCCTCTCCTGCAAGATACCCTGCACCAGGTCCTGAGCATCCTTGTTACCGGCATACACTACCGGCAGCTGGTAACCGGAACCGAAGCGGGGCTGCGGGTTGGCCTGCAGGATGGTCTCGGCCATCGCCGCGAGGTAGGAGACCGAGCCTCCGTCCACCCCGCCGGAGAGAAGAATAATATCCGGCCGCATCTCCCGGATCCGGTTAATGTGCTCCGACGTCGATCGGCCATCATCCACTGCAATGACGTCCAGGACCACGGCGCCTGCGCCGAGGGCAGCCCGGTGCGCTGAGCTGGCACTGATGGAGCTGACCATCCCGGCCACCATCATCTGTAGTCCCCCACCGGCACTGCTGGTCGAGACGTAGTAGTCGACGCCCTCACCCTCACTTTTGGGACGAATGAGTTCCCGTTCACTGAGCAACCGCCTGTCGATCATCTCTTCCACCAGGCGGATCGACTGCCGGACGCCCACCATAACATCTTCCCACGGTTTTTCCACCGTGGTCTGCCCCTCGGCCCGCGTGACCAGATGATATTCGTCACCCTGTTTTTCAATTAGAATTGCTTTTGTCGTGGTTGAACCCACATCAGTGGCCAGAATTGAAGTTAACTCGTCATTTGCTCCCAATGGTTCCCCTCCCCTTGCATATGGATCTCCCTGGAGAAACTGGACTGAGGCCTCGGCGCGACACGATTAAAGGTGATCTCATGCCTCAAACTAGCACAAATCGTTCCTGAAGTCATGACCGGGGGGTTATGAGAAAGCCCACTCGACCGGCGAGTGGGCTTTCTCCTGATTATCAACTGTTCATATCAGACCCTGTTGCCGGTAATTTGCGCACCGAGTTTTCTCTCCGCACACCCCGCAGGCGTGCTTGAGGGGACCCACACTCAAAGAGCCCCCAGCTCCAGCCAGTCAATCAACAGGTAGTTGATTCTCTGCAGCAGCAGGTTGTAACGGTAAATTACCGTATTACCGAACATGGCGCCGAGACAGATCATTATTGCCCATCTGCCGGCCCATGCACCCCACTTGACCACCGGATTCTCCCGACTGATGGTGAAGAAGAAATACATCAGCGTGGTGACCACGCACAGCCAGTACAGGACATTGTCGAAAGAGTTAAACAACCGGAATGTACCGGTTATCTGTCCCATCATTGGCGGTACCGTATAGGCCAACACCATACCCGATCCGTATCCCACCCACAGTGACAGCGGATACCTGGCCATCCATGTGAGGGAAGGAGAGAACCGGGTGTAGATGGCAAGACCAATCAGGATAGGTATGATGTAGCTCCAATGACCGTCAGCCAGGATGTCGTCCATGATCGTCGGCTTGACGCGCGTGTGAAACTGATAGCCGATCGAATACCCGGCAGTGAGGCCGACGTACGCGTGCTCCACGACCCGCCACACCGGGTTATCCTTGTACATATAGCTAAATACCGCAATGGTGGCAAGCGCCCCGATCCAGATTTGCGGATTGTCGCTAATTAGCACCTAGAGTCACCTCCCAATCCTCATTCGCATCCCAGCGTATATGCGATGTGCATTCGAGCACTCGGAGTCACTCAGTCATCCTTGGTCGCGACCCACGCGATGTTACCCAGGATGATCAGCAATGTGACATACAGCATCCCCACGGACAGCACGTCCTGCGCCGCCAGGGCCTCACCCGGCTGATCCAGAAGCAGCTCGTACTCGGCCGCTCCGGTGCCGCCGGGAATCATGGCTTCGTACTGTCCAGCATCCACAAAGGCCGCCGCAGATGGAATGGACATAGCTATGATACCGATAGCCATGGGCAGGCCGGTCGGCTCAGTCACATATTGCAGCCAGTCCTGTCCTCCCGGGCTACCGCTCTCGTACACGACAGACAGATCCACGTAGTCGGGATGCAGGCGCTCGATCTCCATGCCCAGAGACATATCGTCGAGGGAGTTGCCCTCGTGGTCGACGCCGGCGTAGGTCTCATACACGTCGCGGGTCGCACCGCGCAGAACTGCCGCAGCACCCCCCGGACGGAAACCGAGGTTAACCACGTCTTCCCCGTACTCCACCCATTCGTACTGCGGATCCTCGAGGACATTATCCAGCGCAAAGGCAGCCATCCGACCGCCCAGCTCCCACATAGCGCTAAGAACTACCCGGATGTTGTTATTGAATGAATGCCGCATAGTGGCCTCGACCATCGGACCGAGCTCACCCCAGGAACCTTCCTGGAATGCGCAGTCCAGCCAGATGATTCCGCCCTCAGGAATGGCCTCGACGTTGTCGTAGAAGTTCTGCGTGTGCGCAGATATGGGTACCGGCAGACCGATCGGAAAGAGAACGATGTAGGCCACAAAAACGAATATGATGGAATACAAGATTCGCCTGTCGATGGCCAACATCTTGTGCCAGAACGTCTGCTTATTGTCCCGTTCCATGCTTTTCGCACCTCCTTATTGGAATCTTCGCATCTATTTCTCAGGTAAACCGTAGTTTCCAGGTTGATCTGACAATCCCGATGCCGGTACGATCGTCGCGCATTCTAACCGCTGGTGAAGCCGCCCAGGTGGGCCCTCTCCAGCCCGAGAACAATGCGCATACCAGTGGCAAGAGCACCAATGTAACCCGCGATGAGAATTCCCCGGGTCACCGCACCTACGGGAACGTCCTGCAGCCAACGAGCCAGATCTCCCCATCCAGAGATCATCACATCTCCGATGGGCGCCATGCCGAGCATGGTCACCACGGCAAAGATCATCAGAACCGTCGCCTCACGCGTCCGGACCCGGAACACGCGATACGCAGCACTGGTGATGTAGAAGGCGATCGTGCCGAACAGCGCAGAGCCCACTGGAGTGATGTACGCATCGTAGATCCAGCGCGCCTCCATACCTTCCACAGTCTGATACAGCGTGAGCGCGATGTAGAAGTACATACACCCCAGAAGAACCACGCTGTACGGCCAGTCCTCGCGACGTCGCTGAATGTTTCTTCCGTGAATCCGGGTCAAGCTGGCAGCACCGATCGCCACGGCAAAACCCTGGCTGATCAGCACCCAGCTTTCGGCGATATCGTGCAGTCCCCAAACCTCACCCAGATAAAACCACTTGGAGAAGCAGACGATGAGGCCGAACACCGTCGTCAAGAGAAGTGGAAGTTCCTTCCGCAAGTTCTACACCTCCTCAGTTTAACAACTCCAGACATTCACTCGTGCGAGATCAGAACTCCCGCAGGAATCGCGTGAATGGGTTCGCCTCCGGATCAATGTGCTGGACAATGGTACCTATGATGATGAGAGCGAATATGATGATACGTGCCAGGTCCTGTCCGACCACCGTACCTCGCAGTACGGGCTCCCGGGACATGTATGCGCTCGCCGCATACATCTCCTCACCAATGAGAGTGTAATCCGCAGCGGCCATGAAGAAGGGCAGCTGGGCGGTCTGAGCGGTGGCGCCTATCTGCACGGCACCGATCATGTCGCCGACCTCCAGGATCAGCATACTCTCGGCAAAGAACGACCCGTACATGATGTTTGCCGCCGGGCGTTCGCGGGAGAACATACCGATGACACCAGCAGTGTAGGCGAACTGGAAGTCCGAGATCCACCGCACGTCATCGGGGTTGTGGGCATCGGGACGCCCCGCTTCGAGGTAGGCCTGCTTGACGATTTCCTCATTCACCGCGTGGACGAAAATGTTGCGGTTGGTCTGGATCAATCGGGTATCATATTGAGCACATGTCTTCGCCACGTAGCTGAGCATCGCGAAGGCAGCAATCGTCTGAGCATTGTCAACGGGACTGATGCCCGGCGAATAATGAACCGGTCGTCCCATCTCCGTTGCTCTTCCGATGGCCTCGTCGAGGGCATCCAGGCCGGCAATCTTACGGATCTCCGGAATGGGCATTCCGGCCCGCGCGCGGCTGATCATGTAATAGATCAGACCGATGAAGATCGCCGCGAACAGGAAGTTGGCAACTTCCCCGTCCGCGAAGATTCCCCACGTTGCCGTCGGCGCATCGTTGTCGGCCAGCATCCACAGTCCTCCGAACAAATGTCTTCACCTCCTCTGATGTGTTGGCACTACCGGAGATTCATAGTATGACACTCCGGTTTCACCCGTGCCCGCCCGTCGATATCAACAGGCGAAGCCTCTCTGATTTAAGTTATTCGACGCGCGAGCAAGGATTCCTCCTCGCAATGCCGAAAATCTATAGCCAACAACAGGCAATTCCGGAGCGCAAAGCAGCAATAGTTTATCTGCTGCTGAGGACGAAAATAACATTTCGCAGCAGGAAGCCATACTCCGTCACAGTAAAAGCACTGCGCTGCGATTTTCGACAATTTTCTCGCATTGTACGACCCTCCTGCCTGCGAGTCAGGGTGCGGCAGGTTTCGCGAACTATGCCGGGTCCCGGCAGGTTTGCAGTATCAGCTGGATTCGGCAATCTCCGCAGCGTCCCGGTTTACGGAGAGGACAGGATTACTCTCATCGGCCCAGCACAGACATTGCCACCCGGATGGCGGCAACTCTTTCGGTCCACACACAATTTTCGCGGTATCGGAGGGCAGGACGGCGCCGGGATTCTTCCCAGCCCCCCACCGGGCAGATCAACAAGGGGAACGGGCGAGACCCGCCAGCTGCCGTGAGATGGGCTGGCAGTAGGCGGGCCTGGTCATTCGCGGTCGACCGGATCGAGGTAGGTGGACAGTACATCAACTATACGCTGCTGTGTTTCTTCATCCTCATTGAAGTACAGTATATTGCCCCGCAGTATCCATCCGCGCAGACTCCGCCGATTGAAGTACAGCTGAACCGCATCCGGATACACCTCATACGCATCGAACGAACTCCAGCGGTTCTTATCGCGGGCAACCCAGTTTATGAGGTGCATGCCCTTTCGGGTCAACACATAGCGGGTGGGAAAGATGTAGGGCGCACCCGGGAAAATGGTGAAAAGAACACTTAGAAGCAATCCCACCACTCCGAAGAGAAAATAGGCACCAGTATACGCTACCATGACCAAAATGGCGAGACGTGTAGTGGTCGACCGCCGGCTCACGAGGGGGTGCACCTCGTACTCCAGGAGGATCTCGTCGTCCACATCGAAGAGGAGACGCGCCTCACGCCGCACCTCCGCGCGCTCCTCGTCACTCAGGCGAGATTCGCCACGATTCCTGTCCTCACTCAATCTTCCTTCACCCCCATCAGCAGCACGGCTATCGCTGTACCCCGCTTATCCTCCCGGAGATTGGTGTAGGTAGGTGAGAGCAGAAGCTGCCATCACCATCATGCCATATCGCAGTGCCGATTCATCCAGGTCAAATCGTGAGTTGTGGGCGGGATACATGCCCAATCCCTCCTCCTCATTCCTCACTCCGAGTCGGAAAAAACACCCCGGCACCTCAGATGCAAAATACGAAAAATCTTCCGCACCCATGCTGGGCTCACGAGCCTGCACCAGTGCATCCTCTCCCAGGAGGTCGCGCGTAACCCTCCCCACCAACCCGACCATCTCCTCATCATTGTGCAGCGAGGGATACCCGAAATCGTACTGCATCTCGTAATTCGCTCGCATGGAACCGGTCACCCCGCTGACGATGCGCTCGATGGCGCTGCGCAGCGACGTGCGCACCTCCGGCTCCAGTGAACGGATCGTCGCCTCCATCCGGACCGACGGGGCAATAACGTTGTTGCGAAAACCCCCTTCAATACGGCCAACCGTGACGACGGCGGAATCAGTGGGACCCACTTCCCGGCTCACGACAGTCTGCAGCGCAGTAACTACCTGCGCAGCCACCACAATGCTGTCCACCGCTTTGTCCGGGTGAGCACCGTGTCCCCCCGAACCGATGACATCGATGATAGCGCTGTCAGCTGCCGCGGTAACCACGCCGCTTTTGACCACTATCTCGCCACATTCGCGCTCACTATTGACGTGCAGTCCCAGCACCGCGTCGACCGGCGGGGAATCCAGAGCGCCATCGCGGATCATTGGCTCGGCTCCTCCCGGGCCCTCTTCCGCCGGTTGAAACAGGAACTTGACGTTTCCCCGGAGCCGTCCCCCATTCCCAGTGAGTTCACTGAGGATCCTGGCCGTCCCCAGGAGATTGGCCGTGTGCGCATCGTGCCCGCAGGCGTGCATCTTTCCCGCTACCTCCGACGCGTATTCTGCCCCCGTCTCCTCCTGGATCGGCAGTGCATCCATATCCGCACGCAGTGCCACGGTTCGGCCCGGCTCATCACCCCGTAGCAGCCCGACCACGCCAGTACCTCCTACTTCCGTTTGCACATCGAGCCCAACATCACGCAAATAGTCCGCCACGTCTCCCGCGGTCCGGTACTCCTCCATTCCCAGCTCCGGGTGGCGGTGAAACCTTCTGCGCAGATTAATGACCTCGGGCAGCAAACCGTCCGCCAACTCCCTGAGTCGATCCTCACTGTACGGTTTCACTTATCGGGCTCCCCTCATAGTCACCGGCGCGAACAGGATCCCAGATATATCATGGCCCGCAACGCCCGGTAGGCATCAGTGACGTCTTCTCCCTCGTAGGCTACACTCAGTTCGTCAACCCTACGCGATCCGGGCAGTAAAGCCGCGAGATCGGCCATTGCAGTATCCGCGGTCGTCAGAAGCACCTCGACTGGTCCGCTCACCCGGTAGGGCTCAATTTCCCCGTTCTGCATCCTCTCGAGCGCCTCACTCACTCCCTGCCCTATCAGACGCCTGGCTCGCTCCGGAGAATGACAGAGCGCCGCGTAGCGACCGACGGCCTCCTTGACCGGAACGGTGACCATACTGGGAACAATCTCGCGCGCCTGCTCACATACGTGCGTGTCACCACTCACCATTATCAGCGGAATCGAGAACTCACCGGCCAGCGCTGCGTTCAGTCCAGTCTCGCCAACCTCTCGTCCATTTATGCAAACACTGGATACCACTCCGCCAGATATGGTGTGGTTCAAAACCCCGTGGGTGCCAGCCCGCGCGTGATACCCGATGAAAATGCAGCCGTCGAATCCTTCGCCCCGATCAATCCCCTCCATCTGACCAAAAATCTTTGGCGTGCCGGTCATCAATTTGACATCGGGCGACAGCTCTTCAATCAGGATATTCCGCATCCCGCCGTGTCCGTCGTTCACTACAACTTCTTCTGCACCGGCATCGAGTGCTGCCCTGGCCGCCGCATCAACCTCGGCGGTCATCAGCCTCCGGGCACGTCCGTAATCTGAGCCTTCCGAGCTAGTGTGGTCAGTGGCCACCACGCCACTGATCCCCTCGAGGTCTGCCGATATGTAAACTCGCATATCTATTCGCTCCCTCCCGTTCAAACCCGGCCAGAACGCAGTGCAAAAGTCGGGCGCACCTGACCCACCACGTCACGCAATACGTTCCGGACCGGGGGATGCCAAAATTCTTCCAGTTCTTTCTCGTCCTGAGCCGTCAACATCCCCATCTGGCTCAGCACCTCCAGCGCGGCCGATCCCGCTGCCTCTCCATTTCCATCCTCCACCTTTACGGTCACGGCGAAGCCCTCCTCCACTGCACACACGCAATAGACACCGAGAGCTCCTCCCTTTGCCGCAAAACGACTGCCGGGAAGTCCATTTAACGCAGTACAGATGCGCCCCTCGCCGGCCACCATGAGAGGATGAGCCTGCATGGCCCGCACTACCCGTCCAGCTGCTGCGGACTTGCCGTCGGATAGATCATACGGACAACCGAGGCGGGCAAACATGTACGCCATACGAACCACCGTCATGCCGTGTACCGGCAGCCCACATCCGTCCACACCGACGGAAATTTCACTCTCATCCAGTCCGCTCATCGCACCTATGTGCGCATGCAGCATTTGCTGCAACGGATGTGATGGTGACCGGTAATCATCGGCCTGCCATCCCCTGTGTGCACAAACTGCCAGCATGCCCGCGTGCTTGCCGGAACAGTTGGAATGCACTGAGGAGGGATCGTCCCCCCGCCGGTAGAGCTCCACACGACTGGCCTCATGCACCGGTGGATGGCAGCCGCATCGCAGCTCCTCCTCACCCACACCGATCTTGTGCAAAATGGAATGCACCGCGTCGACGTGCTCAGGCTGCGCGCTGTGCGATGCACAGGCCACGGCAATCTCGCGATCACTCAGGTCAAATACCTCAGCAGCCCCGCTTTCGATTATGGCCATGGCCTGCAGTGGTTTGGCGGAGGAGCGCATATAGGTCCGGTGATGGAGGTCCCCCGCACTCGCCAGAATATTCCCCCGTACGTCCACCACAGCAACATGGCCGCGGTGCCTGCGATCCGTCAGTCCGTCCCTGGTTGCCTCGATGAGTGTAGCGGCATCGCACATGCCAGTTATCTCCCTTCCGGGTAGCAGCTATCCTTCGATCAGCCGATCCCCACAGGACCGGACAATATTGACCACCTCATCTGCGGGAAGAGCCCGCACAACCCTGTCATCGCGTCCCACCATGGTATTGGACACGAACAGGGCATTGAGAATGGCTTCCTCCGTGGCTTCTACTGTCCCGGTGAAGAGACGGTTCAGCCCGGCGTGATTATCGTACAGCACCTCGATTGGGCGCCCCATCTCTGCGGGGCGATGCGGGTGGGCGTGGGCGGTGGAGAAGGCTATAACGAAATCGCCGCTGCCGTGCGCCGCGGTGGATCCAACCCGGGCCAGACCCATCGCCGCGCGACGGGCCATGCGTCCCAACTGGCGGCTTACCACCGGCGCGTCTGTAGCCACAATCATCATTATGGAGCCATCGTCCGGGGCTTCCGCCCGCGGCTCTTCCTCCTTTTCCGTCAGAAAGCGTCCCACCGGAAAGCCAGCGACCCGCAGCTGCTTCTTCTTGCCGAAGTTCGCCAGAACCAGCACACCTACCGTGAAGTGGCGCGTATCGGTGGGTTCATCGCGCGTCCCGGAGTATACCTTGACTCGACGCGATGCCGTACCGATGCCGCCCTTGAACCCCATGCAGCGCATACCCGTCCCGGCACCGATGGCCCCTTCAGGCACCGGACCGCCCTCGGCCCGATCAATGGCCGAGTGGACGTGCTCGGCGCTCACGTGCCTACCGCGAATATCGTTCAGGTATCCATCGTTGCACTCCCCGACAACGGGATTAACCGTTCCACCCTCCCCGATTTCCTCATTGTGTTCGAGCAGATAATCCAGAAGGGCATCGGCCACCCGCGGAACACTGAGAGTATTGGTGAGCGCTATCGGAGATTCGAGATCACCCAGTTCATCTATCTGGGCGAGTCCCACGGACTTACCGAAACCATTGAGCACAAAGGTTGCGGCCGGGACCTTGTTCTGAAACACATTATCCGGACCGGGGAAAATGACTGTGCAACCCGTCCTGATGGGGCCAGAACCCTCTACAAGCCCCCCACTTCCGGAAATGAGAGTGGAGTGCCCGACCCGCACTCCACAAACATCGGTGATGGCATTCATTGCACCGGTGGGCATCCCGTCGAACCGGATGCCCGCGTCCCGCGCCCGGATTCTCGGATTCGGCAGATTCAGCACACCTCGCCACCTCCCTCGTCCGGGGTAGCACTGCAGATGAACGCCTCGAAGAGCCGCCGCATGCTTTCACTGTGACGGTACATAAGCTCCGGGTGCCACTGCACGCCCAGCATGAAAGAATGGCAACTGCTCTCCATGGCTTCCGCCACCCCGTCGGCCGCGCGGGCCGATATGACGAAATCCTCGGCTGCCTCGCGCACCGCCTGGTGATGTAGAGTGTTGACCCACACATCCTCTCCCTGGGGACAGAGAATCTCCCGGCACTGCGTCCCCGGTCGAACTGATACGCTGTGCGCAGCGTGCCAGCGCGGGGCCTTCTGCCGGTGCTGCAGGGCCCCCTCCACCTGCCGCCCCACATCCTGGTACACATCGCCCCCGGCGGCGACATTCAGAACCTGCATGCCGCGGCATATGGCCAGTACGGGCTTGTCCAGTCGCAGGGCAGCCCGGGCCAGAGCCAACTCCATCTCATCGCGCTCGGGACTGACCGGTCCCAGCCCCGGTCGCGGCTCCTCGCCGAAATGCCGCGGAGCCACATCCACCCCGCCGCTCAGCAGTAGTCCGTCCATCTGCTGCAGGTAGCTCAACGCAATGCTTTCGTCAATGTTTCCGGGCGGCAGAAGGGGCACGATCCATGCAATACCCCCGGCCTCACTGACTGCATTCACATAGTCGCAGGGGAGGCTCACCTGATTGTTTTCGTAGTCCTTGCTCACCGTGACTCCGATATAGGTAGTCATAAGTCGGGCTGCTCCCCGCACGGTGAGTTGAAGGTTCCCCGCTGCGCCTCCGCAAACAGAGCCGACACACCGCCGGTATGCAGGAACAGGACAGCCTCATCGCTCGGAATCTCGTCCGTTTCAATCAGCCCCATCAGTCCGGCCAGCGCCTTCCCGGTATAGGTAGTATCCACCAGTGTGCCCTCGCTTCGGGCCAGCAGTTGACCCGCCCTGATTCCCTCCGGCGTCGGAATGGCATATCCATCTCCAATGAACTGGTCGTGCACCCGCAGACTCTGCTCGAATGATCCGGGTGAGCATCCCAGCAGCTGGAGAGTGTCCCCCGTGAGCTCACAAATAATGTCGCGCATCGTACCGGCATCCCGGCTGACAGAAACGGCATGCAGCGTCACCTGGGGGCACAGTCGGGATATGGCCGCGAGAAGGCCGGCGGCAGTTCCCCCCGACCCGGAGGCCATCACCACGTGCTGTGCATCAACATTCTCATTGACCAGCTGCTCCCACATTTCAAATCCGGCGAGAACGTAGCCAATAGAGCCCAGGGGTATCGAACCACCTATCGGTATGATGTAGGGAATACTGCCCTCTTCCCGCACTTCCTCTGCTGAATCTTCCATGGCATCCGCGGATTCTTCGTCATCTACGAAATTGATCTGCGCCCCCAACAGCTCGTCCAGGA
>PUMM01000005.1 GCA_003551365.1 Clostridia bacterium
CGTTTTCTCCCGGCGAAGTCGGCTGAGGCACAACCGGGCAGACCCCGGGATTCCTCAGCGTGCAGGCCGACCGGCACGGCCAGATCACAAAGAGCCGTTTTCTGTGCAAAAGCTGTCTAACTGAGAGGGTATTCGCCACATTTCGCACCTGTTCCTTCACACCGCCGGCGGCGAGCAGAGCGCGCCGGGCAGCGCCTCCGGCCAGCTCGCATTGATCCACGATATCCATCAGAGAGGAATTTCGTGCGGTTTCCCGCAGCAGAAGCCGATCAGGCGACGCACTCCCAGTTCAGTCAGCTGCTGGGTGACCTCCCCCACCGCACACCCCACCTCAGTCGGGTCATGTGCATCAGACCCGAGAGTAAGCGGGACATCGCATCTGACCAGTTCCTGCAGCAGGCCATCGGCAGGATACACCTCTCCGGCGGGGCTGCGCAGTCCCGCCGTGTTGATCTCCACCACCTGGTCACGCTCGGCGCAGAGGCGCGCCAGCTGTTCATAAAGCTCCCGCAGCTGATCGGAAGAACCGGAACCGGGGACGTGTCCATGCTTCTTCACTGCATCGGCGTGCCCGAGCACGTGGAAGATGCCCGAGCGCACCATGGCCCGGACAGTGGCGAAGTACTCCGCGTATATGTCAGCGAGGGGCCGCGCGCAGAAGAAGGAGCTGTTATCGGAATGGGTGATGTCTGTGTCTCCGAGAAAGTGGACCGAACCAATGGTATAATCCCAGTCGCCATTTTCGACCAGGGAGGAGAGCAATTCCTCCGCCCCGGGCATGTAGTCAACCTCGACGCCCAGACGCACGGCAATCTGCGAGTGGTATCTGCGGGCAGCTTCCCGCACCTCCCGCACATAGGAGTGAAGTTCCCGCGCCGGCATGGAGCAGATGACTCCCGGGGGAAAGCCGAGAATGTCCATGGGGTAGTGATCACTTATTCCGACCTCATCCAGCCCCAGGTCTATCGCCGAGCGCACATAGTCATCTACGGTTCCCCGGGCGTGTCGGCAGCGCCAGGTGTGGGTGTGATAGTCTATCATCGGTCGCACTCCTCTCCCGACCGGTTAGCGTCACCATCCATGTAGATAATTCTAGCAGGGCGGGATGGGTTGGGGAAGTCCGCCCTGCGCGGTCGAGTCATACGGGCGTACCGTGCATGGTCACCCCTGCCGGGCATCCGGACTCGCAGCCATCTGCACCCGCCGCAGCACCTCCCGCGTCTGAGCATCGAGATACTGGTACACTTCGTCGCCCAGCACGCGCACCACCTGCAGCACAGTTATGTCGTGTGCCACCGCCTGGCTGATGAGGAAAGCCACCAGGCGATTGCGGGAGCACAGAGCCGTTCCTTCGTCACCCTTGATCTGTCCAATAACCACCTCTGTGCCGTCGGCAACCAGCATAAGCCACCGGCCCAGAGCTTTCACCTGTTCGTCCTGCATGGGGGTGACGGAATGAAAGAAGGTATCTGCGCTGGCATCTCCTTCTACTCGGTCGCGGTTTTCATAAACCAGCACTATGACCGTGACCCCTCGCCCCCGCGCTGCATCCACCGCGGGGGACAGGATCTGCCGTTCCTCCGGCCAGCAGGAGACGAAGGCCGTGTGCCGGGCCGAGGCGAGGATATCGCGCGCCCGGGCCAGCAGGGATTCCCGCCCGGTGAGCGCGAAGAAGCTGTACTCATCCTCCACCTCGGGAACGGAAGCCATTTTCTCCTCCAGATCAGATAGTTTTCTCCGCATCTCCTGGCGGTGTCGATCAATCAGGACCCGATAGGGCAGAGGCCGGTAAAGGACGCGGTCATCCATCGCCATCTCCAGAACCGCCCCCTTGTCCACCAGGCCGGACAACACCTCGTACACCTTGGATCGCGGCACTCCGGAGTGCTTGCTCGCCTCGTAACCGGAGACCCCCGGGTGGCGCAGCAACCCCAGGTAGACCCGCCCCTCGTACTCCGAATATCCCAGCGACATTAGATCCTCGATGATCTCCCGCACGCAAAATCTCCCCTCCGTTTTTCACCGCACATAAAACTGCACACGAGACGCGTTGTCCCCTCCCCAGTGTATCAGGTGTCGGGCCGGGCCGGGCTCACCGTGCAGACTGTTGAGGCCCCGATCCCACTTGGGGAAATTCGCCCCCGCCACCTGCAGGCCGATGCGGTGTCCGGGACGAAAAGTGTGGCCGACCGACCACATGTCGATTTCATAGCCAACGACAGCACCCCGCCGCACCGGCCGCGGGGCAGTGGGGTCGTCCCGCAGGTGGGCGCGGACAATACCGTCCCCCAGAATGCGGGCGGTTCCATCCGGTGCAACATCCAGCAGTGCGGCGGTGTAATCTGCAGTTTCCCCATCGGTCGCCGCGTAGAGTCGACAGCTGACCGGTCCGGTCACGCTGATAGCATCAGCGAGCGGCCCCGATGACAGCACCAGCACATCTTCGCGGCTGTGCAGCGGTGTCTGATCGGCGGGTCCGGGCAGCAGGCCGCCAGTTGGAAACTCCCACACTCCCCCTCCCCGGGTCGGGGTGGGCCGGGCGGGATCATAGGTGTAGGAGAAGGTACCCTCTCGCACCGGGCCATCCCACACCAGCCCCTCATCGGCCATATACAGGTCAACAGGATGCCCTTCCGACGGAGGCCAGCCATCCGCCTCCATCCAGCGGTTCTCACCGGTCAGAAACACCCGCACCGGACTGCCCGCCGGACCCCGCCGGCCGGTCTTCTCGCCCCGCAGGTGCCGATCAAACCAGCTCATGATCTCCCCGGGCACGTCCGGGCGCGACTCGGGCCCGAAGTCCACCCCACACAGCTCCGTGGGGCCCATAAGCACTCCGTTGTGACTCCATGGCCCGATGATCAGGCGCTGCGGGCTCACACATCGCGCAGCGAAGTCACGGTACAGGGCCACCGTCGGCCCCAGACAGATGTCGTACCATCCGCTGATGTGCAGCGTGGGAACATCCACCCGCCCGACCAGGTCTCCCAGATCCATCGCCCTCCATTCCTCCCCCTTCTCGGGGTGGGCAGTCCACTGGCGCCAGAGTTCATTGTCAAATCCGGCCCGGGATGCCGCCTCTTCTAGCGGCAGAGTGCGGTAGACCTCCTCCCAGTCAGCGCCATCCAGTCGGGGTTGCGGCGAAAATGAGGTAAGTATGGACCAGGGCAGCATGTGGTGCAGCACCATGGCTCCACCGCGGTGAGTTAAATCGTAGGCATCGGAGAATCCCCCCAGGTTGAGCAGGGCGCGCACGTGTTCGGGACGCAGTGCAGCGGCAATGAAACCGACTGCCGCCAGATAGGATATGCCCACCACTCCCATACCCGCCGCTGCATCGTACCATTTTTGGGTGGCCACCCAATCGATCACATCCGGCACATCCCGCCGCTCCTGCCGCACGGGATCATATTTGCCTCCAGAGTCGTACCGCCCCCGCACATCGCCCACCACCAGGACATATCCCCGCGGAACGACAAAATCGGCAAACATCCGCAGGTTGACCCTACCATAGGGCGTGAGCATGAGCAGCACGGGATGAGCCTCCCCCTCGTCCGGACGATAGACATCGACCGCCAACTCCACCCCATCGCGCAGTGCCAGGGAAACTGTCTGCACCATCATGACCCTCAACTCCTCACGATTATTAGTAACCACTGTAGTGGTGTCGTTATCATCGCCCCCTCCGCAGAAAATGTCAAGCACTCCCGGCGGGAGCAGGGATCCCTCCGGAAGCACAGAAGGCATCAATGGCGGGGTACAGACGCCCGGTATCCGGTCAGATTCGGTCCGGGCAGGCAGATCAACATGAACAGAAGATGCCGATGGGAGGCAAAATAATGAGTGATGAACGAGTGGTCAGACTGGTGCGGGGCGAATATGTCCTATCCGACCCCTCTGCCGGAGAGGACGGGCTGGTAGCGGATGGTGCCGTAGCTGTCGCGTCCGATGGGACTGTGGCCGAAGTGGGGGCTTACAGTGAGCTGGCACAGCGTTTCCCGGACGTCCCGGTCGAGGGTGGGCCGCGGTGTCTGGTCATGCCCGGCATGATAGACGCCCATTCACACGGCAGCGGCCTGAGCTACTTCGAGCTGGGTCCGGGATACGATCATCTGGAATACTGGAACACGGTAACACCCACAATCGCACGGCCTGACTCCCACCTCGACAATCTGTGGTGCGCCATCAAACACATTCGATCGGGCTGCACCACCATCCACCACATGGGTGGCGCCGGAGGCGTCCCCGCCGCCATCGCCGCCTACGAGAAGGCGGGAGTGCGTTGGGCATGCTCGCCCACCATCAAGGACCAGAACCTGCTCACCTACGATGATGATTCTTTCCTCGCCGGGCTGCCGGCCGACCTCCGGCGGCGGGCGGAAGAGTTTTACCTGCCCGACCGCAGCGAACTGCATCGCAGATACTTCGAGGATTTCGCTGCACTGTGGGAAGAGCACCATTCTACGGATTCACCGGTCGGCCTCGGTCCCATGGGCCCACAGTGGTGCTCGGAGGAGCTGCTGCGGCGCACGCGCGAGACGGCCGACGAGTACGGGGTCAGGATTCACATGCACGGAGTGCAGACCCCCTACCAGAATGATTCGGTGGTCCGCCAGCGGGGAGAGACCAGCATACAGTACCTGCACCGCCTCGGTCTTGTTGCCTCCGACTTTGTACTGGGACACGGGGTGTGGATGTCGGAGAACGACATTGAACTCATGGCCCGCGCGGGGGCCTCGGTTACGCATCACCCCAGCTGCAACCTCAACATGCGCAACGGAATTCTGCCCCTCAAGGCGATACTGGCGGCCGGAATTACCGCCGCTGTGGCCATAGACGGCAAGGGGATAAATGACGACGAGGACATAATCGCTGAGATGCGCATCGCAGAAAAGCTGCA
>PUMM01000008.1 GCA_003551365.1 Clostridia bacterium
CCCAACGATGATGAGGATACGGTCCGGGCTCTCAAGGAGTCGATGGAGCTGCACCTGATCCGTGAGCCTGTGCTCATTGGTGACGAGGAGCTCACCCGGAAGACCCTGGAAGTGGTGGGCATCGAGGAAACTGATGTCAGCATAATTCCTTGCTCTGATCCTGTTGAAGCGGCACAACGGGCTGCCCATTCTGTCGGATCCGGGGAAGTTGACCTGCTTATGAAGGGACGTGTTCCCACTGCCCAGATCCTGCGGGCCGTGCTGGACCCCGACAATAACCTGCGCCGCACCGGCAAGGGAGGGGAATCCGGGCACCGACTGATCAGTCACCTTTCGCTGTTTGATATAGAGTGGGTGCCCAGGATTATGGGAGTGACTGATGCCGGCGTGAACATTGCACCCGATCTGGAGGCCAAAAAGGATCTCGTGCGAAATGCTGCCGAAGTGTTCCAGGTACTGCTGGGGCAGACTCCCAGGGTGGCCATCCTGGCAGCCGTCGAGAAGGTCAATGATAGTATGCCTGCCACCCTGGATGCCAGGGCGATTCAGGAGGCGGCCGAAGCGGGCGAACTGGGTGAGGTGATCGTCCAGGGCCCACTGTCGCTGGACTGTGCCGTTGATGAGCGTGCCGCTTTGGGTAAGGGTGTTGAAGGGCCTGTCGCCGGGAGGGCGGATGTGCTGGTCACACCCGATATTGAGTCTGGAAACATAGTTGCCAAGTCCATGATGTATCTCGCGCGTGGGATCATGGCCGGCATTCTCGTTGGGACCGGCTCTCCCGTCATAGTCAATTCTCGGGTGGATGTGCCTGCTTCCAGACTGGCTTCCATCCTTTGTGCCGTGGTGCTTTCCCAGGCAGCCCACTCCTGAGCTGGATGCACCGCAGCCGACGGAGTGCGGGAGTTGAAACACGCGTGAGCGCGGGCGGGCCGGGTTGGCTCGCCCATTGATGCCGGGATTGCCCGCATCACTCCGTTGCCCGGACGAGGGCGTGAATCAACACTTCAGATTTGATCGCTGACTTAAAGGGCAGAGAAGCCAGGGTGCCCGTGTGTGCACAAGAGATGACGAGCACCACTGCATCTTTCCTGTTGAGGTCTCTGCCGGAATCCCCTGTGAAGCAGACCCGGAGTATTTCATCGGAGTTGATATGGGCAGGTATCAGCAGACCTGTCCGCAGAACCGGGATGGTGACATATCGGAGTCGTGGTTCCTCGACTGCGGCTATGCTCGCGCGATGCGCAGGAGGTTCAAGCTCAAACACCGGGAGTACGGGAGGAAAGCCTGTAGAGGAAGCAGAGGGGCCACCGGCAGAGACCAGACGTTAATGGAGTATGCAAGTCACCCAACCTCTGGCAGGATCGTTGATACGGTCAACAGGTATCCAGTGCCATGAATGTAATGGAACAGGTCAAACGGGTGCGGCGACATCATGGGGTACGGGCTCGTCACCGAGAGCTTCACAACTGGAATGTCCGCCATTTGTGGGGCCTTGAGCAATGCAGCTTTCGCCAGCGCTATGGCCTATCGCAAAATTGCATCCTGTTGATGACTCGGGCTGTGGGCAAGATGCGGAGGCAAAAATGTCGCCGCCGAACACGTAGCTCTCAGCGATAAGTCTTGCTGATATAATCGGAATCGGATGCGCATTCGAGAGCGGTGTGTACGGGCGGGAGGAGGGCAGACGCTGGCTCTTGTGACAGCTTTCTGCCCCGGTAGACTCATGAGAACAGAGGTGAGTTCGTTGGATGCAGTGTTGTCAGTGTGCAATCTTACGAGGTCATATGGGACGAAAGTAGCAGTGAACGATATTTCCTTTTCGGTCAACCGGGGCGATATCCTTGGTTTGCTGGGACCGAATGGGGCCGGGAAAACGACAGCCATCCGCATAATTATGGGTATACTCGCAGGCGATTGCGGTGAGGTCAGGTTGTTTCCCGGGGAGGAGCCGGTCGGAGCAGTGACCGACCGCATAGGATATCTGCCGGAAGAGCGGGGTCTGTACGAGGACGTCACTGTTATGGACAATCTGGTCTACCTGGCAGGCTTGAAGGGGGTTCGACGGGACGAGGCCTTCCGGAAGGCCATGCAGTGGCTGGAGTGGATGGACCTTGCCGGTGAAGCTTCGCGCAAAGTTGATCAGCTATCCAAGGGAATGCAGCAGAAGATTCAATTTGTGGCCGCCGTAATGCATTCTCCGGATCTCTTGGTGCTGGATGAGCCGTTTGGCGGGCTTGATCCGGTAAATCAGGACTTATTCAAGGACATAATCTACGATTTTCAGAGCAGTGGTGCCGCCATACTGCTTTCCGCTCATCAGATGAACGTTGTGGAGGAACTCTGTGATTCCATATTCATGATTCACAGGGGTGAGCGCGTGCTCTACGGCGATCTGGCTGAGATCAAAGGGGGCTATCACGAAAATATCGTTCGGGTGCGTTTCTCCCCTGGAGAGGACGCGGGTTTTCTGTACGGGTATGCAGGTGTCAGTGTGATCGAGTCACGATCCGACCAGGTATCTTTTCGTTATTCTGGCAATCAGACGGCAGAGGAAATATTGCGCGATATCTCGCGCCGGTTGACCATCGAGGAACTGTCATTCCAGAAGCCACCACTGCACGAAATCTTTGTGCGCACAGTGCGGGAGAGGGGGGAGCAGGTTGAGGCGGCCGAAATTCGGTAACGTGATGAAAGTTGCCCGCTGGGAATTTCTCAAAAGCGTTCGAACCCCCACCTTTTTGATACTCACTCTGATCATCCCACTCATCATGGCTCTCGTCGGTGGTGTGAGTTATCTGACGGCGCAAAGGGCTGAGTCCTCTCCGGTAGAGCTCGCTGTTCTGGATTATACGGGTGATTTCTTTGCGGAACTGAGTGAACACATTGCGCACCGAGACGAAGACTCTAATCTTGCGGTCAGTCAATACGAGGGCTCGCGGGAGCAGCTGGAGACGGATGTTCTTGCAGGAGATTATGACGGCTTCCTGGTAATTGATGATGAGTCCATTCGCTCGGGTGAGTTAACGTATTTTGTGCCCGAGCTCCGGGAAGCCAATCCACAGGTCATCCGCGGTCTGCTGTCGGGAGCGGTTACCTCGTATCGGCTGCAGAAGATTGGTTTGGACAGAGAGCAAATTGAGGCGGCCACCGTTCCGGTGACGGTGCGGGCCAGACCAATCGATCCGGATGAAGGCATAGGCGGTATTATGGCCCCCATGGCTGTGGCCATGATCCTGATGTTTTCCGCCGTCTTCTCCGGGCAGATTTTGATGTACGGGGTGCTGAAAGAGAAGAGAAATCGTATAGTGGAGATCCTGCTCTCATCGATCACCTCTCTGGATCTTCTGATTGGCAAAATGGTGGGGTACGGGGCTCTGGGACTGACACAAATCGCCGTATGGGTAGGTGCCGGTCTAATCCTTGTGAGTCGTTTCCTTGCTCTTTCCGATTTCGCACTCGGTGCGGGCGAGATTATCCTGTACTGTGCCTACTTCCTCCTGGGTTACGCACTTCTCGCGTCTCTGTTTGCGGCCATGGGGGCGACGATGAAGGATGCAGAGGAGGGCAGTCAGGGGCAGGGTCTGGTGATCCTCATTCCCCTCATACCGATCTTCATCTCCGGACCCCTGTTTATGGCCCCGGACGCGCTATGGGCACAGATTCTCAGCCATATTCCACCCTTCATACCGGCGGCTGTCCTGCTTCGCATGGCGGCCATGCAACTGCCGGCCTGGGAAATAGCCACCACGATGACTGCTCTTATCCTTTCAGTGATGTTGTTTGTGTACGCAGCTGCAAGAATCTTTGAGGGAGGAATACTCCAGTTCGATCGCAATGCCACGCTGCGAGAGATCCGTAAGATGTTGGCCAGGTGAGAGGCGCACCGGAAAGGGGTTGCTGTGCAGGACACTACCTCTGACGGGCGGTAACCGAGATGGCATTGGTAGCAGATATTCTAAGGACGCCCCCGCATGATCTACCGGGGGCGTCCTCTTCGCTGCGGGGCACTGCTGTCATTCTATATGAGATGCCGTATCGGTGAATGGGTCAGGGCCACTGGCCTCGAACTGCATGCGGTAGAATTCCCGATACTTCGTGTCGCGCTCTATGAGCTCCTGATGTGTACCTCTCTCGTGCACCCGGCCCCCTTCAACGAAAAGAATCTCGTCGGCATCGACTATTGTGGCCAGGCGATGTGCGATCATGAAGGTTGTGCGTCCCTTGGTGACCTTGTTGATGGCGTCCTGGATGAGCTTTTCCGTTTCAAGGTCGACGGAAGAAGTGGCTTCATCAAGTATGAGGATTTCCGGGTTGCGGAGAAATGCTCGCGCAATAGACACGCGCTGCCGCTGCCCTCCAGACAGCTTCAGCCCCCTCTGCCCCACGGTTGTTTCGTATCCATTGGGCATCTGCTTGATGAAGTCATGCGCATTTGCATCCTTGGCTGCCTGTACGATCTCCTCGGACGACGCGTCCGGGCGACCGTAAGCGATATTTTCTGCAATGGTATCGGAAAACAGATAGTCGTCCTGCATGACCATTGCTATGGAATCTCGCAGCTGCTCGATATCCCAGTCGCGGACGTCTATGCCATCCACGAGGATTCTTCCCGTATCGACCTCATACATCCGGGGGATCAATCGGACGATTGTGGTCTTTCCCGAGCCGCTTGGGCCGACCAGAGCTATAGTCTTTCGGGGCTCCACGTGGAAGGAAATGCCACTCAGAACCGGCTCTTCCTCCTCATAGCGGAAGCGGACGTTCTCAAAAGAGACCTCGCCATTGACCCGCGATTGCCCCTTCGGCTGCGTGGGGGTAAGGATATCAGGGTTTTCGTCAATATGCTCGTAGAATCGCTCCATGCTCGCGAAGAACATGCCCAGCTGTTCGTTGACCCGGATTAACTGGAGGAGAGGAACCCGGAACTCCAGCAGGTACATATTGAAGGCTGTTATAGTTCCTATGGTGATTTCGCCCTGTATCGTCAGCCACCCTCCGTAGCCGAGCACGGCCAGAATTCCCAATGCATTCAATATCCTGGAGGCAGGAAATAGCATGCTCATCCACCACAGCGCCGTAAGACGGGCATTGACGTGATTCTGGTTCACCCGGCCGAATCGGTCCTCTTCGAAGTCCTCATTAGTGAAGACCTTGATGACCTTCATTCCGGAAAGGTTATCTTCCAGCCGATCAGATACTGAGGCGATACGGCGACGCTCCTCCCGGAACGATACGTGCATTTTCCGGAGCAGGAAGTACCCAATCATCGCCAGCAACGGGACAAACAACAGGGACAGGAGAGTGAGCCGAACGCTCATAGTGAGCATTACCCCGACAGTTCCGAGGAGCAGCACCAGTGAGTTCAGAATTCCTTCCGGACCATGGTGCACAAATTCCTGCAGGATATTGAGGTCGTCTATCACGCGGGTCATGAGCTGTCCGGTTTTCTGGTTGTCGTGAAATCGCATAGAGAGGCTCTGGTACTGTTGATACAGGCGATTCCTCATTCTCTGGACGATGACCTGAGCAATCTTGTGCCCCCAGTAGGTCTTTGCCCCACGCAGAACTCCATCGGCAGCAAATACCAGGACAGCCCAGCCCACCATGACCCAGAGCTGCCCCATATCCCCGGTGGCAATAGCGTCATCAATGATATTGCGGAGGATTATTGGAGGGGCGAGAGCCAGCAATGCGCAGGCAACGTGCATGGCCTGAACAGTGTAGAACTCCTTCGCCTTGGGGCCGATGTATTCGCCGTGAAATCGCCTGACCATCTCCGCCCAGGAATAGTTGTAATTGAAGCCGTATTTTTTGTCCGGTTCCTCACGCTCCATCGGGGCACCTCCGCCATGTAATGTGCTGCACCAGAAGCATTTGGGTTCGAAGGTTTTTATACCAATCATCGGGTGGACATTGCAAGTCCAATTCGGGTTCTGTATACACATATTTCGGCATTTAGCTTCGCGTAACGAAATTGTTGCCAGGAATATGGCCAGCACTAGTGGGCTCTGTGGCGTCTAATGAAGTGATCATCCCTATGAAACACAATTATCGGCACCATGCGCCCAATAAGGTGGTGTATTGCAGACATGCGACTATATGCGCTCACGAAAGCCCGTCCTTCAGCGATGTATTTCGGTCGCAGGAATTCTGGGGAGGAAAAATTGCTGCTGCCGCTGTACATTCCCATCACTGGCAATGTGCACCCCTTTACCTTCTTTGTCCCATTTCATGCGGTGATCATCTTTGAGTCCAGTGCGGATGACATAATATCATGAGGTAGCAGAGTTGAGTTCACTTTGGACAATTTATCTTCGGCCGTTGACCATCTGCATAGTCCACTCATAGCGTATCCGCTCTTATCGCGATGGTCGGGGGCAGAAGGAAAGGGGTAGGTCGTGTTGTCAACTCGGACTATCGTGTATGTAGGCTTGCTGATCGGAATCAGTGTCGTTCTGACTCGATATTTTGGAATCATGATTCCCATTGCCGGCATAATGGGCCTTCGCCTCAGCCTGGGTGAGATTCCTCTTTACCTCACCGGAATCATGTTTGGGCCACTGGCAGGGGGAGCAGCGGGTGCCGCAGCTGATCTCATTGGCATGGCCATAGCGCCGGTCGGACCCTACTTTCCGGGATTCACTCTGAGTGCAGCTCTCACCGGCGTCATCCCGGGACTCATACTATTTCGGCGGGGTACGCGGGCATCATACATATGGTTACTCATTGCCGTGGGTATCGCCGGGGTCACTGTGACTCTGCTCAACACTTTCTGGTTGTCCATGATGATACAGGAGGGTGTTTATGCCCTACTGCCCACGCGAGCCCTCAGCCGGGTTCTGATAATACCCCTGCACGCTTTGGTTCTGTGGGTACTTTGCAACCGCCTGCAGCTCATCAGGCGCTAGTTGCCGTGCAATGTCTGCCCGCATCGGTTCTGACCCGCAGGTGAAGAACTGAACGGAATCCTGTGAGTTTTGATGCCATTGGTCAGCGGCAGGAACCCTGTCGGGGCTGTCGAACTCATTCTTACGGTCCCTGCGGGATCCTTTCCCAATGCTTGCGGGGAACGCAGTGGATTTGCCCGTAAGGTGGTAATGCTGCACGTTCCTGTGCCGTGGCATGGGTTGTCGCCGAAGTCAGTTTACTGCGGCACTGGGCGACTGTTGACGTTCACATTCTGCATTCCGGGGCGGACAGAGCCGGGATATGACACAGCCCCGGGGATGTCCGGATCTCCGGGGAGTGCGCATTTGCGCACGGAAGGGAGAGATGCTCTTGCAGCCAGTAGAGATCAAACCAAACGTTTACTGGGTCGGAGGAATTGACTGGGATCTGCGCAACTTCCATGGATATCTGACACCGCGAGGTACCACCTACAACGCCTATCTCATAGTCGACGAAGAGATCACTCTGGTTGATACCGTGAAGCACTATCTGGCCGATGAGATGCTGGAGCGCATATCAATGATTTGCGACCCCGGAGACATTGACTACCTGGTGGTCAACCATGTGGAGATGGATCATTCGGGTAGTGTTGCACGGGTTCTGCAAAAGGCACCAGAGGCCACCGTTGTCACCTCTTCGAAGGGCAAAGAGGGCCTGGAGCACCATTACCAAACAGAAGGATGGTCTTTTGAGATCATGGGCTCTGGTGGTGAACTGTCTATCGGAGATCGTACCCTGACCTTTGTACAGACTCCTATGGTTCACTGGCCCGATTCTATGGTTACCTACGTTCCGGAAGAGAGGCTCCTTCTGCCGAATGATGCATTTGGACAGCACATAGCTGGCCATGAGCGCTTTGATGATCAGGTTGGCTGGGACCTCCTGCGTGAGGAGGCCGCCAAATACTATGCCAACATTGTGCTACCGTACGGGACGCAGGTTTCTCGCGCTCTCGGGGCCCTCGGTGATCTACCCATAGATATGATAGCCCCCAGTCACGGAGTCATATGGCGCACCTACATCGATGATTTGCTGCAGGTTTATGCTAAGTGGGCCAATCATGAGACGGAGCCAGAGGCACTGATCGTATACGACACAATGTGGGAATCCACCCGACGCCTGAGCACGGCCCTGCGCCGGGGGTTGGCCGCAGCCGGAGTTCCGGTTCGGGTGCGTTCGCTGCAGACCAGTCACATATCCGAGATCATGACGGATGTTCTGTCATCCCGCGCCATACTGATCGGGACCCCGACGCTCAATAACGGCATGCTGCCATCGGTAGGGGCATTTCTCACCTATCTGCGTGGGTTGCGGCCGCAGAAGCGCCTCGGCTTCGCGTTTGGCTCATATGGATGGGGAGGTCAGGGTGCGCAGGAGGTTGCCCAATTCATGGAATCCATGGGATGGGACATGCCTCTGGATCTCATGAACGTGCAGTTTCGTCCGGAGAATGAACAGCTGGAAGAAGCGGTTGAGCTCGGCCGCAAGCTGGGTGAGCAAATACTCGATTCTGATTGATGGTTTCGGACCAACTGATTGACCGCGGGACGGCGCTCCAGTTCGCCCATCTGAGGAGTCCCGCGGTCTTTCCCGGATGATCCCTCCTGCTCCGACCCCACTGCCTATCGGGCGAGTTCTGATCACCTTACCGGATCAAACGCGAAACGTGATCCCGGCGCGAACCAGTCCCCTGGTGACCAGTATAACCAGGATCAGTGATATGCCCGCTGCGGCTCCGCCTGCGGGCCAATTGAAGTACTGAAGTCCCAATGTGTAGTTCACCGGTATGTAGATAATGCCCTGGGTGAGCCAGGCCAGCAGAGGCCAGCGTCCGATCAGTCGCACGGTCCTTCCCAGGTTGATATTGAGAACGTGGAATGCGAGAAACAGGACAACGCATATACCGGAGCTGAACAGTACGTAGGATGCACTGACCGCGAGTCTGTCCATCGGCAGGGCCCACCAGTGCAGACCCAGACCGAAAGCTGACAGGCCGAAAGCGATGCCCGCGGACTTCAGGCGGAAGGCGCCCGCATTATCCCGGATCAGTGACTTCCCGGCGAGGAATCCTATGCCGCCGATGAAGGTCCAGGCCGGAGCTGCCAGTGCGCCGCCCTCTTTTCTTGCGATAACCACCTCTGTCAGTTCCGGGTGTGTGCTCATGACAACCGAGTAGGCAGTCAGCAGGGTGACGAAAATAGGGGCGTGACTCCCGGCGGGCAGTCGCGAAATGAGATAGACCAGCATATACGCCACGGCCCAGGTTTCCAGGATGCCCCATGTGGTCAGTGCTGTTTCCAGGGTCCCGGCTGCAGTGACCCCCATGCGGTAGACAAAGTTCGGGATATATCCCAGCAAGAACAGTGCCATTGCCCGACGCAGAATGCGGGCTGGATGGGCTCGACCATGCTCAATACTGAAGGGGAGGCACAAACCCATGATGAAACCGAATAGTGGGGCCACCAGGTCGAAGGGAAGGATCACCTGTGGTAGAGCGTGATCCAGCAGAGGCGGAGGGTCGCTGGAGAATAGCTTCACGAAGTTCGCGGCGAACATCGTGCATATGGTAAGACCCCGGAGAACATCTATACTCTTGATGCGCATATGCTTGTGTCCTCTCACCTGAACCTGGGTGGTCGCGCGTTCGTGCCCGGCGGCATGGAAGAACCGGAAGCATCCTGAGTCTCATTCTGCACCAAAGCCGGGGGGGCGGCAAAGTGGCTGAGAGTGGGTGGACCCCTGCTCACGAGCCCCTGACGTTGCAATTGTGCCCGCGGCTTTCATCATGCGAGTGCGGGAGGGCACCGGCGCGAAGCGATGCCCTCCCATGCTGAGTGACGAAAGTCCCTCGATCTCATCAACGGTGACGTAGAGCCTCGACGGGTTCCATTTGTGCGGCAGTGTAGGCGGGATAGACACCGAAGAGTATGCCGACTCCAACGGCGGCGAAGAAAGCCACCATCGAAGCGCTGGTGGTCAGCAGCGTCTCTATGCCATACAGCCCGGCCACACCTGCCCCGACATAACCTGCCGCCACACCCAGTGCACCGCCAGCCGAACTGAGGAGCAGTGCCTCAACTATGAACTGGTAAACCAGATCCAGAGGATGCGCTCCGAGGGCCTTGCGGATGCCGATTTCGCGAGTTCTCTCGGCAACGGATACCAGCATTATGTTCATAATGCCCAGCCCTCCCACCAGCAGAGCCACTGACGCAATGCCGGCAAGCATGGCCGTCATGACTCGACTGGCCTCTCCGGCCTCGTCCACCAGAGCGTTGAGATTGGTTATGGTCAGTTCGGGCTCGGAAGGGTCACCTCTGTCCGGCTGGTGTTGGCGGGGATCCATCTGTACTGTCGACACCATTCTCTGCGGTGATCCCCGCAATGGCCCGCCGGAGGCGGCAGGTTCCGGCTCTTCGTCTCTATCCTCCTCGTCTCTTTCTTCATCAATGTCTTCGAGGTTGAACTTATGGCGCATTATGCGGCTGACCTGTACGATGGCCGGATCCACCGTTTCCGCGCTGGAAGCCTTGAACCAGAGCTCGTCTACCCGACCTGTTAGCAGCGCGCGCTGGGCAGCAGTTATCGGCACTACTATCTGACTGTCGATGTCGTCGGCCATGCCCTCGCCCATCTCCTGCAGAACGCCGATTATGGTGAATCGTTGCCCTTCCAGGTAGATTCCCTCACCGATGGGATTCTGGTTACCGAAAAGGAACTCGGCCATACCGTGACCCAGTACAGCCACCTGCATTCGCTCCCGCACATGCAGGTGCGAGAAGAATCGTCCAATCTCCATGCTCTGGTCCCGCACATCCAGCATGTTTTCCGTGACACCGATCACCGGGAGATCCTCGACGAGCCTGCGGTATCTCACCTGTGTCTCTTCATCCCTGAGGAGCGGCATGCCCTTGATGACAGGCGGGACCCGTTCTGTGACTTCAGTGGCGTCTTCTGTGGTCAGCCGAATGTCCCATCGATGTGATTCCACCCGGATCAGGTTGGCACCGAGGCTTTCGAACTGCTCTTCGATAGCCGTCTGAGCCCCATGGCCGATGGCCAGCAGCACCAGCAGCGAAGCGACGCCAATCATGACCCCCAGTACGGTCAGGGCGCTGCGGAGCTTGTGGGCAAACACACCGGAGACTGCAGTCTGCATCCCAAACCAGGCGCGGATGAATAGGTTGCGCTTCGGACCCTGTTGGTGCATGGACACGAAAATCACCCGCCACCCTGCGGCAGGATACCGGGAGTGTCCTCATCCAGGTCCTCCTGATCGAGAAGATCCTCCGTGCTTCCGGTGATCACGTCTTCTCCCTCCTCGAGGCCGCTCTGCACTTCGGCGTAACGAGGGCCTATGAGGCCAACCTCGATCTCGCGTGCTTCGACCCGACCGTCGTCCTCGAGCACTTCAACCATGACCTGGTCTTCCTCAGCGTAGACCGACTCAATGGGAATCAGAAGCACATCTTCCGCTTCATCCACAAATATGGAGACGTTACCGGTCATGCCCGGGCTTACCCTGTCGGTATCTCGGACATCCAGCTGTACCCGGTAAACAGTGACTCCTTCCTCGTCGCGACCCATCATATCAATGCCGGTGACCTCGCCCGGGAAGACCTCCCCGGGGAAGGCGTCGATGGTGACCTCTGCCTCCATCCCCTGATCGAGATTCACTATGTCTACTTCGTCCACCTCTATGGTGGCTGACATCATCGAGGTGTCGACGATGGCAGCAATATTCTGGCCCTCGGAGATTTCGTGGCCGCCTTCCGGGATCATCACATGTCCCACCATTCCATCTATGGGTGACCGGATATCCAGGCGGTCCTCCAGCTGACGCTTCTCCTCCACTTCTCGCTGTTTATCTTCAATGCGAATCTGTTCATCATATATGAAGTCCCGCGTATCGGATCCGCCTAGAACCACGAGAGTATCGCCCTCTTGTACAGATTCCCATTCCCGGACCGGAATATCGACTGCCGTTCCCTCGGCCTGTGACCATACCAGGGTCTCATCGGAGTATCCGGCCACCTCCGCCTCAACCGTTCCAGATCCGAGAGATATGTCCATCGCATGTCCGGGCTGCAGCAGTCCCGGATTATCGGCCTTGACCGTGACCTCGTGAATGTAGCGGTTATCCCGGGGGACGGGCACGGGATTGGCATCCACAACCTCGCCGTCGACGGTTCCCGAGAAAGCGTCGGGGTACATCTCGAGCGTCATGCCCTCTTTTATGTCCTCGAACTGCGACTGCGAGAATTCCGCTTCCACCAGGACGCTGGAATCGTCGATGATCTCTGCCACGACACTGGCCCGGTCAACATCGTGGTCTTCGTCCACTTCGATGCTCTGCACCCGACCGTCCATGGGCGCAGTTATCCCTACTCCCTGATTCGGATCCATATCCAGAGCCTCTTGCGGGTCGACGCCAAGGGCCATACCCAGCTCCTCCCTGGCCCGGTCCAGCTCTCGCTCCATCTGTTCAAGTTCCTCCAGAAGAGCCTCACTGCTCATCCGCGCGACCACCTCACCCTCCTCCAGAGTATCCCCCTGCTCGATGAGGACCTCTTCGAGGGTGCCATCACTGCGGGCCTCGACCTGCTCCGAATAGCGGGGATTCAGATTGGCGGACCCCTGTACCGTTATGTGCAGGTCTCCCCGTTCTACCTCGGTTGTGGCGTAAGTTATTTCTTCCTCGGTCTCCGGTACTGTCAGCAGGGTTCTGTAGGCGTAAGCACCGCCGGTTATGAGCAGCGCCGCAATCACCACTGCCCCCAGGATTCTCTGCAGCATGACTCAGACCGTCACTCCTTCCGATGAACCGTCAGCGGCAGTCGGATGGTTCAGATGCTCGTCCTCGGTGATCTCCCCGTCGTACAGCGATACCAGGCGTTCTCCGTAGGTGGCCATGTCATCGTCGTGTGTGACCTGTATGATAGTGACACCTGTCGACTCATTTATGCGGGACAGTAACTGCATGATGGATTTGCTCGTCTCCGAGTCAAGATTTCCGGTTGGCTCGTCTGCCAGGATTAGCGCGGGATCAGTGGATAGAGCACGCGCCAGGGCCACGCGCTGCTGTTCTCCCCCGGACAACTGGCTGGGCAGGTGATCTGCCCGGTGCTCTATACCGACTCGCTCCAGTGCCTCCAGAGCCCTCGTACGGCGCACCCGGGCCGGATGCCCCCGGTACATCATGGGCACTTCGACATTGCTCTGGGCAGAGAGAGACGGTATCAGGTTGAATGTCTGAAATACGAAGCCGATCTCGCCGCCACGGAGGTCGGCCAGTTCGCCCGTCCTGAGCTCCAGCACTGACCTTCCGTTGATCAGATAGTCCCCGTCGGTCGGTCGATCCAGGCAGCCGAGAACGTTCATCAGTGTGGACTTGCCGGATCCTGAGGGGCCCATGATGGACATGAACTCTCCCGAATCAACCTCGAAGGAAATATTGCGCAGGGCAAATACGCGCTGCTGTCCACTCACATAAACTCTACTCAGATTTCTGACATCCAGAAGCGGCACGATTTTGACCTCCCTTACCCAGTTCCAGACGGCTATATTTGATGTGGGTTCCATCGGTCGGGGTTTAGCCCGGTGACTGTGCTGTGTAGTGGTCATAGTTGGTGAAATGCCGTGTATCTTCTCCTGACGATGCTAGCACATACCGTTATGGCCGGCCAATAGCAGCGTGCGAGAACAATGTAGTGACGGCGCACATGAGCTTCTGATCGGCTAGCTCACCCTTAGCCATATGACCGGCGGAAATACCTGTACGGCAGAACCTGGTTGCGTATGGGTTGCGCAGACTCAGGGGAGATTTGCCGGGCACGCTGATTTATGTCCGAACCGAGTATTGCTGGCGAGGATTCAATCCTCCATCCGCGGGGAGTGGCGGTCGTCCACTGTTTTCCCGGGGCGACAGTCTGACGTGGTCTTCGCGAGCCGCGCGTTTACACCGGATGGGGACTTTGAGGCCCTGTGAGGTGCTTCGGTGCGGTGTTGGTCCGCCCTATGAGATGTTGGCGGATGGCGATCTGCATGGGCAAGTGCTGTTTTGGGATATATGTGTGCGGGGTGAAGATATAGCGAGGGATGAGGCATTGTGTCCTACCCCCCGACACAGCAAACCATCGGATCATCGGGAGGACTTCGGCGGGACAACTGGGCAGTTTTGCGCGGATGGCAGTTCTGTCGGGAATATGAGGCGGGTGGTGTGCGAGATGAGACAGGAGATATGGGAGCGATGATCCCAGTATGTGAGCCACCGCCCCCACTGCACTACTCACTCATTTCGAACACTATCTGCACCGTGGCATTTACGGAAATCTGCCCCGGCATTATGGGAACCCCCAGGTGGGTCGCGTCTTCTACCACCATGCGAGCGACGCCGACCACATCGTGGGTGACCTGCATTGACTGCACGCCGATGATCGACTGGTTGGCGGCTTCAGCTGCCACCTCTGCCTTGTCGCGAGCCCGTCTGACTGCCAGGTTGATGGCTTCGTCTTCCAGGCTCTCCCGGTCAGATGCCTCCAGAGCGATGCTGTCCACGGTGTTGGCTCCTGCCTGTACTGCACTGTCGATGGTCTCGCCCAGATGGGCGATGTCGCGCGACAAAGCATTGACGCGGTTATCCACCGAAAATCCCAGCAGCATTCTCTCCTGACCGTTGGGGTGCTCATACACCGGCGAGACACAATAGCGCGATGTGGAGAGGTCGTTTTTGTCGATGCCCGTGGCGATGAGTGCGTCGATGACGGCCTCCATCTGCCGTGAGTTTTCGCGTACCGCTTCCGCGGCCGTCGGGGCTCTATTGTGGACGCCAATCTGTATGCGGGCCATGTCTGCTACGCTCTGCACGGTGCCGGTGGCCTCCACCGTGATGGTCTGGCGGTCGGGCGTAGGCCCTCCGGCACGGGCCGTGGAGGGTGAGTACAGTGCGAGTGTTGCCAGTACGGCGATCGATATGAACACTACGATGGCGAGTGATAGTCTCGTGTGCGGCATGGCATTCCACCTCCTGTATTTTGCATGCAACAACTGCTATAACTACAAAGTTTTAGACTGATCTGTGCGCAAAAAGTTCCGGGCAGCGGCTGTGCGGGTGCGGTTCAGCCACGCGACCGGTGATCTGCCAGCGGAGATTGGAAGCGGAATTTCTTGCAGGTTACGGTGTGTTGCGAGAAGAATAGCTGGGTGACTTTGCTTATCTTAAGGAGGCATCGATGTGTTTGCAGATGTGGATCGGGACATCGTGGCTGACCTTTACCTGAGTCGTTCCGGAATGGAGTTTCTTACACAGCTGGTTGATGGTTTTGGTTCGCGTTTCGGGGGAAGTGAGGAGGAGCGGCGCGCCTCGGAGTTCATCGAGGAGCAATTCAGACAGGCTGGTGCCGACCGCACCTACCGGGAAAGTTTCACGTGCCCGGGCTGGAAGCGGAAGTCGACTGCGCTGACAGTCACAGCACCAGTGGACAGAGGGATGGACTGCATAGCGCTACCCTACTGCCCGTCTGGGGAAGTGGAGGCTCCGCTGGTCTACCTGGGAGATGGCCACCCGCAGACCTATGAGGATCGGAAAGAAGACATGGATGGCGCCATCGTCATGGTGACGACGGCAACGCCGAGTTTCTATCATCGCACCATGCACCGCGGAGAGAAACTGGGCCGGGCTCTAGAAGCCGGTGCGGTCGGATTCATCTGGATGCGGGGAGAGCCGGGGGGACTGCCCGAAACGGGGTCGGCCCGATTCGGCCGCGCGTGTGAAGTGCCGGCCATATCCGTCTCGTACGAAACGGGCCACGAGATGCTGCGCCTCGGTTCGGAAGACGAACTGCGCGTGCGGATAGAGTCATCCAATGAGGTATATGAGACCACCTCCTATAATGTAGTGGCTGAGATCGGGGGCAGTGAGGACTCGGACGAAGTCATAATTGTGGGTGGCCACTATGACGGACACGACATTAGCCAGTCGGCTGCGGATAATGGGGCGGGAGTGGCCGTGGCCCTGGAGGCACTGCGAGCGCTGGCACCCCATGCCGATTCGCTGGACAGGACCATTCGCTTCGTTGCCTTTGCCCAGGAAGAGATGGGACTGATGGGCTCGGAGTATCACGCCGGGCAGAATGAGGAGGAGTCCGTTGCCTTCATGCTCAATCTCGACGGCGCTGGCCGGGGCGACCGTTGTCAACTGGTCCTGCAGGGATGGCCGGAAGCGGTGCGGTTCTTCAACGATATGACGCATGAGATGTACGAGGCCGATATGTCGGTGGGGGACTCGATGAGTCTGTACTCCGACATGTATCCGTTTGCCCGTCGCGGGATACCAGCAGCTACACTGCGCTCAAAGCGCCAGGGCACCAGTGGAGCTCCGCGGGGTTGGGGGCACACATACTGGGATTCTCTGGATAAGGTGAACGAGAGATTTCTGCAGATGGATGCCGCCCGGGTGGCGCGCATAGTTGCCCGTTTGGCCAGTATGGATGAGCTCCCGCTGCATCAGAAGACGCAGAAGGAGATGGGGGAGACCATCCGCGAATTGGGTTTTGATCTCGTCCTGAGGTACGAGGGGCGGACGGTTCCCGGAGAGGAAAACTGCTGAATCGGCAGCGACACCGGCCCCGGACTTACCGTCGAAAGGTAGCCGGGGCCGGTTGACACGCAAGTCTTCTGCACCAGTCGAGCTGCCGAGCGGACCGGTGCAGTACCATTCAACCTTCTTTTTCGAATTGGTCCTTGCCGGCCCCACACAAAGGACAGACCCAGTCGTCCGGTAAGTCCTCAAAGGCAGTATTGGGATCCACTCCGCCTTGAGGATCGCCCTCTTCCGGATCATAGACGTAACCGCAGACTGTACACACGTATTTATCCATTTTATCCCTCCACCCATTTACTGGTATGCCGCGCTGCCTCCCTCTGATGGTCACCTTTTGCTCGCATTGTGACAACTTCTCTGTCGGGCATTGCGCCCGCAGGACTATTGTCTGGACGGGTACCATCATGAGATGTGAGAGGTCTCCAGTATTATCGTTTGCGGCAATTGAAAACCTCATCCTTTCTAATTCGCCATACATCGACCCGTTCCTGCAATTATTCGCACCAGATAACCCTCCTATATGAAGTGTACTGGCCGAATGCGGTACCCCCGTGCAGTTGTTCGGGCCTGGTTCTGTTCAGAGGCAATTATTCTCGAGCAATCGTGCGTATATCTTTGCCGACAGCAGAAGATCGTCGATGGCTAGATGATCATCGTTGGTATGGGCGAATGTCTCATCGCCTGGACCAAGACCCGCACATGGTATTCCTCGCTGGTTGATATACGGGGCGTCAGTGCCGAAACGCCAGCTGGTCAGGGGAGCCCCGCATCCCATGACCTGATCCCTGGCCTCCCGCACCCGCGTGACCACCGGCTCGTCCGGTTTCAGGAGAAGGGGAGAGGTTCTTGTCACGATCTCTACCCCGGCGCGAAAGGCAGGGTGTTCCACGCGGATGGTCTCTATGATGCTCTGTATCTCCGCGATTACTCCCCGGGCTGTCTCCCCAGGTAGGGTGCGTCGATCGAGGATTACCGAACATCGATCGGGTATGACGGGACTATTGGCTCCCGGCTGCGCCCATATGTCCACGGGAGTGCAGGTACAGCGCCCGAGGAGTTCATGCTCTGGCAGGCGGTAGCTGCTTTGCAGATGGGTCAGAAACAGATGCATGTCGGTAATGGCGTTGCGGCCGCGATCCGGATCGCAGGCATGGGCGGTCTCTCCACGCGTGGTTATCTGGACGTTAAACTTCCCGCGATGCCCCGTGCTTACCCGCAGGTTGGTAGCCTCTCCGCATACGGCGAAATCGGCTGTGACGCCCTGATCGAGGACATGTCTGGTTCCATCGCCCTCCCCTTTCTCTTCCAGTGTTACAGCAGTGACCACCACCCCTCCCCGCGGATCTCCATTTCTACGGGCGAAGGCAGCTGCGGCATGAATCATTGCGGCCACTGCCCCCTTCATGTCGCAGGCCCCCCGACCTCGTATCACTGGTTCCGCGCGTCCGTAGTGCTCCCCCTCCACTATGGCACCGGAAAACGGTTCGCACATATCGCCGATTTCGGCGTGGTCCAGGTGGCCGTTCAACATGACCAGGGGACTACCCTGTGGGTTTATGTGACCGATGACGTTGTTGAGTTCATCGACGTATACCCGGTCAAAGCCGAGCCGATGCATCTCCCGGGCGGTCAGCTCAGCGACAGTATCCTCCTCGCCACTGGGGCTGGGTGTCTGTATCAACTTCCGGGTGAAATGAACCAGTTCATCTGCATCAATCTGCGCCCGTTTCCGTTCCATCTGTCTCACTCCCTCCACCCGACATGTTCGACTTGGACTCTCCGCCCGCCTTCCTGCCCCGGGCAGCTGGTCAGATGCTGGTCGCAGTATGGGGGAATCGTTTCACGCTCAAAGAAGTTATGAGGAGGGACGCGTTTCTCAGAAGTCGAGAGTGAGCGGCTCTGGGAAAAATTCCGTCCGACGAATATCAGGTAGGAGGTCAGAGAGATGATCAGGGCGTATTGTGGAGCGACTGTTGTGCCGGGAACGGGAAAGGAACCTGTCGACAATGCCGCAATACTGGTGGAAGATGAGCGGATCCAGCGAGTCGGAAGGGGCGAAGACGTCCATCTGCCGCGTGACGCCGAACGGGTTGATATGACCGGGTGCACAGTGCTGCCCGGGTTGATCGACTGTCACACTCACTGCCTGCTGGATGCCTCGCCAGATCCCATGCGCAGCTTGGGTGAACAGGACGCGGGAATGGTCGTGCTGCAGGGAGCCCGGCACCTGCGACGCACTCTGGATTCCGGCATCACCAGGGTCAGAGATCTGGGCGGAATAGACCACCTGGAGATGTCGCTGCGCCGGGCCGTGGCCGATGGCTTGATACCGGGGCCAAAGATGCAAGTTGCCGGTCGTGTCATAACCATGACCGGAGGGCACGGTCATATCATGGGCCGAGAGACTGACGGTGAAGCCGATGCCATGCAGGCGGCGAGAGAACAGCTCAAGGCGGGGGCAGATGTCATTAAGGTCATGGCCACCGGGGGAGTGATGACTCCAGGGGTGGAACCCGGAGCCGCACAGTTGACGGAAGCAGAGATGCGTGCCGCAATTGCCGAGGGGCGCAAGGCCGGCCGCCGTTCCGCTACTCATGCCCAGGGAGCAGAGGGCATCCGAAATGCGGTGCGTGCGGGGGTGGATTCTGTGGAGCATGGTCTCTATCTGGATGAAGAGACGGTGCAACTCATGGTCGAGAACGATGCCTGGTTGGTTCCCACTCTGAGTGCCACTGACGAAATAGTGTCCGCTGGCACGGAGAGCGGTATACCAGAGTATGCGGTGCGCAAGGCGGAGGCCGCCCGGGACAGTCATCTCAACAGCTTTCGTTTGGCGTTGGAGGCGGGTGTCCGGGTAGCCATGGGCACTGATGCCGGTACTCCGTTCAACCGCCACGGAAACAACACAGAGGAGATTGTGCGGATGGTTCGGGCGGGCATGGAGCCGCTGGATGCTATAGGTGCGGC
>PUMM01000167.1 GCA_003551365.1 Clostridia bacterium
CTAATCTCCGAGTTGAAAAGGCGGGAGATTGCTGAGTCGGAGGGCGAGGAAGTGACGCAGCTGATCGATGCACTGCGGGAGGCTTTTCCCCCCTACATCCGTGACTATCTCTTTCACGAGGGCAGGCGCTTTCGCTCCGATATACCGGATTTCTCGTTATTGCAGACCTGTCTCGACAGGTATCGTGATTCGCTGCGTAATCTGGTCGAAGACGTGTTCTCGCGGTGGCCGGAGGAGGCGAAGCGGGAGGTAGACCGCGACCAATTGGCCCGCCACGTGGGTGGCTTCGTAGAGTCGTTACGCGCGGCAGTCCGGACGCTCTATACCCGCCTTCAGTGGGCACGAGAAACTCGCACCCATATACGAGAGAGAGAAGCGACCGGATTACTGGAACCGCATGATCGGTTTCTGGCCCGACGCTGTGACCGGCTGATTGAGGAGATGAGCGAAACAAGCCTTCAGACTTATACACTGACCGCTCTGGCCAGAGAAGGAGTGCTGCCCGGCTATGGTATGTACGAGGAGGGTATCGAGGCGAGGGCCTCGATGACAGAGGATGGCTTGGGTGACAGTCTGGCCATTACCCGTTCCCCGTCCATCGCCCTGCGGGAGTTTGTCCCGGGGAATCGGCTCTACGCCGTCAGGCATGCCTACCGGGTTAGCCGATACAAGTTCCCGGCGGAGACGGAGCGGGAGCTGGCAGAGGAGTACTTCGTGGACCCGGAGACAGAGGTGGTCGAACCCCTCATCCAGCGGCGTCGGGGCGAATATTCGGCTGGGGAGGGAGCGCAACTAGACGTCGTACCCATCAGCGACGTCGATCTGGCATTTCTCTCCCAGATCAGCGATCAGGAGAAACACCGCTTTGCTATGCCGGTAGCCGTATTCGGTCACCTGCAACGCAAGAGGCGGGGAGGGGTGGCCTATCAACTTCAACCGTGTGAACGGGAAGTACAGCACCTGTACGGGCAGTCGCTGCGTTTGGTGAATGTGGGGCCCGCCAGGGAGATTCGTCGCAGTCCTCCCGAGCTGGGGTATCCTGTGTGTCAGGTATGTGGGGCCGTACGTCCACCGGGTGCGTCCGAGGCAGAATTGGAGAGCTTCCGAGAAGTTCACCTGGAGCAGTGCGGGAGAGTGCCAGAGAACATCGGGCTCGTGGCGGAGGCCGAGGTGGACGCATTGAAGTTTGCGGACCTCGATGCCCGTTCGGATGCGGTCAGTCTCGCGGAGGCCCTGCGCCTGGCGTCGGCTCAGGTACTCGAGATGGAGGAAGATGATCTCGAGTACATTTCCCTACACGGATCTGGAGATTTATTCGAACTATTGCTCTATGATCCGATGCCGGGGGGCTCCGGTCTGCTTGATCAGATCGTGGAGCGTTGGACCGAGATCGCGTCCGTAGCTGTGGAGATGTTGGAGGATTGCGAGGAGCAGTGTGAGGCGAGCTGTTATGCCTGCATTCTGCGGTATGACAATATGTTTCACCACGGTGAGCTAAACCGCCATGCCGCGCTCGCCCTGCTGCGCGATTGCAGTCAACGCCTCGTGCAGCAACACAGTCTGCCGGCAGAGGATCCGGTTCGTACAGAGGGGGGTGGCGAGGTCACGCACTCGCCTGAGCTGCGTCTGCGCAACATCCTGGAGGCCGCCGGGCTGGGAAGGCCGGATGGCCAGATGATCATCGAACTGCGTGACATCGGTCGATCAACCACCCCCGACTTTGTGTATGAACAGGACCATCCGGGGCGCGTCCGCATTGCCATATATCTTGACGGACTTTCCAAAGGCATTCACGGCAATAGGGAGCAGCGGGATTATGACAGGTACTTGCGCAACGAATTGGAACTGCAGGGCTGGGATGTCATCGAGATACCGGCCTCCGCGCTGGATGATCCGCGCTTGCTGAAGTCGTATCTGAGAAACATAGCTGCAAAGATGAGCAGGCCTGATGTGGCGAATGAGTTGGCGGGTGACAGGAAGATAAGAGAAATCCTGAATGAGAATGGCTGACGCCTGTAGAGCGGAGATAAGCGTCGGGAGTACGATTGAAAAGGGCAGTGTGGTCAGAATAAATCCATTACAAGAGGGTGATGCATGATGCCTGGATCTAGAGCCCCATGGGTTCGCACAAATGAAGATCTTGGCGTGCTTCATCCAGCCTGGGGCAGTTTTAGGGTAGAGGGTCACCCGGGGTTAGAATACTCTTAGGAGAGATTGGGGAGGCAGAAGCAGTAGTCGGTTTCCTCACCGCAATGCGGGAAGATATTATGATAGCGGAGCTGTGCCGTAAGCACGGCGTGAGCGATGCACCGTCTCGCAGCACGTGAGTTGGGGACTGGCGCACTCGACTTTGTTGAGTGGTTACTGGCTAATGGAGGTTTGCGAAGTCCTGGCGAGAATATATGTTCCCAATGTGCTATCTGGAGATAAACTCTTTGTGGTCCCAGGGTCCTTTTCTGAGCGAGATTGGAGGGTGGATTGGCATTGGAATCAACTCTTAGCTGGATGGACTACTCGCGCAGGGAAAGGCGTCGGGTGATGGACGTCATGAGTCTCCTCGGCGAACAAGATGCGGTGGACGAGCTGGGTATCGGCACGGTAAGGGATGCCTTCTCCGACCTTCTGTTCCCAGGCATAAGCACGATTCAGACTCGCGCCCGCTACTTCCTGTTCATCCCGTGGACATACATCCGTCTCGAACAGCGGGGAGTTGGAGATGACGGTGCTCGCGTTGCAGCCCGGAAACGGGAGATCAGCCTCATTAACGGTTTGGCCAGACAGGACGAGGCTGATGGAGTAATTGGAATCGAAGCCAGGAACAACCTCAAACGTTTGCCGAGTGAGATTTACTGGCAGGGCTTGAGCGCTTGGGGCATCCGACTCTTTACGGGCTCTCGTGGACAATATCACCAGCATCTTGACCGGCATCACCGGGATGGGCAGTCCCGTGTAACGGACGAGCACCTGCGTGCTCCGAATTGGCATCAGGGCCTTCCGGACCGTCCCTCGCACTTTCCTTACCGGGCCAGTTTTGATCTGACGACAGAAGAGTCGCGCTATTTGATGAATCGCATATCGGAAACCTGTACCGGATCCTTACTCTGGTTTCTGCTCATGGAAAGGGGTTCGGATGCCCCTGATTATCCGTGGGAGCATCCCCTTCTCACGGAGATGCCCCCGGCTCTGTGGACCCAATTGATGCATGCCAGGAACTTCTCCACTATCATGCATGGTGCGATGCTTCTATATAACTTTTACCTGGCGCAAGACAATGATGATGGAGAATTGATGTCTCGCTATGCAGCAGGAGTCAAAGCTTCGTGGAGTGAGCTGATAAACCTGGGACCCGAAGTCATGAGCTGGGACCGGAAAGATTTCTGGCGCACTGTATTTGCTCAGAACAGGCGAATTACCCACCCGACCAGGAGTTTTGTGGACACTTGGATTGATCTGGCATGTCGTTGGGTTGATAGAGGTGTGGGGCATATGGACCTGGTTGAATCAGATACAGTGAGGAATCTTCTTGCGCACCGGGAATGGCAAATCAAGAGGAAACGAGCGCGCCTCTCTAACCAGCGCGCGAGAGAGCGTTGGGGGGGTGCCTCCGGCACATCCCGCCTAGATTTCCGGTGGCGGGTGGCCCGCACCATACTACGAGACATTTTGCAGCCTCTGGAGGAAGAGGCCGATGCTTGATCCGATGGACCGCAACATGTTCACCGAAGCTCTGCGACCACCCGTAGGCTTCAGTCTGGATTGCACTGTAGCAACTACTTATACCCTGGATCTCGCCTCCCTCCTCGTTGCCCCCCTGTCATTCACCGTTTTCGATTGGGATGAGACGGAGCACTTTTCGGATCTGGATCCCATTGCACTTCTCGATGCGCTGCGGCAGTACTCCGACCGGATGAGCTTGTTCTGTCAGGCCGGGAGGATCAGGATTCCCCCATCGTACAACCGGCTATTCAGCTACCTCGAGAGCTCAGTGCACGAGGTTAACCTGTCACGTGAGGGAGCATCTTTTCATCCCAAAGTCTGGGTCCTTCGTTTTGTCGGAGAGAGTGGAGAGGTGTGGTATCGCCTTCTCGTTATGAGCCGCAATCTAACGTTTGACCATTCCTGGGACATGATGCTGGTACTTGGAGGGCAGCTACGGGATCGGGTCAACGCTTATTCGCGGAATCATCCTCTGGGCAATCTCGTCGAGACGCTTTCGACCATAGCCACTGAGCCTCTGGATGATACCACCCAGAGGCGTGTCGACCGTGTTCAATATGAGATTCGCCGGGTGCAGTTTGATCTTCCAGATGGGTTCACGGATTACAGGTTCTGGGCTCCGGGAGCTGGTAAAACGAGGACCTGGCCCTTTTCTGGACGTCGAGATCGCGTTCTGGTGATTTCGCCGTTTGTGTCTTCGCGACTCCTGGCGAGGTTGGCCGGGCAGGGCGAGGAGCACATACTCGTCTCGGAACCTGAGTCTATTGCTGATACCGATCCCGAGGTGCGCGAGCGATTCAAGCAGATATACATGATTGGGGATGATCCGGCGGTCATGGGAGCCGGCCCGGACGAAGCCGAAGCAGAAGAAGAATATCCGGAGGACGGGGAGCTACGGGGGTTGCATGGCAAAATGTTTGTGGCAGATGCCGGCAGAAGCTCGAGGTTATGGGTGGGGTCAGCTAACGCGACATATGCAGCATTTCACGGCAACGTGGAGTTTCTGGTTGAGCTACACGGCACCCGATATGGGTCTGGGGTGGATGCCTGCTTGCAGAGCGCATCCGGTGATGTGTGCTTTCAAGATATTCTGGTGCCCTATGCTCCTACGGATGAGGATGAATCTGCGCGAGAGGATGAGCTGGACAGACGGCTGGAGGCGGGA
>PUMM01000070.1 GCA_003551365.1 Clostridia bacterium
CAACAACGTCATCGCAGCCGTCAGTGTCGTCTTGCCGTGATCAACGTGACCTATCGTACCTACATTTACGTGCGGCTTCGTGCGCTCAAACCTCGCCTTTGCCATCTCTTCTGACCTCCTTCTGGGAAGGGTCAATCAGCCGAAAATCGTCTACATTTTACATGATGACTAGAAAGATCTGCAAGAACAGGAATCTATGCCTCGCGCAAAAAACTACCCCAGATGGGATCGCCATCTGGGGCGAAGGTTGGTTGCGGGGGTGGGATTTGAACCCACGACCTCCGGATTATGAGCCCGACGAGCTACCAGACTGCTCCACCCCGCGACTTCAAAACCTTATACTGCTACGGCAAAAAGTGGAGCTGACGACGGGGATTGAACCCGTGACCTCGTCCTTACCAAGGACGCGCTCTACCACTGAGCTACGTCAGCCCGGCAAATTGGTTGCGGGGGTGGGATTTGAACCCACGACCTCCGGGTTATGAGCCCGACGAGCTACCAGACTGCTCCACCCCGCGACGCAAAACGTTTTCTGTGGAGAGGGGAGGATTCGAACCTCCGAAGGCGTATGCCAGCAGATTTACAGTCTGCCCCGTTTGACCGCTTCGGTACCTCTCCACTTGTATGGAGCTGGCGGACGGATTTGAACCGACAGCCTGCTGATTACAAATCAGCTGCTCTACCAGGTTGAGCTACGCCAGCGAGCTAATTCTCGCGGGGGTCTCCCGCGCGCCGTGAAATAATATAGCATAACTTGTTGTACCTCGCAACCGCAGCAGCTCAGGCGGCCACTAGCCTCCGGCCGCGTTCATAAATCATAGCAGGGGAAGACGGGAATTGGCAAGCCCGCTCCTGGGGCGTTTTTCGCCCCCCTCATCGGCGGTTTCGTCGAGCCGATTGCCTGCATCTGAAGTCTGCGAGGTGAAGTGTGAAACACCAGTCAGATCGTGTCCCGGCATCCACCAATCGCTGCTCAGTTATCACCCTCCCATCCCTCGTGTGTTCAGCGAGAGGCAAATGGCGGGGGTCACCGGACAAACTCTTTCTATCCGACAATGCCTGTCATTGTTCTGTCTCAAGCAGAAAGCCTTGGATTCTCCCAGCTGCTGTGCTATCATTTAACGGAAAATGAGGATAGACGATGATGGAAACATGTGCACAGTGGTCGCCGGCACAGAGAGCCCGGAGTGCTGCGAACGGGTCCGAAACCGCTGCTGCAAATCCTTCCGGAGTCGCAGGCTGAACCAGCAGTACAGTAGGCCGAGCCGGACGCACCCGTTATTGTGCAGCGGCATTTTGCCAAGTGCCGTACAGTGAGAGGACCCATCCGCTATGTTGGGTCAATCAGGGTGGTACCGCGGTCATCTGCGCCGTCCCGGACGAGGGGCGGCTTTTTCTATGCTGACGGTCGGCGGCCGAACCACTGAGCGAATAAGGGGGAGTGATTACGTGTTCAAACCAGTACCAGGACAAGTCGATCATCCTTCACTGGAGGAAGATATTCTCGCGTGGTGGGAAGAAGAGGGCATCGTCGATGCCTACCTGACCCGCAATGATGGGTCGGAAACAAGGTTCTCTTTTTTGGATGGTCCCATCACTGCCAATAATCCCATGGGTGTGCACCACGCCTGGGGACGAACCTACAAGGATCTGTTCCAGCGTTTCAACACCATGAAGGGCTACGAGCAGCGCTACCAGAATGGCTTCGACTGTCAGGGACTCTGGGTCGAGGTCGAGGTGGAGAAGGAGCTCGGACTCAACTCCAAGCGGGAGATCGAGGACTACGGAATCGCTGACTTCGTCAACAAGTGCAGGGAGAGAGTACTGAAATTCTCCCGCATCCAGACAGAGCAATCGAAACGACTCGGATACTGGATGGATTGGGACAACTCATATTTCACCATGTCCGAGGAAAACAACTATACCATATGGCACTTTCTGAAGACGGTTCACGAGCGGGGCCTCGTGTACCGGGGGCATGATGTGATGCCCTGGTGTACCAGATGCGGAACGGGTCTCAGCGAGCACGAGATTGTCACTGAAGGCTACAAGGAGGTTACTCACCCGAGCATCTACGTGCGCCTGCCCCTGCGGGACGGAACCGGTCGTTACATTCTGGTGTGGACCACTACACCATGGACGCTTCCGGCCAATACAGCCGTGGCAGTGAACCCGGATGAGGAATACGTCGAAGTCGCCCACGATGGAGAACACTACCTGCTGGCAGAGGATGCCGCGGAGCGCATTTTTGGTGAGGATCCGAGTATCGTCCACCGTTTCCCCGGTTCACGCCTGGTGGGGAAGGAATACGAGGGACCATTCCCCGACCTACCAGCACAGACGGACGTGGTACCTGTGATCATCTCCTGGGAAGACGTCGATCCCGAGGAGGGCAGCGGATGCGTGCACATAGCCCCGGGATGCGGCCAGGAAGACTTCACCCTGGGTCAGGAGTTCGATCTCCCCGTTCTGGCTCCGCTGGACGAGTTCGGCGTGTTCGGGGATGAGTACGGTTTCCTTTCTGATCTGCAGGCGCACAGTTCGGGGCCAACTATTGTATCGGCTCTGCGCGACCGGAGCATTCTCCTCCGGGAAGAACGCATAACCCACCGTTATCCGGTGTGCTGGCGCTGTAACGAAGAGCTGGTCTTCCGGCTGGTGGACGAATGGTTCATCGCCATGGATCCGTGGCGGCAGGAAATCATGGACGTGGTCACCCGGATCAACTGGATCCCCGAATTCGGCGAGGAGCGCGAGTTGGACTGGCTGCGCAATATGAGTGACTGGATGATATCCAAGAAGCGCTACTGGGGGCTGGCGCTACCCATCTGGATGTGCGACGGGGAGGACTGCGAGCACTTTGATGTCATCGGCGGCCGCGAGGAGCTGCGCGAGCGGGCCGTGGCTGGATGGGAGGAGTTCGCCGCCCATACTCCCCACAAACCCTGGATCGATGGCGTACAGCTGCGCTGCCCGGAGTGCGGCGACACGATGAGCCGTATACCGGACGTGGGAAATCCCTGGCTGGATGCAGGCATTGTGGCGTACTCCACCCTGCATTACCTGACGGACCGCAGCTACTGGGAGAAGTGGTTCCCGGCGGATTTCATCACAGAGAGCTTCCCTGGCCAGTTTCGCAACTGGTTCTACTCTCTGCTGGCCATGAGTACGGCGCTGGAGCGTCGTCCGCCCTTCCGCACAGTACTGGGCCACGGCCTGGTTCTGGACGAAAACGGCGAGGAAATGCACAAAAGCGCCGGCAACGCCATCTGGTTTGACGATGCCACGGACGAGATCGGGGCAGATGTGATGCGGTGGCTCTACATCACTTCCAACCCCACGGGAAATGTCCTCTTTGGCTACGGTACGGCCGATGAGATTCGGCGACGCTTCGTCATCCCGCTGTGGAACATCTACTCCTTCTTTGTCACCTATGCGCGAATCGATGAGTTCGCACCACAGGGAGACGAACTCCCGTTAGAAGAAAGGGCCGTGCTTGATCAGTGGATGTATGCCCGCATGCACGAACTGATAGCTGGTGTGGACTCCGATCTTACTCATTATCGGCCGGACAGGGCGACCGAACACGTAGAAAGCTTCGTGGAGGATCTGTCCAACTGGTATGTCCGCAGGTCACGGCGACGCTTCTGGCGCAAGGGTCAGGCCGCCGGAGAGGATGCCCAGCGCGACAAGCGGGCCGCCTATCACACCCTGTACGACGCACTGGTGACCCTCACCAAGGTGCTGGCACCCTTCATCCCCCATCTGACCGAGCATATGTACCACAACCTGGTCATACAAGGTGACAGCCGGGGCTGTGAAACGCCGCGCAGCGTCCACCTCACGGACTTCCCGACGGCAAAGGAGGAGTGGCAGGATGCCGAGCTGCTGGGAGAGATGCACAGGGTACGACAGATCGCATCACTCGGGCGGGCCGCGCGTGACGCCAGCCGCATCAAGGTGCGCCAGCCACTGCCGAAGATCATGGTGGTCGGTCCACAATGGGATGAGGACCTTGAACACCTGATTGAGGACGAGCTGAACGTCAAGGAAGTGGAACGCGTAACCGATGACCGGGACTTCATTGAGTATGAGGTTGGGCCGGACTTTGCCAAGCTGGGGCCCAAATACACTGACGATATGCCGGAGATCGTCCGGGCCGTGGAAAACTGCGACCCGCGCTCCACCGCCGAAGCCGTGCAGCGCGGTGAAGAAATAGAGCTCGGTCGTTTCACACTCCAGCCCGACGAGCTGATCGTCAGGACCAAAAACAGGGAAGGCGTGGCCGCAGCTACGGAGGGTGATTACACCGTCGCTCTGAGCACAGAGATAACCCCAAGCCTGCGACGCGAGGGACAGGCACGAGATCTCGTACGTTTCATCCAGCAGAGCCGCAAACAGGCCGGGTTCGATGTGAGCGACAGAATCACAGTATTGTACGATGCAGATGAGGAAATCGCCTGCACTATCGAACAGTTCCACGCCTTCATATGTGAGGAAACACTGGCCCAGTCCCTGCAGAAGGGTGAGCCACACGAAATGGAGCATCAGACGACCTTTACAGTGGACGGCAACCGGGTGGAAATAGGCCTGACGCGCGAGTGAAGTCAGTAGGCCGAACGAACCCCGACATTGCCGTCACCCCAGCGCAATCTCCCTGCAGATCCGCACCGCCCGCACACCCACCACTCCGTGCGGGCGGTGCGTACGTCGAAATCCCTCCCCGGAGTAATATGGAGGGCACCTCCGCGCATTGGTGACACTCCGGATGGGCAAACTGAGGCTGGCAGGGAATTGATTTTCTATCCTCCTTGCAGGAGAATTGAGAGAAGCACAACTCCCCTCGGGAAAGGACATGATTATGCATGAACTATACAGGGAGCAGGAGAATCGTTCCGCTGATCGCCTGTTTGATAATCGGGCTGTTGCTCACCGGATGCCGGGTCGACCCGAATGATGATGAGGAGCAGATTGCTGATCTGCAGCGCGAAATCGATCAGCTGCAGGAGGAGCTGGACACCCTGCGCCGGGACCTACAGCGCCTGGAATCCACTCCTTTAGTGACGGAGGATGGGAAGGTCAAACTGGCGGTCTATTTCGGTCTCAGTGCAGATACCGACATCCTGACAGTGCCGGTCCTGCTGCCTGCCGATATGGAGGACGACCCGCACCTGGCGGCCCTACAGCTGCTGATAGCGGGGCCCGACCCGGACAGTATTCTTTCTCCCGTAGCCCCGCCGGAAACCGATGTCCTTTCACTGCAGGTTGAGGATGGCCTGGCCACGGTAGATTTCAGTTCAGAAATTGGACAGTACGCTGTGGGGTCGGCGGGCGAAAGCATGGTGCTCGGTGGAATAGTCAATACCCTTACCGAGTTCACGGACGTGGATCGGGTCATGATACTGGTGGAGGGCGAAGAGGGAGTTAGCCTGGGCGGGCATTACGCTCTGAATGAGCCGCTGGAGCGATTTGATGACCTGATACCATGAAAGAGAGGGGGCACCTCCGTTCGACGCCCCCCCCTATCTCAGGTCCCAACTGGTACCACTCCCCGACTTCATCCAGCTGCCCGGTCATCTCCTTCTTCCAGGGCGGAAGAAAGACGCAGGGAATCGGCCGGGCAAACCTCAACACAGGTCCCACAACCGTCACACTTATCGAAATCGAACACCGGCAGCTGCCTCTGCATAACTATGGCCTCCTGCGGACAGCGCCGCGCGCAGAGGCCGCAGCCGAGACAGGCATTAGTGCACAGCTTGCGAACCTCGCGTGGGCCGAGTTCGGCCATACACAGCAGAAACACCTGCTGTCTTTCCGGCTGCACATCGATGATACCGCGAGGACAGGCTTCGACGCACCTGCCACACCCCGTACACCGACTGGACTCGACAAATGGAACCCCGTCCGGCGTCATATGAATGGCGTCAAAGGGGCAGACCTCCACACAGCTGCCCTGCCCCAGGCATCCGTACTCGCAGGCCTTGTGGCCTCCTCCCACTTCTGCCGCAGCTGCACAATCGGGAATTCCCTCGTATCTGAAGCGTCTCGCCGCCGCTTCCTCGGTCCCCCGGCAGCGCACCACTGCTATTTCCCGTTCTGCCGAAAGATCCAGGTCTTCTCCGAGAATCTCAGCAATGCGCGCGAGAGTGTCGCTGCCACAGACTGTGCAGGCGGTAACATCCGCGTCTCCCTCGACCAGAGCTTCGCTGAAGTTGGTGCAGCCGGCAAATCCACAGCCGCCACAGTTAGTCCCCGGCAATCTGTCTTCTATTGCCTCTACCCGTTCGTCCTGCTTCACTGCCAGAACGCGCGAGGCGTAGGCCAGACCCAGGCCGAACAAAAGACCCAGGAGCATGAGTGTCAGTACTGCGGGCAACACCTGTACCACCCCGTTCCTCGCCAAGCCTTTTTGTGCCACATGCTAGTGCACAGCATATGCACTCATATCCGTATCACAGTCCGAACATATCAGCAACTGCGAAACCCGAAAAACCCATAAATGCCATGGAAAGCAGTGCCGCCACTACCAGGGCAATCGGAGTTCCACAGAGCGGTTCCGGCACTCGAGCCCGATCAAGGCGCTCGCGGATTCCGGCGAACAGGATTATGGCCAGCACGAAACCCAGACCGGATCCAACGGCGTGCGCTATAGTTTCAATGAAGCCATATCCATCGCGGATGTTCAGCAGGGCCACGCCCATGATAGCACAGTTGGTGGTTATCAGCGGCAGGTACACACCGAGAGCGCGGTAGAGGGCCGGACTATAGCGCAGCATCACCATCTCCACAAACTGTACCAGACTGGCGATCACCAGGATGAAGGCCACAGTCTGCAGATATTCGATGCCAAAGCGGTCCAGCACGTAGTGGTGCAACATCCAGGTAACCATGGACGAAATACCCATGACAAAGATTACGGCCGCTCCCATGCCCTTGGCCATGCTCAGCGTCCGCGATACGCCCAGGTACGGGCAGATGCCGAGAAATTGCATGAGCACCACATTGTTTATCAGCGCAGCACCGATGAAAATTACTACCAGTTCAGCCATGTCCCTTCGCCCCCTCTCCGCGTCCACTGCGTGTATCCCACCAGTTTACCAGGCCGATCAGAAGGCCAAGGGTCAGAAAAGCCCCAGGAGGAAGGATCATCAGCAGTGCTGGCCGAAATGCCGGACCCATAATGGCCAAACCAAACAGGGTTCCCGCTCCCAATATCTCACGTATGGAAGCCAGTGCAACCAGGCCGAGGGTAAAACCGACACCCATCCCCAGACCGTCACTGATCGCATTGGGCAATGCATTCCGCGAAGCAAAGGCCTCTGCGCGCCCCAGAATGAGGCAGTTGACCACGATCAGCGGGATAAATATCCCCAGCGATTCGTGCAGCTCGGGTACAAAGGCCTCCATGAGAAGATCCACCATGGTGACAAAGCTGGCAATTATGACAATGTAGCAGGGAATGCGCACTTTGTCTGGTATCTGCCGGCGCAAAATGGATACCAGGGTGTTGGACGATACCAGAACCGCGGTGGATGCCAGGCCCATACCGAGGCCGTTGAAGGCGGTGGTGGTCACCGCCAGCGCCGGACACATACCCAGAACCAAACGCAGAATCGCGTTCTCCTTCAGTATGCCGCGGGAAAAATCACTCCACAGTCGCTGCATGTGCCGTCACCCCTCTTCCCTGATCTTTTCATACAGCAGGCGGGCCTGTTCGGCGCCCGCAATGACGGCGAGAGTCGATTCGGTAGCTCCGGTGAGAGCATCTATCTGACCACCGTCAGCGACAGTGGCAATCTGCTCTCGGGCCGAGAGTCCGGAGAACTGGCCCTGAAACTCCTCCTCCGCTATGCGTGCACCGAGACCGGGTGTCTCCGCCTGATCCAGTATGCGCACAGCGGTTATCTCATCACGGGAAGCACCCACCATCAATGCGATTCTAGCCTCATAGCCAGTTGCAGAGACAGTAAACACGTACCCGATGGGGTTACCTCCCTCATATGCCCGGGTGATCTCATCAATGTCAGCAAAGGCGGGATCCTCCAGGTACTCGGAGTACTCCTCCGTCACATCCTCGTAGGTGTCGGCGGCAGGTAACGCGCGGTTCAATGCGGCGGCGCGCTGCTCCGCCTTGTACTGCTGAATCAGCGGATCGGCCACACCGTGCGTCACCGCGAGGCTGGCAGCACTGGCCAGGCAAACCACGGCAAGAAATATTGCCAGGTAGACCAGACTATTGCGCATTGCTCTCACCTCCTCCACCGAGACGACGCGGCACCGTGTATCTTTCGATCAGTGGGACGGACGCGTTCATCAGAAGTATGGCATAGGTCACGCCCTCCGGATAACCACCATAGGCGCGGATCAGCATGGTCAACACGCCGCATCCGATACCAAACACAATCCTGCCACCCGGAGTGACCGCTCCGCTAACATAGTCGGTAGCCATGAAGAAGGCACCGAGTATCAAGCCTCCAGATAGCAGGTGAAACGCAGGATTCACACCCATGACTCCGGCCAGCACTGCAACCGCACCCAGATACGCAGCGGGGATGCGCCAGTCAATCACACCCCGGGCCAGCAGATAGGCTGCGCCGAGCAGGAGCGCAAAGACCGATGTTTCGCCCAGACTCCCGGCCACTCGCCCGATGAACAGCTCACCCAGGGGAGTCATGACATCCTCATACCCGAGCAAATCCAGCGGCGTGGCAGTGGTCAAAGCATCAAACTCTCCATTCATCCACTCTCCCGCCCCGGCCGGCCACCTCCACGTGGTCATCAGGACCGGAAACGAGGCAACCAGAAAGGCTCTCCCCACCAGTGCCGGGTTGAAGATGTTCATGCCCAGTCCACCGAACAGCGCCTTGCCCACGGCAATGGCAAATACCGCACCCACCAGAGGCAGCCACAGCGGCACTCCCGGGGGGAGACACAAGGCCAACAGCAGCCCCGTCACCAGGGCACTCCCATCTCCGATCGGAATGGGTCTGCCCCGAAGATGTGCTATTCCCACCTCTGTCGCCAGGGCCCCACCCACAGCAGTAACAATGATTATGAGAGCATCCAGGCCAAAGAAATAGACTGCCCCTGCTGCCGCCGGCAGCAGCGCGATCACCACATCCAACATCAGCCTGCGCACTGTCACTGCACTGCGCATATGAGGGGAAGGAGCCAGGGACAGTTCGGACGAGTCGAGATGCTTATCTATGTTCACAGCGTTTCCTCCTAACTCCCATGCATTACTCTCCGCTCAGAGTTCCTATCCCTGCCGCTGCCTGGCAGCAGCCTCAGACTTGGCCAGACGTATCCTTGCAAGGATCTGCCTGTTCGCCGGACATTCGTACACACAGGAACCACACTCGATGCAGTCCAGTGGGTGATAATGCATCGCCGATTCATGAGGATACTCGTCCAGATAGAGCGGCATCAAGAAAGACGGACATACGGAAACACAGCGACCACACCGTATGCAGGGTTGCTCATCTGGCGCGGGGATGAGCCGCTCACTGAGAGCCGTCACCCCCGAGGTCCCCTTGAGAACTGGCATAGCAAGGTCGTACACTGCCAGGCCCATCATTGGACCTCCGGCAACCAGGCGGGCTGGTGATTCGGAAAACCCTCCGGCCGCCTCCAGCAGACTGCGCAGCGGGGTACCGATGCGAACCCGCAGATTCTTGGGGTGGGATACTACGTCACCGCTGACGGTCACCACCCGTTCAATGCAGGGCATCCCCGCCCGTAGAGCACGAGCAATGGCGGCAGATGTGGATACATTGTTGACCACCACTCCCACGTGCAGGGGAAGTCCACCGGACGGAACTTCCCGTTCAGTTATGGCGTGAATCAACTGTTTCTCCGCGCCCTCCGGATATTTGGTCTGTACCGGCACCACCTCATACGGTTCGCCTTCTGTTTCCCGGCGCAGCGTCTCTATGGCATCCGGCTTATTGTCCTCCACCGCGATCAACCCGCGCTCCGCTCCACACGCCTTCATTATCACCCGCAGACCGAAGACCACTTCTTCGGCTTGTTCCAGCATGACACGATGATCGCAGGTTAAAAAGGGTTCGCATTCACATCCATTGATGATCACCGTATCGGTGGTTGCCTCGGAATCCGGTGGGGGCGCATACTTCACATGGGCGGGAAATGCTGCCCCTCCCATTCCCACTATCCCGGCTGATCGCACCGCATCCCGTATATCTTCGGGGCTCAGTTCCTCGAGATCGGCTGCCGGAGTGATGCTATCTGCCACCTGTTCTCTTCCGTCCGATTCGATTACTACCGCAGTAGACTTTCTTCCGTCGGGTAGAACTGCCGTCGATACGGCCTCAACGACCCCGGACACGCTGGCGTGCACGGGCGCACTGACAAAGGCGTCGGTGTCACCGACAATCTGTCCCATCGAAACCTCTTCTCCCTCGCCCACCGTGGGCTCATTGGGTGCCCCCATGTTCTGGATCATGGGGATGACGGCGCGCTCCGGAGGGGGAAGGGTCTCAACCTGTTTCGCACACGTCAGATCCTTAAATTCGGGCGGGTGGACCCCTCCCCGAAAGGTTCTTGCTGTCATTGCTGCTGCGTCACCTCCGTACTCTGTCGCTGGTGCCCTCCTCCTGCAACGCCGAAAGAAGGGCCACACACCCCGTTATTGGATAACTTGATACAGCCTCACAACCCGCCGAAATCGGGAGCAGGGCTAGACAGTAAGACGCACCTCCCCCCGGGAAAGCGCCTCGTCAGTCAGCAGGGGTATATCCTCATCCAGTCGGGGAGTCTCCCGATAGCTGGAAATGAGCCGGACATAATTGTGGCAGCGAAATTTCCGCTGAACGCGCTCGGCGCGATGGCGAAGGCGTCGACGGCTAAGCGGACGACCCTCACGCTGCGCCACAATTATGAAGTTATTCCCCGCTCCGCCTCCGAGGGCGCGCATGAGAAGAGACTGTTTCACTTCAAAAATGTACACGCTGGAGAACACCGATCTGAGGGTCTTGATTATGATCTGCAGGGTTCGGCTCCGCGGTCCCTTGAGCCACCCCACCGCATTCATGATCAGAACTCCAGCACCGCCATCCCCCTGCTCACCGTCTCGAAGCGCACGACTCATGATCTTATAGCTCTCGCGAGTATATATGCGTGAGGGATAGCCGTCCTGGTTATACACGTCCAGGATGATCATATCGACGCTGTCGGGGTGTACGTTCAGGTATGATCGTCCATCGGCAACAACCAGCGACAGCTGTTCATCCTCCTCCAGGAAAAAGTATCGGCGGGCCACCTCGACCACTTCCGGATCAATGTCAACTGCCGTAATGTCTATCTCCGGGTAGCTGCTACGAAAGGACCGAACACCTGCACCGCCACCCAGTCCCAGAAACAGCACCTCCCGGGGCGTGGACAAGAATACCATTCCCACGTGTAGGTAGGCAATGTACTGGGCCACGATTCGATCCGGGTCCACCAGATCGATCGTGGTCTGAGGCAGGCTTCCCAGGTAGAGAGTACGTCGACGCCCGCGATCAACTACCTTCAGTCTTCCCGCATTGCTGAGCTGCTCATACTGGGTCTTTGACAACATCAACTGTAGCCTGCCTTTCTCTCAATCGGATGTCCCGCTCACTGTGCCGCGTCCAGGCACGGGAACACCCGGCAGCTTCATCAATTACTGTACTGATGTATGCCGCTCGTAACCCGTCACAGCGACGGCGGTCATCGCACAACCTATCGCGACGCCGCCGGGTATACGCGGGGACGGGACGCAAAGAAGGTGCGCTCGGCTGCTGACTCTCATTCAATGACATGGACCAATTCTCCTCCTCAGATCGTCAGGTGTACGTTATCGTGGCGGCCCAGCACATCCCCGCCAGCAGTAGATGCAGGTGTTTCTGATCCGAAGACACCTCCCGAGAGACGGCCACTGATGTGCAATGCGCCTCAGGGTGACGCTGCAATGCCGGTTTCCAATCTCACAGTCATGCTGGTAAAATGAGTTGGACTCTTTTGGACAGGCAGCAACTGGCGGGGAGGTACTCGCGGCATGGCAGAAATGCCCTCCTGGATGGAGCAGATCAACCGCGTGTTATTTGGATCCAGCGGACTCAATATCTCCGGCTATATTTTGTCAGCACCCATCCCGTGGTCCCTGCGCCGGGTAACACTGGTATTTCTGGCCGGTGAAATTCTTCCCGCCCTCATCCTGGGCGGAATGTACGCCTCCCAGCAGTTTTTTATGCCCATGTGGGCTGTCATAACTGCCCAACCCCTGATCGTTCTGGCCCTCATGTGGCTCGTACGTCCACCCACAGAAAGTTCGCCTGCCGGTATACTGCCCATGGACCTCAATGTCTCCTCCCTCCTACGATACGCAGCGGCCTGGGGAGTCGTTCTCCGGCTCGTTTCACTTCTGGTGGTTATGGGGCAGGTGGCCATCGGATTCTGGGAAGATGTCACCAATAACCCATTGCTGTTGGCTGAGGAGCCAATGGGGCCGGCTGAGCAGGCGATAATCGTCTTCAGTGCGGTGATACTCGTTCCACTCGCAGAAGAGCTCTTCTACCGGGGGCTTCTGTATCGATCCCTGGGAAGGCACTTCAACATCGTCATCGCCGCCCTGGTGAGTACCGCGGTCTGGACCTTTCTGCACGGACCCGTCGTACTGTATCCAGTCATATTCGTACTGGGGATCGCTCTGACAGCGCTGTATGAATCCACCGGAAGCATATGGGCACCCATCGCCGCACATGTGGGTTTCAACCTCACATCCTTTCTGTTGTTGTGGATTCTACCGGGAGCAGTATGACACGAGGTACAGTGCTCAGGCCGGGTCCTCTGCCAGAATCCAGCGCAGCAGATGATCCAGACAGACCCGCAGTATGCCCGCAATCGGTACTCCGAGAAACAGCCCCCAGAACCCCATGAGGGCGCCACCAGCCAGAACCGCAAATATCACCGCCAGCGGATGCAGGCCCATGCGGTGGGAAAGAATGCGCGGAGTGAGGACAAGGCCATCCAGCTGTTGAATCAGAACATACAGAATGGCAACGCGTATCATCATGGCCCAGGAATCCATACCGGCGACAATCAACGCCGGCACCGCTCCCACAAAGGGACCAAAATAGGGGATCAGGTTGGTGAGGCCGGCGAACAGACCGAGCACGAGATAGAAGCGTATACCGAACAGGGCCAGGGCCACTGAGGCGATTATGCCGACTATGGCCGAGACAATCAGTCTCCCGTGCACGAAGCCGGAGACCACCCAATTGGCGTCCTGCACAAAACCGGTAACTGCCTCACGATAGTCCGCAGGGATCATCATACGGAAGCGCTCGCGGAAGTACCGGGCATCCTTGAGGAAATAGACGGCCAGAATCGGACCGAGAATTAACTGGAACATTCCGCCGAAGAAACCCCCTATACCGGTCATCACTGCCCCCATCGAAGCGTCTATATCGAGACCCTCCTCCAGCCTGATCTGATACTTCTCCAGGGCCTGGTCGATGGCTTCTCGCAGTACCGGCGGAATGGTGGGGCCAGCGTAAAAACGTTCGGCCTCGGCGACAAACATGGTAATCTCGTTCACATAATGGGGAACGTTGTCCACCAGGCGGTTGACCTCTTCGACCAATACCGGGATTATGAACAGGCTAAATACCGCAACTACCAGTCCCAGCAGTATGTAAGTGACAGCTATTCCCACAATGCGAGATAGCCCCCGCCTCTCGAAGAATTTGACGACGGGGTGCAGAATATACGCTATGGCTACCGCAACGACGAATGGGGTTACCACACCCCACACCCGGTTGAGGAAGACAATGATGATGGCCAGAAGACCCAGTGCTACAAAAACCCTCAGTACTTTGGACCAGTCAATGCGCTGCAGCATTATCGACCCCCACATTGTCCGCTTTCATCAGCCGTACACCCATGACAGCTCGCCCCACCTCTACATCTTATCCTAACAGCTCAATCCCTGACGACATCTAGCCCGCCGGCACGATTGGTCACACAAGAGGTCACTTCATCTCGCACTTCTGCCGGCCTACCAACTACTTCTTCTTCTTTTTCCTTTTCCCTGTCCCCGACTTCTTATTTCCCGATGGTTCGTCATCCGCTACATCATAGCCCTGCGAAAGCCAGTAAGCGGCAACTCCACCAGTGATAAGCCCGGTCATCAGGCCGAGCATCACTCCGTAAGAGGCACCGATGATGAGGGAGTTCATAACCATGACGGAAAAGCTCACCTCGGGGAAAATCATCCCGTACATCATCCCCTGACCAAACAACACGGCCATCACAACGCCCCCCAGAATCATGCCGCCCACTGCAGCGTGCCACATGGCCACGCCTATGCACCGATAGTAGGAATCTGGACTCGCTGAGACATACGCCCGGTGCAGGTATTGAGCCAGCAGCCGCCCCACCATGAAGCCCACCAGAGCTGTCATGGCACCGGCCACCCACAGCATGGGAAGATTCCCCTCTTCCGCCCGGACCAGGGGCCACATCAGAAGTACCGAAGACACCAGAGGAAACGAGATTCCCAGAGCCATCCACAACACCCTGTTCACCAGGGAGAATGTAACATTCCTCACATTACAACCCCTTTCGCCGGGGACCGATCACCCGGGAGCTCACTATTATTTTCGCCAAATTGGGAGCACACTGCAAACCAAAAGATGTGAGGGTCATCCTCCATGGATGCGAGCTTCTATGGTCATACCCATCGCGAATCCAACAATGACAAACACAAACAGGGCAACCGCCTGACCAATGGCTCGTTGAATGGAGGAGTACAGTATGACATCCAGGAGATCTGTAGTACCGAGCAGATACGACGTCACCACAGAAGCCGCCACAGGGACCCCACATGCCACCAGTACCAGCACTATCCCCCCGGCCAGTCCCACCGATGCTCTGGCAAAGATCAGGGCCGGTAGCGCTCCGACTACGGCCGCCACAACCATCAGCACCCATCCATCAAGGTCAAGGGGGAAATAGCCGCTGTAAGGAGGCCACTGAGACAGTGTGAAAAAGCCCAGGACCAGACCGCCGAAAAATATCGTACACCAGTTGAGAATCTGTTCAATCAACGCCCCCTACCTCCTCGATGACAAAATCCCATCGCTCGGTTGCCCGACTCCTCGGGGGATAAAGCTCCATGAAACCATCTACATACCAGTCAGTGGGATGGGACGCCCGCAGCTCCTGCAGGGCCTCCCGGTCCTCATACTCACTGCCCGGATCCAACTCCACTTCCCAGGTGAGGGGTTCGCCCTCCGGAACCGCAGCATCCAGCTCCAGCCGGGGCAGAGTACCGGCCACCGTGTCATTGGCGCGGGCGACCAGTCTTATACTGTCAATGTAAAATGGAAGACCCTCTGCATTGGATGCAGTCAACTGCATGGATATTGGATTGTGGGAATCGTCGGGGCGTATGCGGACCTCGTCTATCTCAAGCTGAATGGCAGCGACGGTCTCCACCCCTTCGGCATGCCACAGTACGATCATCCCGGTGAACACCACACTGAACGCAGCGGCTATCAACATGACCAGAAACATTCGATGACTGCTCTGCACCTTCTCGTCCCTCCCGGGTATCGGTAGAGGCTCAAAATAGGCGAGGCGCCATTCCTTTCACCGTAGCGGAACAGCGCCCGTGCCAAAAACTCTGTACTCATCTCTCCTTCTCCCCGCCAGCGCATCCACACTCAGGTCTTCAATCTGGGATCCAGGACGTCACGGAGAACGTCGCCAACGATGTTTATGGAGAGAACCGTGATGAAGATGGCCATGCCGGGAAACAGAATGACGTGTGGGGCATCCCGTAGATACTGCCGTCCCACACTGGCCATGGCGCCCCATTCAGGAATGGGCGGTTGAACTCCCAGCCCGAGAAAACCCATTCCGGCCGCGGTCAGTATGGACGTCGCCACGCTGAGAGTCATGTACACGATTATCGGGGAAAGAATATTCAGCAGCACGTGACGCACGATAATGGTCGTCCCGGAAGCCCCCAGGGATCGCGCCGCGTCAACGTACTCCATTTCCTTGACCGACAGCACATTCCCGCGGCTAATTCGTGCAAACGTCGGGGTCATCCAGACAATGAGAGCGATAATCAGATTGTTCAACCCCGGCCCCAGCACGCTGACAATGAGAATGGCCAGCAGGATTCCCGGGAAGGACATCATGATGTCGACGATCCGCATGATCAGATGATCAAATGTGCCACCAATATATCCGGCCAGAGTGCCGAGAGTCACTCCTATTATCATCCCGCCGGAAGCGCCGAACAGGCCGATCATCAGCGATACGCGCCCACCATACGCCATCCGGGTCAGAATATCTCTCCCCAGCTGATCCGTGCCAAAAAGGTGGTCGCTGCTGGGCGGATCCAACCGACGAATGAGATTCTGCTCTGAGGGAGTATACTCAGTCAAAAAGGGGGCTAAAAGGCACGTACCGAGAACCAGCATGAGCACCACAAAGGCTACGAGGGCGAGACGATTCTGAATCATGCGTCGTTTGAACCGCTGACTGAACGTCAACCCCTGCATCTTCACGTCCCCGCCGGAGGTAGACCCGCCTTCCTGCGTGTAAGTTGTATCGTGTTGAGCCACTGGTGAAACCTCCTCGCGTGTCAGTTATAGCGCACCCGGGGGTCAATGAATCCGTAGGCCAGGTCCGTCAGAAAGTTGGCAGTAACAAAGCCAACTGCGATGATCAGTGTGGTTCCCTGGACCACCGGAAAGTCTCGCGTCTGTATGCCCTGAATGAGATACCTGCCCACGCCCGGCCAGGCAAACACCATCTCAGTGATCACTGATCCACTGAGCATGGCCCCGAACTGTATACCCAGGAGAGTTATCACTGGGATGAGTGCGTTCCGCAGAGCGTGCCGAAAGATGATCACGCGTTCGGCCAGACCTTTCGACCGGGCCGTACGGATATAGTCCTCATTAATCACCTCGAGCATGCTGGAGCGGGTGAAACGAGCCAAAATACCCGAAGAGGCCGTGCCGAGAGTGATGGCGGGCATTATGGCGTAGCGAAATCCCTCCCAGCCAAAGATGGGTCCGCCAAAACCGGAAGGAGGAAGCCATCTCAGGTACAACCCAAACAGCAGCATCAATATGAACCCGAAGAAGAAATTCGGCATCGACACGCCAAACAACGCACCAAAAGTCGTCAAGTTGTCCAGAATCGTATCCCGCCTGATGGCAGAGACGATACCGAAACCAACGCCAATCAGAACCGCAATGACCAGGGCCATAATGCCCAGCTGCAGGGTATTGGGGATCCGGCTTTGCAGGTCTCCGGCTATCGAACGCCGATGCCGCAGCGACTCGCCCAGATCCAGCTGCAGGACGCGCGCGACGTAGGAGCCGAACTGGATGTGCAGCGGCCGGTCCAGGCCCAGCTGGGCACGAATTTCGTCCACCCTCTCCGCACGAGCTGCCCCCTCCATGTCGGGAGGTATCATTTGATCGACCGGATCACCGGGAGCCAGGTGCATCGAGAAAAATACGATGGTCATGACCGCCAGGAGAGTGGGGATGGCCAGCAGCAAACGTTTCACAATGAACTCGCGCACTATGATTCCTCCTCGTGTGGGCCGACGAAGCGCTGCCGGGGAAGGAGCACCCTCCCCCGGCAGATCTGACCAATGCCGCTATTGTCAGTCCTGCTCAACCCAGGCATTGCGCAGCCAGAAGATGTTGTAGTTGTAAAGCTCGTAGTCATGCACCCACGGCTGCACCGGATTGTGACTGAGAACGTGCCACATCGGAGTGAACAGCTGATACTCGTACACAAACATCTGGAACTCCTCGAGCAGTGCAGCTCGCTCATCCACGTCGGGCGTGACGGCCACTTTCTTGATAATCTCGTCAATTTCCTCAGATATCTCGACGAGATCCGGGTTGTCATCGATATTGGATACGTTCCAGTGCGCATCAGAACGCAGGTTCATGGTGCCGGTGCCCAGTTCGTGCGCGTAAGTGGCGAGGCTCCAGTAGGAGATGTGGTAGTCTCCAGCCAGCATGGCATCGAGATAGGCACCCCATTCGAGGGTGTGGATCTCGGATTCGACACCGATGTGACTCAGCTGCTCCTGCATGATCTCACTGATCAGCACCCTCTCCTCGGAGTCAGAGGTGAGAATGGTGACCTCCAGTTTCTCGCCGTCCTTGCTGCGCACACCATTGTCCAGCTCCCAGCCGGCTTCGTCGAGAATGGCCTCTGCTTCATCGGGGTCGTACTCAACCATCGGAACCTCGTCGCTGTAAAACGGCGACAGGTCCGGTACGCCGGCCCGGCTCTTGAGAGCAGCACCATCAAGCACCTGCTCAATGATCACATCGCGATCGATCGCGCGGGCTATGGCCTTGCGCACTGCAACGTCATCAGTAGGAGCTTTTGCCAGGTTCTTGTACACCGTCTGGTAGGTGGCCGTGCTCCGCTCCTCAATGACCACGCCGGCCCCTTCAAGACGCGGTACGTCCTTGGCCTCAACGCCGTAGGCCATGTCGAGAGTGCCCGCTTCCAGCTCTATGACGCGGGTGCTGGCCTCGGGAATGATCCGCACTTCCACACCGTCCAGGTAGGGACCACCTTCCCAGTGATCCGCAAAGCGGCTGAACTTGATGTGGCTGTCCGGCTCGAATTCGTCAAACTGGAAGGGGCCTGTTCCGACCGGACTGCTCGGATAATCATCGCCCTTCTCCTCAATGGCGGTGGGGCTTTGCATATGGCTGGTCCAGGTCATCTGCCCCAGAAAATCTGCCCAGGGCTCCTTGAGGTTGAACTGAACCTTCATATCATCGACTACCTCGACATCCTCCAGATAGGGAGCGAATGTATCATAGTGGTAGCTGTCCTCTTCGTCCATGATGAGTTCATCGAAGTTGAACTTGACTGCCTCTGCATCTAACTCAGTTCCGTCGTGGAACTTGACTCCCTCACGCAGTTCAAACACGTAGGCCATACCGTCGTCTTTTTCTTCCCAGTCTACAGCCAACATTCCCTGCAGTTCCTCTTCGTCATCATAGTAAATGAGCGGCTCGTACATCGGCTGCAGCGCCTGGCGACTCACCCAGTCGCTCTGCATATGATAGGCGAGCGAATCGGGATCACCGCCGACAGCAATACTGACGACTCCTCCCTCGACGGGTTCATCAGGATCCACCGGGTCTTCAGGATCTTCGGGATCCTCAGGCTCTTCCGGATCTTCAGGCTCCTCCGGATCCTCGGGCGCACATGCCGCGAACGCGAACATGGAAAGCCCCAGCAGGATGACCAGAGCCCACGTCCAGACTCCTCCACGCAATATTCTGTTCACGATTCCCTTACCCCCTCCTGAACTAGAATACGCAAAAAGACCTCTACTTGCTGGCAGGAACCAGTTGTTCAACAGGTGAATCCCTCATGCATCCCGCCATGCAACTCGAGGTTGCGCGTCCATTGTACATGCGCAGAGCACATTTGTCCACAGAG
>PUMM01000198.1 GCA_003551365.1 Clostridia bacterium
CGCATGGGTTCAGCCGCCATAATGCGGGATTGGCTGCGCCGTGCGAGTGATTACGCGGATGACAGAGCGGAAAAAGGTGATGACGTCGGCTATGATGCGCGCCTGCAGGCTCTGGTTCCCGTGGTGCGGGGCCAGGTTCCCCTGCGCATTCATGCGCATCGGGCTGATGATATAGTGACCGCAGTCAAGGTTGCGCGGGAATTTGACATTAAATACACGATTGAACATACCACACAGGGTGAGAAGATAGCCGGATTTCTGGCCGACGAGGGAGTCTCCTGCGCTGTGGGTCCCTGCATGTCTTCGGAATCCAAGGTCGAGCTGGAGGGCGTGGGATACGATACGCCGGTAGCCCTGCAGCGGGCCGGCGCCAGCTACTGCCTCACTACTGATCATCCGGTGGTTCGGGGGATCTATCTGCACATGCTGGCTGGAGTGCTGTCGGCACACGGCGTCTCGCGTGATGCAGCGCTCCGCTCGGTAACCCTCAGTGCAGCTGAGCACATTGGCATGCATCGACGCATTGGATCACTGGAAGCTGGCAAGGATGCCGATGTGGTGATATGGAGCGGCGACCCGCTGGATGGTCGCAGTCGCCCACGCGCGGTAATCATCGACGGTGAACTGGTGCATGAAGAATCCCGGAGATGACGATGATGTCGAACAGCCCCCCACCATGTGGGGAGCGGGAGGCCAGACGACCAATGCCCTTTCTCAGGTGGGGTTGGTGGGGTACGGACTGCAACTGATGGAGTGTTAATTGTGGGTGATGATCCGCCAGATTATCGCAGGAGTCTACTGGCCCTGGTCCTGGCCATGTTCAGCATGGCCATGGGCGTGGGATTCATCGGGCCGCTCCTGCCCGTGTACGCCGAGACACTGGGAGCTTCTGGAACATGGATCGGAGCGATATTTGGCGCCAATCCCTTCGTTCGCGCGTCACTGATGCTGGTCTTTGGCTCACTGTCGGATCACCGCGGCAAGAAGAAGATCATGGCTGGAGGACTCATCGGGTACATGTTTGTGTCGATAGGCTTTGTGCTGGCCTCCAGCGTCTATCACCTGTTTCTTCTGCGGATCATGCAGGGCGTCTTCTCCTCCATGATCAGTCCGGTTGCGCGGGCATACGCCGGAGAGCTCAGTCCGCAGGCGCGGGAAGGTGAGGTAATGGGCATGATCAACACGGGTTTCTTCGCCGGATTTGCCGCCGGCCCTCTGGTTGGGGGGGTTTTTGCCGACTATCTTGGATTTCACACCCCGTTTTATGCCATGACTGTGCTGAACTGCGTCGCATTTCTCTGCGTGGTCATGTTCGTGCCGGAGCAGAAGATCATCGCGCCCGGGGGAAGGCCGCGCCCCTCTTCGTTGCGCTCGGCCCTGCAATCAGCGCAGCTGTTGCGGAGGCGGATGGTGCGCGGGATGGTGTTGATACGGACGTCTGTAGGCATCGGACACGGCGTATTTTCCTCACTTTTGCCCCTGTTTGGCCAGCTGATGATCGGCGCCTCCAGTGCCCAGGTCGGGTTGGCTGTGACTGCACGGGGTCTGGTGGCGGCCCTACTACAGAAGAAGGGAGGCTCGCTGGCAGACAAATTTGACCGGAAGCGTCTGGCGATCTGTGCCGCATTTTTGGCCCCTGTCGGCTTCATCCTGCTCCCGCACAGCCAGGTGCCCTATCACCTCATTCTGGTTTCTGCGATCATTGGAGTCAGCTATGGAATCTCGGTTCCTTCTGCCGAGGCCATAGCAGTGGAGCTGGGGCGGGTGCACGACATGGGTAAGATCATGGGTGTGAAGGAAATGTGTCGCAGCTTTGCCATGGGAGTAGGTGCACTTTTTGGCGGTATCGCCCTGGACATATTCGGTGCCGTCGGCGCGCATCTGGCCTCAGCGTGTCTGACGGGGATTGGTCTGCTGGTGGCCCTCTGGCACCTGCGCGACTATCGTCCATTTGCGATGGATACAGGGGGAGTGCCGGCGGACGGGATGGCTGAGACGAAACGAAAGGAGTGAATCTGTCAGATGAACTGGCTGCAGATCATGGAAGAGGTTGCTGAACGTCCGCACATACGTCACATGTGCGATTTTGTGCGGGCAGGGTATGAGGACATCGTCGAGGAGATCGTGGGGGTCTGTGAGGTACCTGCTCCCAGTCACCAGGAAGGAGAACGAGCAGCGTACGTGGCGAATCGCATGGGAACTCTCGCGGACATGGAAATCATGGTAGACGAACACAATAATGCCATCGGCCGTTATCCCGGAGAGGATCGCTGTGCCCGTCTCGCCATCTGTGCACATATAGACACGGTATTTCCGGTCTCGGTTGATGTGACGGTGAGACGGGAGAATGATAAGTTGGCTGCCCCGGGGGTGGGTGACAATTCGGCTTCTGTCGGTGGCATGCTGCGGCTGATTGCTGCCTGGAAGGACGCCGAGTACGTGCCGCCGTTTGATGTGATATTCGTTGGAACTGCCGGCGAAGAAGGACTGGGAGACCTTAAGGGGATCCGGGAATTTCTCAATGGATATGCTGAACGTTCGGATGTTGATCTGGAAGCAGTGCTTTCGCTGGACGGAAGAATAGGCGGCGTGGTGAATCAGGGTATAGGAAGCCGTCGCCTTCGGGTTACCTTCTCCGCGGATGGGGGACACAGCTGGGGAGACTTCGGCAGTTCCAGTGCTGTGCACATCCTTGGTTCCGCCATACACGGCATCAGCCAGCTCGAGGTTCCCGATGATCCCCGTACCACCTACAATGTGGGCACGGTGGAGGGCGGTACTTCAGTCAACTCCATTGCGGAGACTGCCACAATGCTGGTGGATATGCGATCGGTCGGCGAGGCAGAGCTGGAAGATCTGGAGAGACAGGTGATGCAGATCATCAGTGATTCCGCCGAGCGTGCAGGAGGAGAGTATCACGTGGAGGTGGTAGGAGATCGCCCAGTTGGCTACATACCTGACGACCATCCTCTGGTCAGTATAGCCCAGGCAGCCGGCCGTCAGATGGGTGCTCATTTGGAGACGAAGGCCTCCAGCACCGATGCCAATATTCCCTTGAGCCGCGGCATCGCGTCGGTGACTGTTGGCATATATCGCGGTCAGGATGGTCATCGTGAGAGCGAGTCCATGGTGCCCTCTTCCCTGCAGCAGGGTATCCCCATGGCCTGCATGATGACCGAGGCCATTGTCCAGTGGATCCAGGCCGATGGGGATGTACCATGTGATGGGTGAACTGCTTCGTTCCTCGTCGGACCTTTTCTGAGTGTCGCCGGGCGGAGGCGGGCCTCCCCCGTCTTCCTGCCCGGTGGATTCTTGCCCGTGTACTGCGATTACTCTCCATCTGGTGTACTGCGCCAGACTATTCAGTTTGTGCATACTATCGCCTCAACTGCAGGTTTGATAGACTGAGGGTGGTCTGCAGAAGTGGGCATATATGCGGTGAAGGGAGCTGGCGATATGGTCCGGAGTGTACGGGTGGTACAGATTGGCCTGGGGGCAATGGGTGCGGGTATCGCAGAAGTGCTGGCGCAACGAGAAGGGATTGAGATCGTGGGTGCGGTGGACCCGAATCCCGACTACTGCGGCAGGAACCTTGCAGAGGTGCTGAAGTTGACCCATGACTCCGGTCTGCAGGTGCGCGAGGACATGGAGGCGGCGCTGACGGGTCTGGATGCAGACATTTGCATTATCTCCACTTTTTCCTTCCTACACGAAGTGAAGCCGCAGGTACTGACTGCGCTGGATAACGACTGCGATGTCATAACCATAGCAGAGGAGATGGCATATCCCTGGGCAGCCGGAGGCAGCGATGCAGATGAGATACATCGTCGCGCTGTCGAGAAGGGGAAGACGGTGTTGGGCACGGGGATCAATCCTGGCTTCGTTCTGGATGCCCTGATAATTGCGCTGACGGCAGCATGTACTGATATCGAGCGAATACGTGCCCGCAGAATTAATGATCTTTCTCCGTTTGGACCCACCGTGATGCGGACGCAGGGTGTGGGCTGTACGCCGGACGAGTTTTCCGACGGACTGAGTGATGGTTCGATCGTCGGCCACGTCGGATTTCCGCAGTCAATGTATCTGGTTTCGGAGGCCCTCGGTTGGGAACTCGACGAAATCATTGAAGAACGCCGTCCCATCGTTGCCGAACAGCGGCGGATCGGTTCTAACATAGAGGTAGAGGCGGGTATGGTAGCGGGATGCAATCACACCGCCCGCGGGCGCAGAAATGGGGAAGACATTATCGTGCTCGAACACCCGCAGCAGGTGGAGCCGGGAGCAGCCGGGGTGGACACGGGTGACTACATCGACATAGAGGGCACACCGGAGATATCTATGGCCATCAAGCCCGAGATACCCGGGGGAGTTGGCACCATAGCTCTGGCCGTGAATATGATTGCTCCTGTGCTGACTGCTTCCGCCGGACTCAGGACCATGGCTGATCTGCCCCTCCCCCGAGCGGTTCTGGGGGACGTGCGACGGATGGTGGAGAAGCTGCAGCGTGTCCAGGCGTCCACTGGTTAGGTTGAAAGGAGGATGCGGCTGTGCAGCAGCGGGCTGAGGTTGGTGATTATGTGCAGGTGGAGCGGATCGTGCTGGAGGCAGGAAAGCGGGCTCCGGGAGTGCCGGACGATACTGCCGCAGTGCCGCTGGTTATGAGGATCAAGGGCTTTGCGCAGACGGAAGCAGAGATGGGCGAGGAACTGACTGTGGAGACGGTCATTGGCCGCACCGTCACCGGAAGGTTGGTCAGTATTGACCCGCGATACGATCACGATTTCGGACGTCCGGTTCCCGAGATACTCGAGGCGGGCCTGGAGGCCCGGGAGATGCTCCGGGCCCTTCGGTCCGGTAAGCGGGGTGAG
>PUMM01000064.1 GCA_003551365.1 Clostridia bacterium
CATGATCGCCGCCGCATCGCATCAATTCTGGGGCAACCCGCCCGAGAATCAGGTGGAAGAATGTGAGCTGGGCCGGTCTCTGGGCGTGGACATCCCGTTTTTCCTGCGTGGAGGGTCGCAGTTGGCCACGAGCCGGGGCGACCACCTCAGGTCCGTGTCTTTCCCCGGGGATCACTGGGTCTTACTCCTGCATCCGCCGCATGCCATGAGTACTGGTGCGGTGTATCGGGCATACGATGCGCTGTCTCCCGAGAGACGAGAGGGGATACTGCCGGCGAAGTGTGTTCCCAGTGCGCTGCGAGACGGGGATCTGCGTGCGGTCCTGCCCCGGTTACATAATGACCTGGAAGTTGCGGCTTTCCGTCTAAAGCCTGAGCTGCAGGATGCACGGGATCTGTTTGCTGCAGCGGCTGGACGGGAGGTCTTGATGAGCGGTAGCGGCTCAGCATTTTTTACATTGTTTCGGGATGAAGAGAGGGCCCGATATGTTGCCCGATCACTTCGGGAGGATTCCCGGGTGCGCTTCGCCGGTGAGGTGTATCTGGCCCGATTCGTCAATGATCGTGGATGGCGGATCATCAGATGAGAGGCGGAGGGATGAACGTGTCGGAAAAGGACAACAGAATTGCTGGAGTCATTCTGGCTGGTGCACTGAATGATGGTGGTTTGATGGAGGCCTCAGATGAGCCGCATGAGGCACTGGTTTCGTTGGCGGGAAAGCCGCTGGTGCAGTACGTCATCGATGCCCTGCGCGATTCCACCAGGCTTCACTCCATTTCGGTGATCGGATTCCCCGAGTTTCGTGATCACCTGGATCTCGAGGGTGTAGATTTGGCACCGGCTGGGCGCGGCTTCATTGACAGCATAACAGTGGGACTGGAGATGAATACCGATGCGGATTATCTCCTGTATGTCACCGCCGATGCACCCCTGCTGTCAGGTGCGATCATTGATGAGTTTGTTGACATCTGTCTGGATGATGAGGGCGAGTTCTTCGTGCCCATCATTGCTGAGGAGACAAGTGAGTTGCAGTATCCCGGTATCAGGCGCACCTATGTTCGCCTCAGGGACGGCTCCTATACTCTGGGAAACTGTTTCCTTGGCTCGCGACCGGCCATAAGCCGGGTTCTCCCGCGACTCCGAGTCCTGTACGAAGCGCGCAAGAATCCCCTGAAGATAGCTGCCTCCGTGGGAGTTGGTTTTCTCCTGCGGCTGGTAACCGGGACATGTAGTGTGGCGCACGCAGAACGGGCGATGCTACGTATCACCGGCACCGTCGGCCGGGCGGTTGATTTCTCGCGGGCAGAGATTGCTCTTGATGTGGATGACGCTGCACAGCTGCAAGAGGTGCAGGATCTGTTGAACCGGCGGGAACGCAGATGAGTGCGGTTTGCTTTCTCCCGCCCCGACCGAATATTCTATAAACAGAGAACGGAAACATTCGTGGTCAGGCGTGGTTCCAGGAGGAGGCGATGTGGGTGCAGGAGCAGGACCGGTGGTCGCGACCAATGCGCATTTCCTACATCACGGAGCGTCTACTGAGTCAACCCTGTCGGGTGTTCAGCCTGGGTGACCTGGCGCGCAATCTGTGTGTGGCCCGCTCGACCATATCGGAAGACGTTGCCATTATCCGCGAGGTTTTTCGACAGAGCGGTGCGGGAACAGTGGAGACTCTCTCCGGTGCTACGGGTGGCGTGCGCCTGAGAGTGCGCCCATCGCAAAAACAGTGGGATGCGATAACAAATGAACTGGTTGAGGAACTGCAGGACCCCGGAAGAATCCTCCCCGGAGGCTTTCTCTATATGACGGACATCATATTTTCCCCCCACTGGGGAGAAATTCTTGGCACCTACTTCGCGCACGTTTTTGGACCACTCGATCCGGATTACGTGGTCACCATAGAAACGAAGGGTATACCCATTGCACTCATGACTGCCCGGGCCCTGGACCGCCCCCTGGTTCTGATGCGGAGGAATAGCCGCGTTACAGAGGGGAGCTCGGTGAACATCAACTATGTGTCCGGATCTTCCTCCCGCATGCAGACCATGTCTTTGCCGCGCCGGGCAGTTGAGACCGGGAAGTCCGCGGTTGTCGTGGATGATTTCATGCGGGGAGGCGGTACAGCGCGTGGAGCCCGTGAACTGCTGGAGGAGTTTGACGTCAGGGTGCTGGCCACCGGAGTAGTGGCGGTTACCGATGTCCCGAAGAAGAAGCGGGTTCCCGAATATATATCGCTCGCAGAGGTGTCGTTTAGCCCGGACGATAGTGGAGTGGAGGTTCGCTCCACCGCTCATTCTCCGGAATGATAACTCCAGGCAGGAAATGACAGATTAACAGAGAATGGTAATCTGTAAGATGGCCTGGAGGGAGGGCTGATCATGCACATCACCGAGGTACGCATGCGTCGCCTGGAAGGTTCCGGGCGCACGCGGGCGGTAGCATCTCTGACGTTTGATGACAGCTTCGTGATTCATGAGATTCGTCTGATGCGGGGAGCAAATCAGCAGATGGTCCTTTCCATGCCCAATCGCCGGCTTCCGGGAGGAGATGAGCTCGATATTGCTCATCCCATAAACTCCGAGACGAGGGACTACATAACGGATGAACTACTCAGAGTCTACGAGGCAGCAGTGAACGAGGGTCGGCGGCAGTACCGCGTCACCGCGGGACAGCCCAGCCGCTGATGGGGGGAATGATGGGAGAGGGGCGGCCCGGAAGGGTCGCCCCTTGCAGTTGAACGTAAGGGAAGATTAAATGGTACAGAGAGGCGGCGACAGAGAGGGGCGGTTACGTTATGAATGCCTTTCAGGGGCTCATTCTGGCCGCGGGACATGGAACGAGGATGCGGTCGGATACCGTAAAAGTTCTCCACCCGATAATGGGGAGACCCATGCTATCGCTGGTCATTGACGCTGTGCAGGAGGCGGGTGTTCCGCGCCCTGTGGTGGTGGTTGGTCATCAGGCCGATCAGGTGCGCGACACTATTGGCGATACAGTTGATTACGTGTATCAAGAGGAACAGCGGGGCACGGGACACGCAGTGAGTATAGCGGCTGACGCCCTGCGGGGTTACGAGAATGTGCTCATCCTCAACGGTGACACACCGATGGTCACTGCAAGAATGCTTGCTCGACTCATGCGGGATCATCGCTGGAGCGGAGCGGCCGCTACTGTCCTTACCGCGGTTGTCGAGGATCCCACTGGCCTGGGAAGGGTAGTCTGCAACGACGAGGGGGAGCTGGTGAACATCGTGGAGGAGTCGGATGCCTCGCATGCTGAGGCAGACATCCGCGAGATCAACACTGGTATGGCTTGTTTCTCGGTCGAGGCCCTGCTGGATACCCTGCCCGCGCTGCGCCCCGATAACGCTCAGGGCGAATATTACCTGCCCGATGCGTTCTCCGTTCTGCTGGAGCGTGGGGAGCAGGTGCGTATCGCGCGCGCAGGTGACCCCGAGGCCGTTATTGGGGTCAATACACGCAGGGAGCTGGCCGGGGCGACGGAGGTTTTTCGTCTGCGCATTCTGGATGACTTGATGAGCCGCGGCGTAACCATAATGGATCCGGGAACCACCTGGATCCATCCGGAGGTTGAGATTCAGGCTGATACGGTAATCCATCCTTTTACTACTATAGAGGGCAATAGCAGGGTAGGTTCGCATTGCAGTATCGGCCCCATGACCCACCTGGTAGACGTGCATGTGCGGGACGAGGCCTCTATATGGTATTCGGTAGCGCGTGACAGTCGTGTGGGTGAGCGAGTGACGGTGGGGCCGTTTTCTCACCTGCGGCCAGGTACTGACCTGGAGTCGGGGGCCAAAGTGGGAAATTTCGCCGAGGTGAAATCGTCCCGGGTAGGAGAGGGCAGCAAAATTCCCCACCACAGCTATGTCGGAGATGCAGATGTGGGTGCCGGAGTCAACATGGGAGCTGGCGCCATTACGGTCAACTACGATGGCAGGGATAAACACCGGACGGTGTTGGAAGACGGATCTTTCATCGGCTGTAACAGCAACCTGATAGCGCCAATCTCAGTCGGCCGCGGTGCGTTCGTTGCCGCAGGATCCACCATAAGCTCGGATGTTCCCGCCGATAGCCTGGCTCTGGCCCGGAAACGCCAGCGCAACAGGGAAGGTTGGGCTCTACGTCGCAGGAAGAAATGGGAGGAGGAAAGAGGCGATGACGATGAGTAACTGTGATCAACTCAAGCTCTTCTGTGGCAACTCCAACCCCGATCTGTCCGAGGCCATTGCTCAATCGATGGGCATGTCACTCTCTCCCATGACGGTCGATAAGTTCAATGATGGGGAGATTCAGGTTATCATCGAGGCTAATGCTCGCGGGACCGATGCCTTTGTCATCCAGCCCACCTGTGAGCCGGTGAACCAGAGCCTCATGGAGCTGCTCATTATTATCGATGCGCTGCGGCGGGCCTCCGCCAGACGCATAACTGCAGTTATGCCCTATTATGGTTACGGCCGACAGGACCGCAAGACGCGGGGTCGCGAGCCGATAACCGCCAAGCTGGTGGCGAATCTAATTACCGAGGCCGGGGCGGATCGGGTTTTAGCGATAGATCTGCACGCCGGGCAAATCCAGGGCTTTTTTGACATCCCGGTCGATCATCTCACCGGGGTGCCGACCCTTGCACGCTATTTTGCCGACGCCGACCTCGGCGATATTGTTGTGGTGGCGCCCGATGCGGGTGCTGCCCCCAGAGCCAGGGCCATGGCAGATCAGCTGGGGGGCACCATCGCCATTGTGGACAAACACAGGCCGGCTCCCGGTGTGGTTGAGGCCATGCACGTGATAGGTGATGTCAACGGGCGGACGGCGCTTCTGATTGATGAGATGATCGATACGGCGGG
>PUMM01000151.1 GCA_003551365.1 Clostridia bacterium
GACGAGCGCCGCGCGAAATACGAGCAGGGCATGAAGCTCATCGACGAAACCGCTCCGTTCATCTACCTGTACGAGGACCAGTATGTGACGGCGGTCAGGGAAGAAGTGCAGAACCATAGGTCCAGGCCAGCCCGACGCTGCTACCTCGAGGTATGGGTCGAACAGTAAGTCAGACACCGTGCAACAGGTGAGGGAATGTAACGGAAGGGTGCCGCGCGCCAGCGGCACCCTTCTTGCTGGCCGTCGGTCTTCGCACACGTGCCACTGGTCTGATTTGAGGGAATTGCGTAGGGGGTTGCTATAGTGAGGGCAGTCGCTCATGCTACGTCGTGGCGCTTGCGCTGGCGATGTTGGGTGACGGACCTTCTTTACTGATTCTCTTGACATCTAGCCTTCGTACTGCTATCCTACCTTAAACTCATTAATGCATAGAAAGCTATGAATGGGAGTAGTAGGCGGACGCCGCGACCGCCCCAGAGAGCCGACGTCAGGTGAAATGTCGGTGCGGACGGACCGCCGAATGGGCCCGGGAGCTGTGCACTGAAGGGGCAATTCGTCCTGGTAGGCTGCAACGGCATTCCCCCGATACAGGGAACGGATATCGGTCACTGACCCGTATCTCGAGTGGTTTCCCCGGAATTCCGGCTATGAAACCAGTTGGGTGGCACCACGAAAGTAACCTTTCGTCCCAAGCGGCGGAAGGTTTTTTGTTTTCCCGTGTCGGTGGCAGTATCCAGTGAGGTGGAACCTCGTGCAGGTTCTATTTGGGTGGCACCGCGGAAGATCCTTCCGTCCCAAGAGCGGACGGGAGGTTTTTTTGTGCCCTCCCGTCCAGGACAGTCACTGTCGCGTACCATGTGCGCGTCCGGACTGATTCATGTGGGGAGGGATAACGTTATGACGATGCAGGAAGTGTTGCACAAGTTGGCCGGCGGTGAGAGCCTACTGCGATGCGAGGCAGAGCACTGCATGGACGAAATCATGCGGGGAGAGGCATCGGATGCACAGATCGCGGCCTTCATTATGGGGCTTTCGGTCAAGGGCGAGACCATCGATGAGATCAGCGGATGTGCTGCCGCCATGCGCCGGAGAGCAGAACGCGTGCCATTAAACACCGCCCCGGTCGTCGATACCTGCGGGACGGGTGGTGACGGGCAGCATACCTTCAACATCTCGACAACTGCTGCGTTCATTGCCGCGGGTGCAGGCGTGCCGGTGGCGAAGCATGGCAACCGGTCAGTTTCCTCCAGCTGCGGAAGTGCGGATGTACTCGAGTGCCTGGGACTTAATCTCGATCTGGATGCCAAAGAGGTAGGGCGCTGCATAGACGAACTGGGGATCGGCTTCATGTACGCTCCCAGAATGCATCCCGCCATGAGATACGCTGTGCGGCCGCGACGCGAGCTGGGGATCCGCACCGTTTTCAACCTGCTGGGCCCTCTGACCAATCCGGCCGGAGCGCCCGCGCAGCTGCTGGGAGTGTTTTCGCCGCACCTCACCGAGCTCATGGCCGAGGTGCTCCGGCGTCTGGGAGCGAGACGTGCGATGGTGGTGTCCGGGATGGAGGGTCTGGACGAGATCTCTATTTGTGGCTCCACGCGCATTTCCGAGCTGCAGGAGGGGCGGGTCAAGACGTATCATGTTGCGCCGGGAGATCTGGGTCTGGAACCTGTGGGCATTGAGGCCATCCGTGGAGGCGGAGCTGAATACAATGCCCGCATCCTACGGCGAGTTCTGGAGGGCCGGCCCGGTCCGCACCGCGACAGTGCTGTGGTCAATGCCGGCGCGGCATTGGTAGCAGCAGGACGGGCAGCTGATCTGCGGGAGGGAGCGACTCTGGCAGAGCGGAGTATTGACTCCGGCTCAGCTGGAGAGAAACTGGAGATGCTCATCGACTTCTGTGCCCGGTTGGCCTCCGCGGGGTGATCCTGCCATGACTGTGGAGGGTATTGCTGATATCCTGCAGGAGATCATTCGCACCCGACGCGCCAGGGTCGCCGAGGCCATGCGAAACTTGCCGCAGACGGAGCTGCGGCAGCGTGCGGTGCAGCAGCCGTCGACCGAAAGCCTGTCCGCCTCCCTACGTCGAGCTACTCCTCCCCGCGCGGCGGTGATAGCCGAGTTCAAACGACGGTCGCCGTCCCGGGGGCGCATAGGACCCGACCGACGGCTGGAGGATGTGATTGCGGATTACGAGCGGGGCGGGGCACGGGCCATTAGCGTACTCACCGAGCCCGACTACTTCGCGGGCGATGACATTTTCCTGCGTCGAGCTTCGCAGCAGTCTGACCTTCCGATCCTTCGCAAGGACTTCATCATATCGCCCTATCAGATATACGAATCCCGCTGCCTGGGTGCTGACGCTATCCTGCTCATTGCTGCGCTGTTCGGGCGGGAGGAGTTGACCGACATGCTGCTGCGGGCGGATCAGGTGGGTCTGGAGGCGTTGGTAGAGGTGCACACATATGCCGAGCTGGATCGGTCTGTGGCGGCGGGTGCCCGGCTCATTGGAATCAACAACCGCGCCCTGCACACCTTCAGGACTGACCTGCGGGTAACGGAGGAGCTGGCCGGGCGGGTGCCATCCGGGATACTCACGGTGAGTGAGAGTGGCATCAGAGGTCGGACCGACGTGGATCGCCTCGCTCGCGCCGGCGCTGATGCCTTTCTGGTGGGGGAATCCCTGATGTGCAGCACCGATCCGGCCATGGCCGTGCGTGACCTGGTACATGGTCCGGTGGCGGCAGAACCCCAGGTGAAGATCTGTGGGTTGAAGAGCCGCGCCGCGGTCCGTGCGGCGGTGCTCGCGGGAGCTACGCACCTTGGCTTCGTGTTTGCTGACAGCCGACGGGCAGTGTCAGCGGAGCGAGCCCGCCAGCTGATCAACTACGGTCGTAGTCTAAGCGGAAGATTCCTGGCCGTGGGGGTGTTTGCAGACTCCTCCGAATCGCAAGTGCGGGAGATCGCAGAAGCTGCCGACCTGGATGCAGTGCAGATGCACGGTGGGGAGACGCCCGCGGTATGTCGCCGCGTGCGAGCGTTTGCCGGGCAGGTCTACCGGGCAGTGCGGGTGGGACAGGACGACGATGAGGACATGCATCGGCAGGTAGCGGCGTATGAGGAAGCCGGGGTCGACGCATTCATTTTGGACACCTATGTACCCGGAATCCCCGGGGGGACCGGCCGCACGTTTGACTGGCGCCGGGCCAGGACACTGCGCAGCGCGACGGATCGCCCAATTTTCATCGCGGGAGGACTGACACCGGACAATGTTGGATGCGCGTTGGCTGCTTCCCGCGCGGACGGCGTGGATGTATCCGGCGGGGTTGAGCGCGAAGCCGACAAGGCCCCCGATCTGATCAGACGATTTGCAGCTGCCGCCCGGAAGCAGTGAGAAACGGAAGATGATGTTTGCGAAGGGGGAGCGAGAACATGAGTGAGGTAAAGATGAACGACAGGATATCTCGCCTGCGCGGTTTGCCCGACCGAAAGGGGCGCTATCTCCAGTTTGGCGGTCGCTATGTGCCGGAGACGGTCATGCCCGCGTTGGAGGAGCTGGAAGCCGCCTACGAGGCGGCAGGGGGGGACGAAACCTTCAGTGCGGAGCTGGAGCATTATCTGCACGACTACGTGGGGAGACCCACTCCCCTGTACAGGGCGGAGCGCCTGGAGGAGGCCCTGGGGGGCGCTCACATATATCTCAAACGGGAGGATCTGAATCACACCGGCGCACACAAGATCAACAACACTCTAGGTCAGGTGCTGTTGGCTCATCGCATGGGCAAGCGGCGGGTCATTGCGGAGACTGGAGCAGGGCAGCACGGCGTGGCCACCGCCACAGCAGCCGCTCTGTTCGACCTGGAATGTCGCATATTCATGGGGGAGGAGGATGTGCGGAGGCAGGCACTCAATGTTTTCCGTATGGAGCTGCTGGGCGCCGAGGTGATTACCGTTCGTTCGGGTTCCCGCACCCTGAAGGATGCCACGAATGAGGCTCTGCGCGAATGGGTCACCCGAGTGGAAGACACCCACTACGTGATAGGTTCTGTTGTCGGCCCGCACCCCTATCCGCAGATGGTGCGTGATTTTCAGCGGGTGATCGGTGATGAGGCGCGGAAGCAGATCCTGGATCGGGAGGGCCGGCTTCCGGACGTGCTGGTTGCCTGCGTCGGTGGAGGCAGCAATGCTATGGGGCTCTTCTATCCCTTCCGGCTGGATTCCGGGGTGCGGATGGTGGGAGTTGAAGCGGCCGGGCGCGGTCTGGATACGGGTGAGCACGCGGCCAGCCTTTCGGCCGGGCGACCCGGCGTTTTGCATGGTTCTTTGAGCTACCTCCTGCAGGATGGCGATGGTCAGGTGACCCCCGCTCATTCCATATCTGCCGGCCTGGATTATCCGGGCGTGGGTCCGGAGCACTCTGCCTACCGCGAAGCCGGACGGGCTGAATATGCGGCGGTCACCGATGATCAGGCCATGGACGGGGTGCAGCTGCTCAATCGCACCGAGGGCATACTGCCGGCGCTGGAGAGTGCGCATCCGATCGCCCACCTGCGGCAGCTGGTGCCCGAACTGCCGGACGACTCCGTTGTGCTGCTGTGTCTATCCGGCCGGGGCGACAAGGATGTGGAGACGATTGCAGAATACCGGGGTGAGGTGAGGGATGATGCGTAACCGTATCGATGCGAGCTTTTCTGCCCTGCATTCGAGAGATTCTCGGGCCCTGTTGGCCTACATAACGGCGGGTGACCCGGACCTCGAGTTCACTGCGCCTGCGGTGGAGGCGTTGGTGGCGGGTGGGGCGGACATAATTGAGCTGGGTCTGCCCTTTTCTGATCCACTGGCGGACGGATCGGTGATACAGGAGGC
>PUMM01000009.1 GCA_003551365.1 Clostridia bacterium
GTCCCGATATCCCTGCCATCCATGACCACCCCGCCGGCACGGGCCATTAACTTCTGCTTGTCCACCAATATTTCGCGCACCTCGGGCACACTCGCCACTACGGAGACCAGACCTTCCACCTGCGGCTCCCGCAGGGCCTCCGTGCGATCCTGACCGGCCAGAACCACCCGGTTTCCCCACCGGGCATCGGGCACAAAATCGATGTCCAGCTCGTGGGCATACCTAACCAGTCGACCCCTTTCCTCCGGCTCACCCGTCCAGCCACGTTGCACAGCCTCCAGGGTCACGGCCCGATACATGGCGCCGGAATCAACGTGACGCAGGCCTGCCCGGTGGGCAAAGAGCCGCGCCATAGTGGACTTGCCGGCTCCGGCCGGCCCATCAATCGCAACATTGGGAAGATGGTGTTCGCGCTGACTCTCAGGCAAGAGCAAGACCTCCTCTCCGGACAACCGGGGGAGGTAACACAGTACAGCACGGAGTGGGTCGCAGGGAACTCGAAGATATGAGGTCGCCAGTTGTGCACTCGTTTTCCAGCCAGCAGTCGTAGTACTCGCTCATCGCTCACCCTCATGCGCTCATTGAAAGTCCCCTAAATTATACTCTCAGCGGTCAGGATGAGGCAAGAATATACTCCATCACGGCTAACTTTCTCGCTCACCCCGCAGTCGGAACCACACCACACCGTCCGGACAGCAGAACTCCACCGCAGTGCGTTCGGTGCCGCCCAGATTGCGCAGGTCTCCGCCGGAACGCACTGCCTCACAGAGAGAAAATACCTGCAGCATGGACTTGGAGCAAAAACCTCCCGGACAACCGTAAGCGAAGCTGAATAAATCGCCGGGCTGCAGCCCGATGCGACATTCCTCGGCTCGTCCCCGCTCTCCGACGGCCAGTACCACCAGAGTGAAGTACCATTCCTCCGGATACCACTCTTTCAGTGTTCTCCCCTCCTCTCATCGTCCCCCGACTCGATGACAGATCCCAGCATTTTCTCGCCCGCGACCAGTGACCACTCGCTGCCCAGAGCCGGAGTCCGCACTCCACGGGAGGCGATCAACCTTACTCGCACCGGCTCACCATCACGGGCGACTCTCACCGAGATGGTCTCGCCGGTGGAGACCATGAGATCCACCTTCCAGTGATCAAATGAGGCCACCTCGCGCCCGTCTACCGACACCACCACGTCCCCGGCAACCGGCCGATTCACCAGCCCCAGGGTCACACTCCCCGCCGGCCCGCGCAGCAGCTCTCCGGCCGCCTCTCGGGCACTTCCCGCCTCAGTTAACCAGAAGGCCCAGGCATCCAGATCACCAATATCTCGGAGCGGCGCGCCGGCGACCACTGCAGCCGCTACTGCCAGGGACACCAGAGTCATCATAGCCACCAACTGAAATGCCCTCGACCTGATCAACCCGCGCGAATTTCCGTGCGCGGCAGAGGATCTCCATCGCACCCACTGCCGCCAGTGGCTCGGCGTCCTGCCGTACATCATATCTCACCCCGACAAATGGGTATGTCGCGGCATCGGTCAGTATGCGCAGTCACCGTCACCCTGTCCGGCGCAGCGGTCCTCATTCAAACAGGTCAGGATGCAGTAAGCGGGCCACCTCTTCCAGCCCCTGCATCAGACGGGGACTCCTGCGCCCAAAAACGCCCGAATCAACCCGATAGTAGCGGTCGCTGCGGACGGCACTGAGCTCTTCCCAGTCGGGGCGGTCACCGCGATCCAATTCCGATATGGTATCACTGAACGGGGTAATGATAACGTCCGGATCACTGTCCACCAGATCCTCAGCGCTGAACTCAATCCAGTCCCCTGCCTCGTCCCCCGCTGCGTTGATCCCTCCAGCGGAGGTAATCAAAAAGTCTATGAGCGAATCTTCACCCTCGGTCATCAACGGGTTGGGCCAGACCTCATAGAATACGACCGGACGCTCCTCCGCCTCCATTTCCTCCGTCATCTCACTAATCTCCTGCACCTTCTGTTCCATCTGCTGCACAACCTCTTCACCGCGTTCCGGCACTGCCATGATCTTTGCGATGAGGTGCACACAGGCAGATATGTCGGAGAAGGATTCCGGATCCACCACGACCGCAGGTATATCCTCCTCAGAGAGGGCGGCCATCAAGTCATCCATCCCGTCACCGACAAGCACCAGGTCCGGCTGTAGGGCCAGGAGAGTCTCCACATCCTGGCTTACGGCCCCGCCCAGTCGAGGCAAACCCTCCATCTCTTCCGGCAGGGTACTGTAGTCATCGACCCCTACGAGGTGTTCTTCCTTTTCCAGATAGAGCAGAATGTCAGTTGAGCTGGGGTCAAAGGATGCGACCCTCTCCGGCTCGGCGGATACTTCTACCTCGCGGCCGGCGTCATCGGTCATGGTGACCGGATAGTCAACCACGTTCTCTTCGTCGGTGAGGTCTTCCTCCACCGGTTCATCTGCCTCCTCCTCGGGGCCGGAACAACCGACGAACATCAGTAGTATCATTGCCAGCAAGAGGACAGGTGGGATTCCAATGCGTCTTATGGGCAATTTCACGTTCCCCCTTCATCGGTTTCCCGCGATAGCAACTGCATGCGTTTTTCGCCTGTGACGGTACCTTCACTCCCACACCATAGCTATCGACGGGATAGAGCAAAAGAGTGAGCGACGCGCGCCGTTCTTGACACGGGCAAAATCTCGTGAGTAGAATTAACTGGGATGTCGATCATCATTACCACTCGAGGAGGGATTCACCATCAAACCCACGATCCATCATGATCTATGCATAGGGGACGGCATTTGTGAAACTATCTGCCCCGACGTATTTGAACTGCGGGATGACGGTCTCGCCTACGTGATCGATGAAAACCCCTCTGAGGACCTGCGGTCGGCGATAGAAGAGGCCATCGAGAGCTGCCCCACAGAATGCATAGAACTGGAAGAAGACTGACGGGCAGCATGACAACATAGTACGCTGATCTGACGCGAGCGGCACCGCCCACCGGTGCCGCTCTTTGTGCTAGCTGGAAGATTTCCGGCCAATGGCAAAAGCTGCAGTTCATCCGTCAGTCAAAGCAGCTGCTCGAGCCGCGGATTTTCCGTTATGCCGGGCAGGCGACCCCGCTTGGCAACAGGTTCACCATTGACCTCTTTCAGGTCCATGGTCATGTTGATGGATGGTGCGCCGGCCACGTAACTGCCCACCCCGAAACCATCTGCTCCCGCCTCGGACAGTGCGCGCATCCTCTCCGGATCGAGACCACCAGAGCAAAATATCTTGACGTAGTCAAAGCCCTCGATGTCCAGCTTGGCCCGGGTTTCCCGCACCAGATCCGGCGTGACCCGGCCGCGCTCCGACGGGGTGTCGAGACGAACTGCATCCAGTTTCCTCCCCAGCTGGCGCGCCAGACGCAGGCTCTCCTCTATTTCGTCCCTGAAGGTATCCACCAATATGATGCGCGGATCTTCATCCGGCATCACCTCATCAAAAGCCCGGGCCACAGTCGCGGTATCTCCGGCCACGATTATGGCCGCGTGCGGCACCGTGCCCGTCGGATTCCGGCCGAGAAGTTTGGCCCCGAGGATGCAGCTGCACCCGTCCATACCGCCGATCACCGCAGCTCGCTCCATGACCGGAGCGACGGCGGGATGTACATGGCGGGCCCCGAAACAGACTGCCGTCCGATCCCCCACGGCCTCCTTGACCTCCCGGCCCCGGGTGGCCCATCCACTGGCGGAGGCGAGCATGCCGAGGACCGGCGTCTCGGTCATGCCGAAATCACAGTACCGACCACGAATCCGCATGATGACTTCCTTCCGGTCGAAGCGGGATCCCTCGGGCAGACCCCACACACTTTCCGCCCGCCCCCCCAGCAACTGCACCGCCTCCTGCACGCCGCACATCACGCCGGGTTCGGCCGGGAAGATCTCTGCCACCACCTCGGCTTCTTCCAGCTCCAGGTAGCTGAGCATCTCTCTGGTCTTCACGAAGTATATGTCGGTCGTGTAGCCGGCAGCAATCTCGGCATGCTGGGCCGAATGAAATGGACGATCAGAATCCACTTCAAACTGGCGAACCTGTTCAAACGTTGTCAACTCGTTCAGGGCATCGGATTCGCGACCCTCTCTCTTACCAGTCACGGTATCCTCCTATCCAGCCTGGGCTTCATCAGCGATGATCGTACAGCCAAGCGTCTGTTCCATCTCGTTCAATGCCCAATCATGTGCCCCCCGGGAAAGGCCGGCAACCGCATCGGCGTAAACCCTGACGGCGTAGTTGCGGTTTCGCGCACAGGCAGCAGTGTACAGCACACATATGTTCGTACAGACGCCGGTCAGCGCTACCTCCCGGATATCTTTCTCCCGCAGGGCAATGTCCAGGTCGGTCCCGAAGAATCCACTGTATCGCCGCTTGGGGACAACCAGTTCGTCTTCTGCAGGCTGCAGCTCGGGGATTATTTCCGCACCCGGCGTACCCTGCACACAGTGCGGGGGAAACATGTCAAATTCAGCGTCGTCCGGCAGGTGCCGATCACAGAGAAATAGCACGAGATCACCCCTGTCCCGCGCCTCTTCGAGATGCCGCGCGAGTGGCGAGATGATCTCCCTGCCCTCCTCCCCCACGAACAACGCACCCCCAGGGTCGACAAAATCGCGAAGCATATCAATGACCAGGAATGCTCGATCCGGCATCGATGCACTCACTCCTTTCGGTGAGGAGACTGCCCCACATATGTGAGCTGTTCAGCAAAAAGCCTCCACCTCCTCCTGCTGCAGATACTGCCACTCCCCTGGGCGCAGCTGGCCCAGCTGTACCGCACCAAAACTGACCCGCTTCAGCGAGATCACCGGATGACCAACCGTGGCCATCACCCGCCTCACTTCCCGGTTGCGCCCCTCCCGCAGCTGCAGAATCAGCTGCGCGCGTTTCTTCGCCCCGCACCCATCACAACGGACAACATCGGCCCGATCAAACACAGCGGGACCGTCGGCCAGAGTGATCCCCCGGCGAAGATCCCGCAGGATGTGCTCTTGGGGAGATCCCCACACCCAGACCTCATAGGTGCGGGGGATCTCCCTTCCCGGGTGAGCAACTCTCTGCGCCCAATCGCCATCGTTGGTCAGAATAAGCAGCCCAGAGCTGTGAAAATCCAGGCGCCCAACCGGGTAAATGCGGGGGAGGCCACCGGGCAGAAGATCCATTACCGTGGGTCGCCCCTCCGGGTCCCGGGTGGTGGTTATGTATCCATACGGCTTGTGTAGCTTGAGGTAGACGCGGCGCAGTTGTGGACATACCGTTCTGCCGTCGAGACGAACACAGCTCTGCCCCGGATCAATGCGGGCTCCCGGCTGCGTAACGGTACCTGCATCGACGGTTACGCGTCCCCTGCGGATGAGTTCTTTGGCCTGCCGGCGTGACGCTACACCGGCAGCAGCCAGAAACTTGTCGAGCCGTTCTCCTCTGTCCATCCACGGCCCTCATCTCAGGCGAATTCGACCACCATCTCGACCTCGACAGCCGCGCCAAGCGGGAGTCCCGACATTCCCACGGCCGCCCGGGCATGCTTGCCGGCTTCCCCGAACACCTCAAGCAGCAGATCTGACGCTCCGTTCACCACCTGCGGATGATCAGTAAAATCCGGGGCCGCAGTGACAAACCCGGTCACCTTGGCAACCCGCTTCACTCTGGACAGATCCCCCAGCTCGCCCCGCATCACCGCAATGCAGCGCAGTGCACAGAGGCGGGCGGCCTCGTAACCCTGCTCCACCGTCAGGTCACTTCCCACCTGGCCGGTGTACTGCAGCCCTTCCGCGTCCGCAGGCAACTGCCCGGAGATGAACAGGAAATTTCCTGCCTTCACCCCCGGCAGATACGATGCCACCGGCTCGGGCATCTCCGGAATCTCCAGGCCCATCTTTTCCAGCTTCTCTTCTGGTCGCAAAGTCACTACCTCCCCATCATCAATGTCACTTTTGTCCAACCTCGGCTTCATTGTAACAGCTAGCCAAAAAACAATCGACACACGTACAGAGAGGCCAGTATGCCGGCCAGATCGCCCAGCAGGCCAGCCAACGCCGCATGCCTCCCCCTCCGAATTCCGACCGACCCAAAATACAGGCTCAGTACGTAGAAAGTGGTGTCCGTACTACCCTGCATCGTGGAGGCCAGGCGGCCTGCGAAGGAGTCGGGACCCTGCTCATGCAGGATTGAAGCAGTAATTCCCAGCGCGCTGCTGCCGGACAATGGGCGCACCAGGGCCAGGGGAAGTACTTCTGCCGGCAGACCGATCAGATGCAGCAATCCGGAGAAAGCGCCGGAGAGCAGATCCATGGCGCCGGAGGCGGTGAAGACTCCCATGGCCACAAATATGCCGATCATGTAGGGCAGTATTCGTGCGGCGATCCGGAGTCCCTCTCGACCACCTTCAACGAACGACTCGTACACGGGCACGCCCCGCAGAAACCCGTACAGCGGGATACCGCAGATGAGAATGGGGACCACCCACTCCGACAGCCAGTGCAGAACCGTCACGCCCTGCGCCTCCCCCCGGAGACACCGCGCCAGCGAAATAGTCGGTCGACGGAGAGCGCTGCAATGGACGAGCACAAAGTGGCAATGAGTGCGGTTCCCACTATCTCGGTGGGGTGTGTCGATCCCGCGGCCGTCCGCAGCGCAATTACCGTGGTGGGGACCAGAGTCACACCGGACGTGTTCAGAGCCAGAAAGGTGCACATGGCATCAGTGGCCCGCTCCGGCTCGGGATTCAGATCCTGCAGGTGCTGCATGGCCTTCAGACCGAGAGGGGTGGCGGCCGCACCCACTCCCAACAGGTTGGCACTCACATTCATGAGGATCGTACCCATAGCCGGATGATCGCGCGGAACCTCCGGCATCAACCAGCGCAGCAGAGGAACGAACAGACGGGACAACACACTGATCAATCCGGATTTCTCGGCGATCTTCATCATCCCCAGCCACATCACCATCATTCCGGCAAACCCGAGCACCGTCTCCAGTCCCAGCTGGGACTGATCCATCACAGAATGAGTCACCGCAGACACCTCACTCCGGGCAGCAGCAGTCAGCGTACCCGCCAGAATAAGGAACAACCACACTGTGTTGATCATTGCGCCAACCTCCTCTGGGCCATATATATGTACCGTTCCGTCGGTACACCATAGGGGGCCACCTCGATGAATGGGATGGAAGTCGGGTCGTTGAAAACGGCACTGGTATGTTATTATGTTTGCACTGGTGAGACCCAAGAGAGAGGATGAGATGAGTTGGCTGACATAGTTGAGGTAACTTCTGAAACGTTCTCTTCCAAGGTACTCGAATCTGACGTCCCCGTACTCGTCGACTTCTGGGCGGAGTGGTGCGGACCGTGTCGCATGCTCGCTCCTGCCCTGGAGGAGCTCGCCGAAGAGTGGGATGGTGCGGTGCGAGTGGCCAAGTTGAACGTGGATGATGACAGTGAAATGGCCCAGACGTATGGGGTCATGAGCATCCCTACCCTCATTCTCTTTGCAGACGGCGAACCCGTGGATCGCATCGTGGGAGCCATGCCTAAAGAGAAACTCAAACAACAGGTCGATGCGCAGGTCGGCTAGGGCGCAATCCTCCCCTGAGCTCGGCACCGCCATTGCAGATCAACCGGGTCGATGAAACTGGGTACGAAAAGATCGGCCCGGTTTGCTGTCCTGGCGGAACGGCCCTCCGCAGCAGACATGCACTCCCAGCCAACTGATTGCCACCATCAGGCCCGCACATCAGAGGAGGAGGCATCCTCTGCTCCGGTCAGTGCATCACGGATTTCCCGCGCCATCTCCGGGAGCAAGCCAGCCAGCTTGAGATATGGATTATCCTCATCCACGGGCAGAAACATCACCTCATCCTCATCGATTATGAGAAACCCCACCGGCTGAACCGTCACTCCCGCCCCGCTGCCGCCGCCGAATTCGTCGTCGCCGGAGGAAGATCCCTTCCCGGAATCGGTGAGTGCAGCCAGGTTACCGCCACCCACAGCGAAGCCGAAGGAGACGCGGGAAACCGGTATCATGATGAGTCCGTCCGGAGTCTCCACCGGGTCGCCAATGACGGTGTTCACCTCTATCATGTGCTGGATGTTCTCCAGGGTGGTGGAAAAGAGCGATTCAATGAGCTGTGACGATGACACGGTGCACCTCCTAGATCCGCATGAGATTCAGAATTAGCCTGCCCGGGCGCACCCTCCCTATGCAATGGGCGGTCAGCTGTGATTTTCCACCGGTGAAATCGGGCTCAACCGCCACCCGCATCTGCCCCAGAGGTAGCCCGGCGGCTCGCAGTGCGGCCTCCATACCACCGAAAGCAGCCCACACCGCCCCGACGCTCAACGCGGTCCGCGCCGCATCCGCTCCCCTCACATGCACCATCACAGACAGGTCCAATCTATCGGCGCATCTCATCCAGCGCAGAATGCGCAGAGCGCGTCGGCCTGATGCGCCGGGCCGGACGCGGATGAAATCGGGATACAGGCGCGAGGATGCCACCGACCACCCGCGGGACCCTACGGATAGATGCCAGTGACCCCGGTCAGTGGCCAGATCCACCGCCACCCGCATTTTGAGCTGGAAGGGATGAATCATCAAATAGGCAGGAATTATCAAAAGCAGCCACGCGAGATCAAACATATCATCCATTATGCTCTGCCGCGGACGCCGGTGTTATTCATCCTCCGACGAGACTGACAGAGAAGGAAGCGGTGGGAGGGAATCGAGGCTCTCCAGACCAAATTGCTGCAGGAAGCGGTCGGTCGTGGAGTACATCTTGGGGCGCCCGGGTGCATCCTTGAGGCCCACCACCCTGACCAGCTCATCCCTCTCCAGCCTTCGCAGAAGATGCGAGGTGCTCACACCCCGGATCTGTTCAATCTCCGGACGCGTTATGGGCTGGCGATAGGCGATCAATGCCAGGGTTTCCACGGCAGCGGCCGACAGCTGTTCGCTCTTCGGCGTCAGTATGCGCTCAACCACCTTAGCATACTCGGGGCGAGTCCGCAGCTGAAACCCACCGGCCACCTCCAGCAGCTGCACGCCGCTGTCATCGGTCTCATAACGATCTCGCAGGTCGGCCATGAGTTCTGATATGTCTCGGGGCGAAAGCTCCAGAATCTCGGCCAGCCGTTCCCGGCTTATGGGCTCCGATGCGACAAAAAGGCTGGCCTCCAGCGCTCCCAGCTGCTTTCTTCTATCGCAGAACATGTGACTCACCTCCCGGTTGATTCCTCCGCACGAAAGCCATACAACAGTATCGGCCCAAAGCGTTCTGACTGCGCCACCTCAACCTCGCGCCTTCTGATCATCTCCAGCAGTGCAACGAAGGTCACGACCACCCGCTCGCGCCCGAGATGCAGGGGAAAAATGCTGGAAAACTCCACCGGACCATCTGCATCCTGCAGCTTCTCGCGAATGTCGTGCATGCACTGCGACACAGTGATGGGCTCCCGCTCTATAGTCTGCACATCCGGCAGGTCCTCGGCCAGGATATCCTCCAGGGCGGACACCAGATCAGAGAGTCCGGCCCCCTCAATATCCGCGAGTGCTTCCTCCCACTCCGCTATTTCCGGAGGAACCCGGGGATGGCTGCGCCCCATTTCCTCCGCCTGCTCCCGCAGTTTCTCCGCCACCACCTGGTAACGACGGTACTCCAGAAGATGCTCTAACAGCCTTTCCGAACGTTCGGAATCCTCCATCTCTTCGGGAGCCTCTTCCTCCTCCGGCGTGCGCACAAAGCTTCTGGCCTTTTTGTGCAGAAGTTCCGAGGCTGCCTCGAGAAACTGCACCCGCTCCTCCAGGGGACGATCGTTTTCGGTAGAGTCGCACACAAACTCCTGCACCGGCTGGAAGAGATCAATCCCCGCAAGGTGCTCGTCTTCATCCTCTACTCCGGAGAGATCATCCAGCATCTGACGCACCCACTGCAGGGCATCTGTCTCCTCCCGTTCATGTCGTTGCTGCACCGTATCAACTCCCGCCTTCAGATGACGAAGAAACTGACCACAAGCATCAAAAGCTGCTGCAGGGCACTGGCCAGGGGCAGCAGGATCCGCCCGAACATACCACTTATGAGCAGCAGCATCAGGATCATCCAACCATATTGCTCGAGTACGTGCATGGTCCCCCGAAGCGGGGAATTATGGGGTATGAGTGCCGCTGCCACATGCGACCCATCCAGCGGTGGAATGGGAATCATATTGAAGAGAGCCAGGAATATGTTGTACTGCATCATCCACACCAGCATTTCACCCGGCACCGCTCGCTGCAGGCCGGTAAACTGAAACAGAAGATAGATTGCCACCGTCGCCGCCAGAATATTGGCACCCGGCCCAGCAATGGCAGTCAGGAGCATTCCGCGCCGACGGTCGCGAAAGTATACCGGGTTGATCGGGACGGGCTTTGCCCACCCGAACCGGAAAAAGAGCAGCATCAGGGTTCCAACAAAATCCAGATGTACGAGCGGGTTCAGCGATAGACGTCCGCTCGCACGGGGCGTCGGATCACCGAGGGCGTCGGCCGCGTATCCATGCGCCAGCTCGTGCACCGTGATGGCCAGCAGCAGGCCCGGCAAACTCATTATCATCGTGGCAGGATCAGTGATCACGTTTTCACCGCTTTCCGTGCGAAGTCGCTCACCCCTGCGGGCCAGCAGATCGTCCCCCCGCCTCCTGAGAGGCGATCGTCATATCATCTGGTGCATCCTCCCCGCCCGATCTCAGCGCATCCGGAGGCAGCTTTCTTCGGCTACCCCTCGATACCTCCCTGCTGCTTATGCATCATATCAGATTCGACGGGTACTGCACACCGCGCCCCGGGGGCGACCCGGTGTCGGGCCATGACATGCATGGCATCCGGGGGATATGCAGATGAATGATACTACGGGGACACAGAGGTGCCGGGGCAGTGCATCTGTTGCCCGGTTCTGTGCATCGGGGCAAACTATCTCTTTTGCTCCTTTTTCTTCCGCAGCATATCGACAAATGCCTCCAGGCGGGTCTGCACGCCAGTTGGACTACAATGCTCATCGAAGACCAGTGTCAGGATGGGGATGTCGTGGTCGCGTTGAACTGCGCGCAGAGCGGCTCTTGCGATAATTTCCGGAGCACAGGTGAAGGGCATGACGTGCACTATCCCATCCACGTGTTCCGCCATCTGCACTACCCGACCAACCGTAGTCCGCCCCTCGCCTCCCACAAAATGCCGCAGGTATGGCGCTGCCGCCCGTCTGAGCTCACCCGTCTTTCCCGGCAACCGGAGGGTATCCAGGATGATGTTTTCCTTTATCCAGTCCGTCAGGCGCAGCTGGCGGTATACCCGGGCTCCCATCTCTCCCAGCCGCTTTTGCACCTGCATATTTGCCCCCGGCTCCATGACAGTAAATATTTCACCCACCATTCCCACCCTCACCACGTTACAGCTCGGCGCGCCGCCTCCCGCCTGCCGCACCCAGCGCAGCGATTCGAAACGTGTCTCGCGCAAAGCGGCCAGGTCTTCGGCATCAGCCACCTCACGCACCGCCGCCCGCCGGGCACTGCTTATGCCTCCGGAAATCCTCTGTCCGGGGTACACCTTCCGGGACAGCGCATCTATCGCCTCAACCGCCTTCATCTTGTGCCATCCCAACCGCAGCAGAGCCAACACCTCGACCAGTGGAGCGTCAGACCGCAGGCGGGACAGTTCACCCAAAACCTCTGCCATATGCCCGCGGGGAGGGCGAGCGATGAACCATTGCCAGTCAAAACCGAGGCGCCGCAGGACTGCCCGGTGCAACCGGTGATAGCAGCCAAATCGACAGGGGCCGACTCCGGCGGCCATCAGTGCACCGTCCACCCTCGCCCGCCGGGCCACCTGCAGGAATCCTCCCAACACCACCTTGCACGGCAGGCAGACACTCTCTGGAGCGTGTCGACTTCCCAGGGCAATGGTGTGGGCAGATACGGGGGGAGGCACCTCTACATGATGCCCCAGTTCCCGCAGAATGCCCGCAACAATGACGTGCATGTCTCCCATGCGGGGAACAATCAGTCGCACAGAGTCATCCCTCACTCCATCGGAGCATCATGTCGCAGTAGGCCTCGACGCGGGTTGCGATACCCGCCTCCCCGGAGTGCTCATCCAGAACCAGTTGCAAAGGAGGCGGTCCTTTCCGTTCCCGCATGTACTGCTGCAGTCGATAACTCACGAAGGAATCGCAGCCGCAGTTGAAAGCAGATACGTGAATGACGCCCTCCACTCCCCTACGCACGAAATGGCGGGCCGCATCCAACATTCGGGCCGACTCGCTCCAGTAGGGGCGGTCTGCCGTCCGGCTCCGGCTCAGGTCGCGCGGATCCAGCTGATCAATGCACACCGGCCGGACCCCACAGTCGTGCAGGCGGTGCAGGAGACCCATGTTCAGGTAGTCATCACCGACGAGGTAGGGGTGCCCCAGAACGGCCACCTCCGGGAGACTTCCATCACCGGTTGCGCCCGGACGACGGCGAACGGCCAGGGAGGGACAGTACCCCTCACGACGGGGAATCTCGATGCCCCGGAGGGGCACACGTTCCACTGGGGCACACCGCACAAAAGATCTCTGCAGCCGGCGCAGCTCTCTTCGGAAGCGCACGGAAGACCCCCCTACCCGCACCGTCGGGTCAACCACCCGGGCGCCGGGCAGGCGGGACCGGACCAGATCGGGCAACCCAAGAAAGAAAGGACACATGTGGCTGCCAGCCTCCAGCCCTACCAGTCGGGGAGCGAGAAGCAGGTCGGTCCGCTCGGCCAGATGTGCGGCATGTCCAAGGTATACCCGCACCGGCAGGCAAAGATCTTCATCTCCACTGGACAGACCCTCATCCCACAGCCCGGCCCCGGTGCGAGGCGACAGGACCAGTTCACCTCCCACGGCGGAGACGAAGTGGCGCCAGAAGCTGCTCTGCAGATAATAGATGAGTGCACGCGGAAAGCCCACCCGGCATCGGCCAGTACCCGTCGACACATGGCTCCCCGCCGACGGGCTGGCAGCTCTGGCCTGCGGTGCATCGTGCACACCTTAGCCCCCTCTCGTCGGATCACCCGGGCGCAAGACCCAGGGTCTTCGTTTGGAAACAGACATGGGTCGCCGGTAGAGAATGTCCAGAAAGCCGTGCGCATCAAAGGGAATCAACGGCCACAGATAGGGCACACCCCAGCTGTCGATCCGCGCCAGCAGGATGATGTTGAGCAAAAGAGCCGCCGCCAGTCCCCCGGGTCCGAGGATTCCTCCTACGATGAGAAGGAGCACGCGGGACAGGCGAAGAGCCGTACTCATCTCCCAGCTGGGCACTGCAAAATATGCGAGGGCGGAAACAGTGACGTACAGGACCACCTCACTATTGAACAACCCCACCTCCACAGCGAGCTCCCCCAACAACACCGCTCCGATGATCCCCAGACTGGTGGCCAGGGCATTCGGAGTATGCACCAGACCCATGCGAATCAGCTCTACACCGACTTCGCCAAAGAGGAACTGCACCAGCAGAGGTATGGCCGGGGCCTCCCGCGGCCCGATGATCTCCAGGGCAGGCGGGAGGGCATCACCGGCCTGCGCCAGAACCAGCCACAGCGGTGTCCCGACCCAGGCGATCAACACCGCCAGGTAGCGCACCAGTCGAACGAAGGTACCATTGAAGACGGACTCGTGGAATTCTTCAGCGTGCTGCAGGTGATGAAAGGCGGTGGTCGGCAGCATTATCACCGCCGGTGAGCCGTCCACCACAATGAGGATGTGCCCCTCAAACAGGTACTCTGCCGCCACATCGGGTCTCTCGGTGAATCGCACGACGGGATAGGGGTTGAGACGCGACTTGCGGCCTTCGGTGAGAAAATCCACCACGCTGCGTTCGGCCATCGGCGCGGCATCGACGTCAATCTGGTCCAGCGAATCGCGGATCTTCTGCAGAAAATCCTCGCTGGCGAGGTCCTGCAGGTACACCAGCGATACATCTGTCTGCGAGCGGGCGGCTATGGTGACCAGTTCTGTGCGGAGACTGTAGTCGCGCACGCGCCGGCGCAGAAGCGCCAGATTGATCACCAGAGTCTCTCCGAATCCATCCCGCGGCCCCCGCATAACCCTCTCCAGGTCGGGCTCCTCCACCGCCCGCATGGGGTAAGTGCGGGAATCGATCACCAGACACTGATCCGCACCATCCACGAAAAGAACTACCGGGCCGCTGATGATCTCATCGGCGGCGTCGTACATATCGTCCATGAGTTCGCATTCCATGTAAGCCACAAATCTCTCATGCAGCTTCTCCATGGGATTCGGCAGCACATCTGCAGCTTCCAGCCGGGTGAGACTGTCAACTATGTAAAGCAGTATGCCGTCCTTGATGAACCCATCCACTCCCACAAGGAGTGCCTCGCGCCCGGCGAAGCCAAATTTCTTGGCCACCAGTTCGAAACAGGACTCCAGTCCTATCTCGTCATCCAGGAAACGTCGATTGGCGGCCAGATCACTGCTGACCGGCTGCGTTCTCCTCTGTCGACTCTGCACTGAGCATCATCCCTTCGGATCAAACAGCAGGGCAGCCGCGTACCCGGCAACAACTGCCACGGTGATACCCATGGCAGCCCCGGTAATTCCGCCGGTGAAAAGACCGATGAGGCCTTTCTGGTTGAGACCATCCAGTATACCGTTGACCAGAGCGTGGCCAAAGCCAGTCAGGGGCACAGTGGCACCAGCTCCTCCCAGATCAATCAGCACATCGTACCACCCCAGACCGCTGACCACCGCCCCCGCCGAAACGAACAGCACCATAGTGTGGGCCGGAGTGAGCTCAGTGAGATTGACCACCAGCTGTGCGAGTACACACAGGAGCCCCCCGGTCAAAAATGCAGTGGTATACGGCAAGTTTGCGCCTCCTCTCTGCCCAATCAGTTAGTTGTAAAGGATACTGCATGCGCCACTCCCGGAATTGAGTCGCCCTGTTTGCACATCAGGGGACTGAGCAGGGCACCGGTAGCCACCACCAGGACCCGGCGGAACACTCCTGCCTGCATCAGGCGCCACACGTAACCACAGAATACGCATGCCGAGCAGGCACATCCCGATCCTCCAGCCCGGACATTTTGATCCCCTGCGTACATGAGCACCCCCGCATCCAGGAAGCGATCATCGGTCAGACCCACACCCCTCTCCTGCGCCAGGACACGGGCGAGATCCCGTCCAACTCTCCCGAGATCACCGGTGAGAATCAGATCGTAGTGATCTGGATCGCGACCAGTATCGCGCAGATGAGTGAGTATGGTGTCAACAGCGGCCGGCGCCATGGCAGATCCGAGGTCGTAGGGATCGGAAGCCTCGTAGTCGACCACTCGTCCAATGGTAGCGACATCGACAGCAATATCCTCCTCCCCATCGTCTCGCCCATCGGGACGACTGAGCAGGCAGGCCCCGGCTCCCGTCACCGTCCACTGGGACAGCGGGGGGCGCTGCACTCCGAACTCCGTGGGCCCGCGGAATTGCCGTTCCGCCGCGTGGTGATGGCTGGCTGTCGCACACAGGGCCCGTTCGCGGTAGCCACCGTCGACCAGTACGCACCCGAGCAGCAGAGCCTCGGCAAAGGTGGAGCAGGCCCCGTACAGACCGAGAAAGGGGCTCTCTCGATGTCTGGCCGCGTACCCCGAGGTCACAATCTGATCCAGCAGATCACCTGCCAACAGGACGTCCGGGGGTGAATCGTCCGCCCCCGCTGCACAGAGGCAGTAATCCATCGCAGCCATGAGCATGCGTCGCTCCGCTCGCTCCCAGCTGTTTTCCCCCATCCGTTCATCCGGACAGACCCGGTCAAAATAGTCGCCCAGTGGTCCGCTTCCCTCTTTCGGACCCACTACCGAGCCACAGCTGACCAGCTGGGGGCGGGCGGAGAACCACAGGGTATTTTCCGTGGGTGGGTCACCCAGCGTCAGCATCTTCTGCTCCGATTAGTACGCACGGAGAAAATAGCGGATCGCACCGACGACAAATGAAATCGTCAGTCCGTAGACCAGGACCGGACCGGCAACCTCGAACATCCGGCTTCCCAACCCCTGTACCAGACCCTCGCGTTTCGATTCCATGGCCGGGGCGACTATGGCATTGGCGAAGCCTGTTATGGGCAGTGCAGCACCCATGCCTCCGAAATCCCCGATCCAATCGTATACTCCGAGGCCAGTCAAAAATGCGCCGATGAAGATCATGGTCCCGGCCAGCGGACCGGCCGCCTCTGCCGGAGTGAAGCCCAAACCCAGGTAGAAGTCGTAGACCGCCTGCCCGAAGGCGCATATACTCCCCCCGACCAGAAATGCGGCCACGATATTGCGCAGCAGCGGGGGAGGAGGCTGGCACTCTTTCTGTAACCTGCGATACCGCTGAACTTCCCGTGGTCCGGCTTTCATCGCACATCTCCCCGCACACACAGGCCCGACATCGACCCCTTCACTCCATTCCCCTGCCGTCCACGGAAAAAGCCACTTTCACATTGGCCCGGTACTGCACAACGTCGCCGTCATTCACATCTGCCGTCAGATTCACCACTTCTATCCCGGAAATGCCGTCTACTGTCTGCGTCGCGCGATCAACGGCCCGCTCCACCGCATCCTGAAAACCGTCCGGAGAAGAACCAACCAGCTCCAAAACCTTGACAACGCTCACTTTCGTTCACCTCCATGCGTGGGTTCAGGAATATTATGACTCATATGGCGGGGGATCATGCGGACGACACTGTTCATTCGGGGAGGAGCGAATCTGATCCCGTATCTCTCTGAGAGCGTCTTTCTCCAGACGCGACACCTGCGACTGGGAAAGTCCCAGTTCACCGGCCACCTGCGCCTGGGTCCGGTCGGAGAAATACCGGCGGCAGATTATCCGACGGCGCCGGGCATCCAGTGAACCAATTGCGGCTCGCAGGGCGAGGTGCTCGACATTGCCGGGTTCCAGCCCGTCCCGCGCCGGGGCAGTCTCTTCCTCCAGGGGTTCGGCCGGGCGCATGGCCTCCCCGGCAAAAACGATATCGGCTGCATCAACCTGCAGTTCCTCCGCCGCATTCGTCAGGGAAATGTGCCCTCCCGACTCGGCGGCTCGCTGCTGGTGTTCGCGAACGCGGCGCACCAGATCACGAGCGCGGCGCGATACCGAGGCCGAGCCCAGCCCGTGCAGATGTCTGCGCATCTCTTCCAAAATAAAGGGAACCGCATAGGTAGTGAAAGACGTGCCGCGCGCGGGATCGAACCTCCGGGCGGCGCGCAGAATACCGAGATTGCCGGCCTGCAGGAGATCATCTCTTTCCTGTGAGGAGATGAAGAACCGTCGACTCACAGAATGCACCAGGCCGCGGTGCGCCTGTACAATTTGCTCAGCCGCGCGCTCTTCACCTCGCCGCAGACGGTAATACAGCCCGGCCTCGCCTCCGGGATGTGACCCGCTCATGCTCATCGGCTCCTCACGGCTCGTGTTTCGTTTCCCCGCAGCCGGAAGACGACTTACGGGTAATGCGCGCGGTCACCCGGGTGCCCTCTCCCGACCCGGAGCAAACGCATAACTCATCGGAAAAGCTGTCCATAAACGTAAACCCCATACCCACTCGTCCCTGTAGAGTGGAGAAGTTAGTGCAACGAGCCCTGCATACATCCTCAATGCCGACCCCCTCGTCCCGCACCTGGATGGTCAGCAGCTCGCCGTCAATCCGGGCACTTATACTCACGGTTCCTGCCCTTTCTCCCGGATAGGCGTGTAGCACCACGTTGGAGACGGCCTCCGACACGATTATCTTGATCTCATCGACCTGTGTGAGCGTGAAGCCCGCTTCAGCTGCAAAGGCAGCCACGGCGACGCGGGCAGTCCCAACATTATCGGCCCGCGCCGGGATCTCGAGCTGCATCCAGTTAGTGTTGTCAACCTTCATCATCGAGCCTCGATGCCTCCTCTGTCTCCCGCAGGGCGCTTTGTACCTCCGGATACACATCCATAACCCGACTCACGCCGGCAATGCCGAGAACTTCCCGCACCGTGTGTGACGGAGCTGCCAGTGAGAAACTGACGCCGCGTGAAGAGAGCTCGCGATAGCGGCCCAACAGCGCCCCCAGCCCGGAGCTGTCAATGAAGGCCACTCCCCCCAAATCCACGACCACACGGGAAATCTCCTCGGATTGCATCTCATCCACTGTCCGGACAAACTCCGGAGCGGTCTTCAGATCAAATTCTCCCCGAAGTGTCAGAATAAGTCCGTCGCCACTCCGCGTAACCCCTATGTCCATGACTATCTCTCCTCCCCCATGCCTTTCCCAGCGCGCAGAAAGGGTTTCCCGGATCCGGAGCTGATTCCTGCCCCACTCACTGGAATATCCAGAGTCGGCGGAGCATTCTGACAAGCAAAGTCAGAATACTGCAGCGCACGACATCTTCTACGGGTACGAGGGAGTATTCGCCGATGGCAACGCCAGCCAGCTCGGCAGTGAGAGAACCCATCGCAGCTTCCCGCGTCAGGGGGGCGACGGGCGCAGTATCTGGCTCCGTGACCCGGAGTGCAATCTGGTCAACGGTGCCACGCGGTACAGTTGCTGTTACCCTATCGGCCACGGTAAGCTGCATCCACTCGTCCTCGGCCTCCCACAACGGAACCTCGGCCATCACCTCGCCGGGCTCGACAAGATGGACGGTTTCTGCCACAGAGAACCCGGTATCCAGCAGGCGACGAACATCATCGAAACGCTCATCCGATGTCGGACAGTTCATGACTGTGGCGACGAGGCGGGTCTCGTCCCGAACCGCCGTGGCACTCAAACACCATCCTGAGCTGTGGGTGCGGCCCGTCTTCAACCCATCCATGCCCGGGTAGTCCGGCAATAGCCGGTTGGTATTGGTGAGCCAGAAGGCATCATCCGTGTCCTCCCGCAACCAGTCCGTCCACACCGAAGTGTACTCTGTCACCTGCGGGTGAGTGTTCAGCAGATACTGGGCGAAGCGATTCATATCGGCGGCAGTGCAGTAGTGTTCCGGATCATCCAGGCCGTGCGGATTGGTGAAGTTGCTGTCCGTTGTGCCCAGCCGATCACCCAACGAATTCATGTCATCCACAAAGGCTTCGACTGAACCCGAAACGTGTTCAGCCAGCGCCACTGAGGCATCATTTGCCGAAGATATGGCCACACCCTTCAACAGGTCGTCAACCGACATCTCCTCGCCCTTTTCCAGAAATATTTGCGACCCACCCAGACCCGCCGCCCGCGCACTGGTCACTACCTGGTCATCGAGCCGGATAGTGCCATCTTGCAGGGCATCGAACACCACCGCCATGGTGACTATTTTTGTCATGCTGGCTGGCGCCCTCCGCTCGTCCGGGCGATAAGAGAATATCTCCTGACCCGTAGCGGCATCCATCAGGTGGGCGGAGGCGGCGGACACTTCAAGATCGACATCGAAAGA
>PUMM01000186.1 GCA_003551365.1 Clostridia bacterium
GTCGCCCAGTTCGGGGGTCGCCGGCATAGATACACCACTTCTGATCACCGCGGGTGAGGTGGACTGGCGCTGTCCGGCCAGCCAGGCGGAACAGCTGTACCTCGCTCTGAACAAGCGCGGGATCGACACCGAGCTGGTGATATACCAGGGCGAGAGGCACTTCATATCATCTCCCCGGGGGGCTGCTGACCGCATTGCGCGCATCTCCGGGTGGTTTGCCCGGTATGGGGGGCTTCGTTTCACAGATGAGACCGGCCAGGGGTATCCGGATCAATCGTCTCCCTGATACTGTAAGGCCGGCCGCCATGCAGGATTCTACGACCTCAGACGGAAACCCATAAACAAGGGCGCACAGTACAACGGTGACCGACAGGATGCGCGGAAAAATGCGCTGAGAAGGGGGCAGGGTGCGTGTGAAAGTATACATGTCAGTAGACATGGAGGGCGCCACTGGCGTGACCTCTTCCAAGATGTGTTCGCCGAAGGAAAAGGAATACCGGCGGGGGCGGAAGCTGCTCACCGGCGATGTAAATGCTGCGGTGCGGGGAGCACTGGATGCCGGCGCAGGGGAGGTTCTCATAAACGACAGCCACGGCCCCATGACCAATATCCTGGTGGAAGAGCTGGAGAAGGGGGCGCGGCTGATCAGCGGCAGCAATAAGCCCCTGCTGCAGATGGCGGGCATCGACGACTCCTTTTCTGCGGCATTCTTCGTGGCCTATCACGCCCGCGAGGGCACCGAGGGCGGGGTTTTGAATCACACGTTGATGGGGTCAGTTGTTACCGAAATCAGATGCAACGGGGAACCGGTGGGGGAGACGGGGATCAATGCCCGCATGGCCGGGGCCTTCGGGGTGCCGCTGGTGCTGGTCACCGGCGATGACAGGCTGGCGGATGAGGCCTCCCGCCTGGTGCCGGAGATCGAAACTGCCGTGGTGAAGACCGGGATGGATCGCCATACAGCTGACTGCCTGCCGCCGTCTGCGACGGAGGATATGATCCGGGAGGCGGCGGAGAGAGCGCTGGGACGATGCGGGGAGATCTCTCCCTGTGTTCCGGAGACACCTGTCACCTTTGATGTGACTTTCAAGACCACCCCATCGGCCAGCATGGCCTGTTTGTTTCCCAGCGTACAGAGACGCGGCTCCAAGGAAATCAGGATTGAGGATGATGACTATGCGGCCGCGTACCGGAAGATGTGGGGGGCACTGATTCTGGGCTGGAATGCCATGGGGGGAGTTCTGGAGCGGTGACCTACGGAGACGATCGCCGGATACATGCTGATCTGCAGCGGGCGCGGGACGAGATTCGCCGACCGCAGTGCACTGCGGCGGCGGTGAAAGATGGCCGGGTTGTGGCCAGCGATCGAGGTGACGGTGTGGCACCCCTGCTGCGGGTCATGCAGGGGATCGAGTGCAGTGATGCGGGAGTGGTGGTGGCCGACCGCATTGTGGGGATGGCGGCAGCCCTGTTTCTGCACCCCCCGTTGGTCATCGGAGTGTACGGCGATGTCATGAGTTTGCCTGCCCGCGAGCACCTCGAGGCTGCGGGCATGAAGGTCTGGGCCGGTCGTGAGGTCTCCGCCATACTGAATCGGCTCGGCGATGATCTGTGTCCCATGGAGAAAATGGCTACAGAGAATGATCCGGAGACAGCGCGAAAGCACATAAGAAACCTGGTGCAGCAAAGCAATCGATCAGATCAATCCGATGAGATGGAGGAGGAATGAAAAAATGCCCTATGGCTATATGGGAAAAATCCTGCGGGTAAATCTTACCGATGGCACCACGGAAATCGAGGAACCGAGTGAGCAGTGGTACAGAAAATACATGGGTGGCACGGCGGTAATCGCGGACATCCTGCTCAGGGAGGTCCCGGCCGACTGCGACCCGCTCGGACCGGAGAACAAGCTGGTCTTCGCCACTGGTGTTCTGACGGGAACCCCGCTGGCCGGCAGCGGCCGCAACAGCGTGGGAGCCAAGTCACCCCTGACGGGTGGATTTGGTGACACCCAGGGCGGCGGATGGTGGATGGTCGAGCTCAAAAAGGCCGGCTTTGATCACATCATCGTCGAGGGACAGGCTGACCGGCCCGTCTACATCTGGATCAACGACGGTGAGGTACAGATCCGCGACGCGGAAGACCTGTGGGGCAGAGATACCGCCGACGTGCAGGAGATGATCCAGGAGGAAGTAGATGCGCCTGACGCCCGGGTGGTCCAGTGCGGCGTGGCGGGCGAGAACATGGTGCGCTATGCCTGTGTGGTCAACGATCTGACTCACTTCTCTGGCCGCACCGGCATGGGTGCCGTCATGGGCGCAAAGAAGCTGCGGGCCGTCGCCGTGCGGGGCACCGGTAAGGTGGAAGTGGCCGATTCTGACAAGACTATGGAGTATTCCCGCATGATGAACCGCGCCGTGGCCCAGGGTGAGCGCAGCGCCGGGATGAAGGATACCGGTACTCCCGCAACCGTCATGAGCCTGCAGGAGTCGGGAGGACTTCCCACCCGCAACTTCCAGGAGGGACAGTTCGAAGGCGCCGAGAGCATTTCCGGTCAGGTAATGCGCGACACTCTGCTGGTGGAGCGGGACAACTGCTTCGCCTGCCCGGTGTACTGCAAGCGCGTGGTCGCCGAGGATACCTACGGCACCGACCCCAAGTACGGTGGGCCGGAGTATGAGACGCTCGGTTCGCTGGGTTCTAACTGTGGGATAGATGACCTGGAGGCAGTCTGCAAGGGTAACGAGTTGTGCAATCGCTGGGGAATAGACACCATTTCCTGCGGCATGACCATAAGCTTCGTTATGGAGTGCTACGAGCGGGGTATCGTCTCCGCGGAGGATCTCGACGGCATCGAAGCTCCCTTCGGAGATGCCGACGCCATGCTGAAACTGATAGAGAAGATCGCTCAGCGAGATGGCATCGGTGCGGTGCTGGCGGAGGGTGTCGCCCGGGCGGCAAAGGAGTTCGGCCCGCAGGCCGAGCCTCTGGCCCTGCACATAAAGGGACAGGAAGTGCCCATGCACGAGCCGCGGCTGAAGCAGGCTCTCGGGCTGGGCTATTCGGTCTCGCCCACGGGGGCCGACCACTGTCACAATATCCACGACACGGCTTTTGCTTCCAGCGCCGATGGATTGAATGTGTTCGGAATTACTGAGCCGTTGGCGGCGGATGATCTGACCGACCCCAAGGTGCGCATGATGTACTGCGTATCCACATTCCAGCACCTGCGCAACTGTGCGGTGTTGTGTCAGTTTGTGGCCTGGTCATACCGGGAGACTCTGGAGATAACGCGGGCAGCCACCGGCTGGGATACGAGCCTCTACGAGCTGCTCAAGGTGGGCGAACGGGCCGTGACCCTGACCCGGCTGTACAACCTGCAGGCTGGGTTCAATGACCGGGATGATAAGCTGAATGAACGCTTCTTCCGGCCCTTCACCGATGGACCCATAAAGGGTATAGCTCCCGATACCAAGGAGCTGGATCGGGCCCGGGTCACCTACTATCACATGATGGGTTGGGACGATCTGGGGCGCCCGACGGCCAGTCGCTTGGCTGAACTGGGCATCGAGCAATTTGCGGAGATGATCCCAGAGCGCTGATATGCTGAACTCCGGGCCGAGCGCTGCAGCGTTCGGCCCGGAGTCATGGAGGCGGTAATCCTGCAGTGGACCGTATTTTCCTGTGACATGGGAACCGTGTATCTGATCGTCGGCGCGCAGGGGCTGATTCGCTCTACCCTGCCCCTGAACGGTGACCCGCCCCCGGAAATTGCAGGACAGCTGCAGCGGGCCGTGCCCACCTGTGGGCGGACGGCGCCGTATGAGACCTGGCTTTCGCGCTATTTCTCGGGAGACTTCTCTATGGCGATGCCGCCCCTCTGCCCGTCTGGCAGCACCTTCCAGCGGGACGTGTGGCAGGCCACGGCACTCGTTCCTGCGGGTTCAACTGCCAGCTACGCAGACATTGCCCGGCGCGCCGGCTACCCCCGGGCTTTTCGCGCGGTGGGAGGTGCCATGGCGCGCAATCCCGTCCCCCTGTTCGTTCCCTGCCATAGAGTGATAGGGAGTGACGGCACGCTGGGCGGCTTTGGCGGTGGAATTCAGCTCAAGCGGCGTCTGCTGCGGCATGAGGGAGTAGACCTGTCAAACTGAGTAAACTCTCCTGCGAGCACCCTCTTTGCTCTGCTGAAGAACACTGTATGCGTACTGTGTATTTCTGGTGACTCCCGCGCAAAAATGACCGGTTTCCCTCGCAAGTAGACGTCGATCCTCCGCCGTTTCGGCACATTTTTTCATTTCGGTTTGCGAAATGTTGTGACAATCGTTATTATTACTTCGGGCAACTTGCACACGCAGCTGACAAGCTGTATCATGGCGAGTGCATGATTACACAAAGTGGGGCGCCAATGATTGCTGTTTGTGGTCATCTGGCGTGCAGGGTTTTCCTATTTCGTATTATTGTCGGGTCGTAGAGGAGGAATGGCAATGGCAGTTAAGCTGGACGAGACAGAGAAGAAGATAATGCATCTTCTGCAGAAGGACGGCCGTCAGTCCTTTGTGGACATGGCTGACGAGGTGGGCGTAACGGAGGGTACTGTTCGGCGGAAGTTCTACCGGCTGGTTCGTGAGGGGATCATAGAAATCGCCGGAGTGTCAAACCCCTTCAAGATTGGTTTTGCGTCCCCCGCATTCATTGCTCTAAATGTCGAGCCGGGCAGCATAAAGGACGTGGCTGAGAGAATTGCTGAACTGGATCAGTTGCATTACGTGGGGCTGACGACGGGTAACTTCGACATTATTGTGCAGGGTCTCTTCTCCTCCAACGAAGAGCTCGCGCAGTTCGTACTCGAGTCACTCAGCACCATTGAGGGCATCAAGGAGATCAATACCTCCCTTCTACTGCGCATCTACAAGCAGAGTTTTGAGTGGGGAGTGGCCCTTTAGGGCTGTAGATTCTGAATATGTGGGGCGGGCGTAGGGTGACCATCCTCCCGCCCCACCCTTTTCCCTGCCAAATCTATGAAGTTAACGCGGCACCGTGCGCCGGGTGAACACTTCGGCTGCGGCGACGACAGACATCTTGTCGTTCCCCACCACATTGTGAGGCAGGGGTTGGGGGAATCTGCCCGTTGGTGCGAGAATTATGTCATAGTATTGTAACAAAATTGCCCGGAGGAATATTGCTTCGTATGACGAAGTAATAAGTGTACGGGATAAAGATCAGGGATTGCCAATCTCTACACGGTCGTACCACAGTCCAACATGCGAAGTACAGGACCTGATCCCAACAGTATAGTAGGGAGGTCTGCCGGATGACGTCCGGTCCGAATGATACGAGAAAACTGCAACGCAGGCGGGAGCAGTTGCGGGGGCGGAAACATAGCTTCGTGGAGCTGATCATGCAGACGAAAAAGAGCCTGTACAAGGACAAAATGCGCCGGGAGCTGGAGAGAGAGTCCAGCGACGACTGAAAGTGTGTTCCGGATTTGACCGATAGGGACGAGGAACGAATCCCAGTACTTCACGGGGTGGTGCCGCAGAGGGACAGTCCTGCCGGCACCACCTCCGTCTTTGTGGGGGCGGGGGGAGATATCATTGATCGGCGAGAGTGAACTTGCGGTGCACGAGGTGGACTGTATGTTGACGGCGAGCGGTCACGTTGTGCACCTGGTGCCGGACCGGCAGATGCTGCGGAGGAGGCGGGAACTCTACTATCGCAGGGCGAAAGAACACGGCACCGTGCCGCGGGATCTGCCGGTGCAGATGATCGGCGGTTGGGTGCGGCGGCTGCGGCGCCGACTGGGTGTCTGGACCCGGAGACTGCAGCCGTGGCAGCGGCGCAGCCTGCTCCGGGCCTGTCGCCGCGAGGTATCTCCGGGGGAGCTCTCCCGCCTGAGAGATATCTGGGATACCCGCGGCATGGTGGGTTCTCTGCATCACTTTGCTGAGCTGGTTCGTGATCATGGGCTGGATATGGATGAGCTGCCTGATGAGGTGCCCGATGAGGTATGCCAGGTGATCCGGACCTACCGACGACGTCTCGGACAGGAGGGGGCGGCGGATAAGCCTGGCCTGTTCTCCGAAATCATTGCGGCCCTGCGCGCCGATGACTCTCTTCGCTTCGACCGCATTGTGGTTGACGGTTTTTGTCATCTCCCGCCCTCCGAACAGCGGCTTCTGCGGGCCGCGGCAGAGCGGACGGATTGCCTGCGGGTACTGGTGCCGGCTGACCGTCGCGTGGTCGACGTCTACCCAACGGATGAGCAGCTGCGCCGCGAGTGGGGTATTCCGGGTGAGCACATCGAACGCTATTTCCCGGACCTCGCATCTTCTCCCCTTGCGGGGCGCCTGTTCCGGGTCGACCCGACGGACCTGGAAATCGCGGAGCCAGAGCACCCCCGGATTCATCTGTGGACCGTGACTGATGAACGCGAGCAAAATGAGCGCATTGCTGGATTTTTGAAGCGAAAACTGGTGGGGAAGTACGACCCCGGCGATTGCTGCGTTGTGGTGCGGGATGAGGAGCAGCGGGCAGCACTCGCGAGGCATTTCTATGGGGTGGGCGTTCCTGTGAGCACCAGCTCGGACATACCACTGGAGCAAACCCGGACGGGCGGTATGATACAGGCGGTACTGGATGCGATAGAATGTCCGTCCGTTGGCACCATTTATCACCTGGCTTCTTTCCCACACGTGAGCGGCGAGTGGGAGGTGCTGCGACGGCTCCCCGCTTACGTCCCCGCCGAGCGCGAAGTGGAGGGACAGGAGATACGTCACGTGTTGGATGCCGTTCGGTCGTCGCTGCAGCACCGACAGCAGAGTGATTCTCTGCGTATGGGGTCCCGCGAGAGACAGAATGAAGCCATCGGCGAACTGCGCGAACTGGATCGACGGCTGGAGGTGCTGCTGGATGCACTGCAGGCCCCGGAAGGTTCTGCTTCATCCGCCTGTGCCCGACATCTGATGGAGGTGCTGGAAACCCTGCGGGCAGGGGAGACCCTGCAGAATATGCTGATAGGCGACGGCGGCAGGATCCCGGAGGTGATTGCCGACCTGTCGGCATGGCGATACTTTTGTGATCGGATGGAGCGGGGTATCGACAGGTCTTTGCTGCCGCGCGCGAGATATGTGGAGACTGGGTGGTCGGATTTTGCTGAGATGATCCGTGAGTTTTTGCATTGTGAAACGGTGCCCGTCCCGGAAGTACCCGGGCGGGCCGCAATGCGGCCGCGCGCGGGAAGGGGAGTCAGCATATCCTGTGATGAGGCTCCCGGTTCCGGTCAGTATCGCATCATTGTTCTGCCCTACATGTCCTCCGGCACCTATCCCCGCCGGAGCCGACCCGGTTGGCTGGAGGATGCGTTTCTGGGAGAAGAGCTGCGCGACCCGACCTCTGAGCAGCGGGAGGAGAACTACTTTTTCTACCGCTGTGCCTGCGCGGCAGCCGATGATCTGCTGCTGGTCTTTCCGCAGGAAGTGGAGGAGGTCCCGCAGGTACCTTCGCCCTACCTGCAGGAGGTGGAAATGGCCACATCAGCCGGCACGGTGGACTTCACCGCGAGGGAGGTGCCGGGTCAATCCCCGGACCCGGACCGGGTGGCCAGCTGGCGTCAACTGCGCACTCATGTTCTGGCGACAGGTGAGCTTTCCGGCAAATCCGGGGCTCTTGTGGAGCGCAGCCTGGCTGTGGATGGAGTGGACCGGGGGTTGTTCTGGCTGTCTCTGCGTGCCTCCCGGGCGCGCCACTCGGCGCGCTGGTCAGAATGGGACGGCGATGTCGGGGATGCAGATGTCCTCGGGGTGCTGCGCGAGAGATTTCCCTCCCGTGCTACTGTGTCGCCCACTGACCTGGAGCGGTATGCGGGCTGCCCCTTCCGGTTCTATCTGCAGGAGGTGCTCGGCCTGTCCCCCCGCTACCGGGTGGAGGGGGAGATACCCCCGTATATTGTGGGGCGGCTGTATCATGCAGTGCTCGAGGCGTACTATCGAAGGTATGCGGAGGATACGGCTCTGGGGCAGCCACCCGACCAGGAGGAGGAACGGCAGTTCGTACATCGACGCGTGCAGGAGTGGTCGCGTCAACTGGCGGCGTCTATGGCCTGGCTGGATGACCACTTTTTCGCCAGTCTGCAGCGTCGGACAGAAGAGGTCCTGTGCCGCTTTCTGACGTATGAACGGGAGCGAAGAGAGAGCGCCGGAGATGAGGAGTATCTCTTCACGTGGCAGATGGAGAAGCAGTTCTCCCTGGATATGACCGGTGTCTCTCCCGGGGGCGAGGATCTTGCGCTGACGGTGGAGGGAGTCATGGATCGCGTGGACCGCACGGAGGATCCGGCGGCGGAGGAACCGGACGCCGCAGTGGTTTTCGACTACAAGATGGGTACGCAGCCGCCCGGGCGGGACGACATGCTGAGCGGTCGCGATCTGCAGGTGCCGATTTATATCGCCGCGGCGCGCGAGATCCTCAGTGATCTTCGTGTGCTGGGAGGCGGGTATCTCAGCATAAGTGGGCGACACGCCCGCGGGGGGCTGTATCTGCCCGAAGCCGCAGAGCTCCTCCACCTCAATCCGGAGAGACATGCCGTTACCCCGGACGAGCTATCGGAGGCCCTTGATGCCTGTCGTCGGCAGATAATGCAGTACTGGGGACAGATTCGGTCCGGGTTCTTTCCCCTCTGGCCGGAGGAGGAACGCTACTGCAGCTGGTGCGACTTCTCTCCCATCTGCCGCCATGAGTCCAGTCGGGTCAGGCGCAAGGGAGAGAATCGAGAGGAGGCCGACCGATGAGGCCGGATCGCGAATTTATGCCCACCGCGACGCAGGCAAAAGCCATGCGGGAGGTCGATGGTGATGTTGTTCTCGCTGCCGGACCGGGAAGCGGGAAGACCAGAGTTCTGGTGGGGCGCATTGAGCGTCTGCTGGAGGAAGGAGTGCCTCCCGAGCGGGTAGCGGCGATCACCTTCACCCGCAAAGCGGCGGCCGAGATGAAGGGCCGCCTACGGGCCGAGTTGATGCATCGGTGGCGCCGGACGTGGGATGAAAACCCGGACAGAGCCCGCCACCTGCGATCACTGGCGTGGAGTGTCGAGCGGATGTTCATGGGCACTATTCACAGTTTTTGTTCCTCAATACTGCGCAAATATCCCTACCGCGCCGGCCTCGACCCGGAATTTGCCGTAGTTGATCCGGTTCGGGGACGACTGCTGCTGGATGAGGCCATAGCTGCGGCAGTCCGCCAGGCCTCAGCTACGTGGGAAGGGGAACCGGCTGAGTACCTGCGCCAGCTGCTGGACGATCAGCCCGGCACGCACGTTTCCTTTCTTCGCAGTCTGCATGCGGCCGGACGCCGTCAGGACAGTTCCTGGTCGGATATTTCTGAGCTGACGCGCGAGCAGCTGCGGGGTCTGTGTGGCGATATAGAGGCCTCTGGAGAGAAGGATCTGCGCCCCGGGGAGGCCAGAGAGGCAGTCGGTGTAATGGAGGAGCTGTTCGAACTGCGGCGAGACAGCGATGTGCGCAGGACCAAGGCGTACCCGCCGCGCATTGATTCCGTCGCCGGACAGTGGAGCAGACTCCGGAGAGCCATTTTGCGGGGTGACCTAACCGCCCTGCGCGATGTGGTGCAGCAGCTGCGTGCTCCCGGGAAGATTCCCGCGAAGCTGGAAGATCCGATTCGGCAGCTGCGACACATTCACCGCTGTGCGGCCCGCCGCAAGCTCTATCGGGCCGAAGGGGCCGCTGCAGAAGCACTGGCGCACCTCATGCAGGATATAGATGATCGTTACCGGCAGAGCAAGGATGAACTGGCCGTCATAGATTACGATGATCAGCAGAGGCTGGCCCTGCAGGTACTCCGGAATGACCGGAAAGTGCGCCATCAGCTGCGGCGCCAGTATCCGCATCTTTTGGTCGACGAATTTCAGGACACCGATGATATCCAGTGGGAGCTGGTGCAGCAGCTGCGCGATCTGTACGAGGAGCCGGGAGGCCTGCTGCTGGTCGGCGATGCGGACCAGTCAATATATCGCTTCCGCGGCGCTGACGTGGAGGTGTTTCGGGAAGCCAGGCGCAGACTGGAGCAACTCGGTGCCTGTGATCTCACCATGACCAAAAACTTCCGGAGCAGTCCGGCGTTGATTGACACATTCAATGCCTGTTTTTCCAGTCTGCTGCCCGGATTCGATGAGCTGAAGCCGGCCGATGAGTCCACCCATTCCCACTGCTCCAGCTCTGCCACTGATGTGATGGTGGTGCACAGGGAAGAGGATGAAAGCGCGCGCCAGGCCCGCGTCCAGCAGGGGCGGGGCGCGGCGCAGTGGATTGAAGAATACGCTGCAGGCCGGGGCAGGTATGGCGATGTAGCAATTCTGGTGCGCGCGCTGAACACGGTGGACCCGGTGGTCGAGGCGCTGGAGGAGCGGCGCATCCCGCATCGTATCATCGGGGGACGCGACTTCTATCTGTCGCAGGAAGTGGCGGACGTACGCATGTTGCTGATGTGGTTGGACGACGAGGCGGAGGATGTTGCCCTGGCAGGAGTACTCCGGTCGCCGTTCTGCGGGCTGGATGATGCGACGCTGCTGCGGCTGAGTGAGTGCTCCGAGTCAACATTGTATGAGAGTCTATGTGTGGCTGCAGAGGAAGATGAGATCCTGGACGGGGTGTGTCGCAGGCTGCGGCGGTGGAGAGATGAGAGTCATCTACTGCCCCTCGATGATTTTTTGCTAATGGTGCTGGACGAGAGTGGATATCGCGAGGCGCATGCTGTCACTCCGGAGGGCGGACAGATCTCCGCCAACCTGGCCAAAATCGTCGTCCATGCCCGGCGGGCGGGACGCGAGGAGGGGCTCAACCCCGGGGAGTTCGCCCGGGAGCTGGAAGTGCTGTCCACTATGCAGAGTGATGAGGGAAATGCGCCCGTTGAATCAGAGGAAGCTGATGTGGTCCGGGTGATGACCATTCACAAGGCCAAGGGTCTGGAGTTTCCAGTGGTTATTGTGCCGGATGCTGATTCCTCCATGCTGCAGTTCCGCAGCCAGTTTGTGCTCAATCCGGAGATGGGACTGGCAGTGGCGACGCGAGAGCGGAAAGAGGTCCAGCAGCTCAGTGAAATGAAGACAGATTCTTTTTTCGACATGCTGCGCGAGCGTGAGAAGGAAGCTGTGCTGCAGGAAGAACATCGAATCTTTTACGTGGCGTGCACCAGGGCGGAGCAGCAGCTGGTTCTGGTGGGGGCGAGCAAGAAACTTCCCGAGGACTTCCGGCATGTGGATGCAGCAGCCGGATTGGACCGCATCAGTCCCACTTCGAACTCCTACCTGCGATGGTTGCAGGCGGGGCTGGATGGTCTGGACGAATCGTTGATTCGGTGGCGCCCGTATTATCCATCGGAGGATACCGATGAGCTGCCCGACCGGACGGGAGGCGAGGAGCGATCGGTGGTCTCCCTGCTGACCGCCAGAGCCCATGCTCGGATATACGATGCGGTGATGCCGGCGGGTGATCTGCTCGACCGTGCCCATTCCGTGACTGCGCTGGTGGATTACCAGTCCTGCCCCCGGCTGTATCTGCTGCGTCACCGTCTACAGTGGCCGGAACTGCGGCCAGAGGAGGCGGTTGGGGGAGAGGCAGGGCATCGGGACCCCCTGCTGTTCGGTACTCTGGTTCACAGGGTATGTGAACTGCTGCCCGGAGTCGATGTGGACACTGCTGTGGACGTGGCCCTGTCGGAGCAGGGGATAGACCCGGATGATGGGCGCTGGGCGGATGAGATGCAGGACATGGTTCGCAGGTATACTGAATCCGACCTCTACGAAGAAATCCGCCGCGCCGACGCCCGGGATCAATCGAGCAGTGAGTGGGCTTTCTCCTGCCCGCTGCCCGACCCCGGTGCAGCGCCCATAGCCCATCTGGTGGGTAAGATCGACCAGCTGTATGTGGATGCGGACGGCACACAGACGGTGGTAGATTTCAAGACCGATCATATCCGTCCGGAGCAGGTTTGTGGGCGAGTGGATCTACACAGCTTCCAGGTGCAGGTGTACGCTTGGGTGGTCAGACGGTTGCTCGATGTTCAGCAGGTGCGGGGATATCTGCATTTTTTGCATCCTGCCTGCACGGAGGAAGTGCAGGTGTGCGGCGGTTGGAGTCACATTGAAGGTAGAATCCGCGAGCTGGTCACCCGTATAGAGAGGGATGAATGCGCGGAGAGTTTTCCGCCGGCAGGTACAGATTTTTGCCACTGGTGTGGCTATCGTTTCCACTGTGATTCGTTGCAGTGAAAGGTGGTTCCGCTGTGCCGCTCACCGGCAGAGCGGTTATGTCTCTGCTGGGCGCTGTCAGTCCCTGAGACCATGCGCGCGGCCGGAGGGCGGCCGGCGCGGGCGGGATAGGGTCCTGCTGGGCCCGCGCGGCTCACCTGTGCGTGGCCTGCTGCTATTTCATGGTTTGATGCCGCCTTCGTATCCTGAGCACGGCGAAGGAGAGTATGGCGAGGACTGCGCCTGCCGCCAGCAGGGTCGGGAGGGCGGTGGTGAACGTTATCAGGCCGTAACCCACGGCATTGAGAAGCCAGTTTGAACCGCGGATGAAGGCCTGCGCCAGTCGCGGCGCCAGATTGTCCAGCCCGGTCGCGTGTATGGCGCCTCCCGGCAGGGTCTCTGGCCTGATATTGATGTTCAGAGTTGAGTAGGATATGCGATCCTGCAGGTAGCGCAGCCTACCCTGCAATGACTCAATATTTCCCCGCACCTCGGTCAGCTCTCGTCTGACTGTCATGATATCTTCTATCGTCTCAGCCTCGTTCAGTATGCGGCGAAGAGATTCCTCCTCCGAGCTCAGGTTGTCGAGCCGGGCGCGCAGGTCAATGTATTCCTCGGTCACATCTTCGGTCCAGACCCGGCTGTCGGTGACGGTGCCGAGGGCCACCGCCCGGGCACGATAGTCACTGAAAGCCTCCGATGGCACGCGAACCGTCATCTGGATTCTCGTGCGGTCGTCGCCCAACTGAGTCTCACTGATGTTGCTGATGTAGCCCCCCACATTCGCAGCCTCTTCCTGCAGTTCAGCAGCAGTTTCTTCTGGTGAGCGGACTTCCAGAGAGATTGTTGCGTTTTGAATAATCTTCTTGTCGTCCACCTCACTGGCTATTGCGACAACGTGTTTCGTATCTGCCACAAGCCCTCGCTCTTCGGCGCTGGCCTCATCGGTTGTCGGGGCGGCCGGTTCTTCCGGGGCCTCGCGCGGGGCCTCATCAGCCGTCTGGGGAGCCGCGCAACCCGACACAATAAAGATCAGCATCAGCGACAGAAGCACCAGCGATAATCGATGCGGGATTCCTCTTTTGCGGTCCATGATGACCTCCGTTTCTCTCGTTGCATCTCAGCACAATGGACGCAGATTCTGCCGGAAAGTTCCCGCATTCAGCATTGGGTGCCGGGAGTGAGCGTCGGGATCTAGTAGACATTCACTATCCGCCACTCATCCTTCCACTCGACATCGGCCCCCAGAAACTCTCCGATGTAACGTACCGGGATCAGTGTGCGATCCTGGCGGATGATGGGGTGTGTATCCATCTGCCGCCTTTCACCGTTCACTGTTGCGAAGCTGTCGCCGATGATGAACTCCACGGTGGAGTCATCGTGCGTGATGGTTACTCGATAGTCGCTTGCGTCCCATTGTACATCTCCTCCCAGCGCCTCAGCTATGGCCCGCGCCGGAACGAGCACCCGATCACTGGGATCAATTATCGGAGCGGCATCGAAGTCTATGGGGGAGTCGTGTACCCGGATCAGGATCTCCTCGTCGTAGGCGTCGATCAGATAGTCCCTTCGCTTCTGCCGGAATTTCTCCAGTTCGCTGGTGTATCTGCGCTCCATTTCCTGTGGATGCATGCGTCTGTTCAGCCACTGGCTGAACCGGTCAGTACCCATGATTTTGTCAAACATTGTTATGTCGTTGTCGCTCTGCGGTGCGGTGAAATCACCCAGCAGGAAGGCGTGAGCCAGAGCATATATTCCGGTCAGCGCTGGGTTGAAATCGTGATAATCGGTTATGCGCAAACGAACTCCGCCTGCTGCATTTTTTGCCTCCGGCTCGAACTGCACACCCGGCAGGTCCGCATCGGATAGCTGCCGGGCGAAGGTGTGAGAATCCAGGCCCTCACCCCCGATCCAGGTGAACTTATCCGCCTGGAATACGCCGGTGCCCTGCCCCAGCCCGGTGGCCATGTACCCGAAGCAGGATTTCAGATCCGGTATATTTGGAGATGTCTGCACCCAGGGCAGTCCGGTATCAAAAAAGATCATGTTGCGCGTGTATCCCTGCATCTCTATTACTCGCAGATCCACTCCGACCTTGCGATTGAAGAAGAGGGCAATTTCCCCCACCGTCATCCCGTGTGCCTTGGGCATTTCATCGACTCCCACGAAGGAAACGAAGGGTTCTTCCAGTACCGGGCCGTCCACGTGGATGCCCCCGAGCGGATTGGGGCGGTCGAGTACCCACACCGGCACGTCGTGTTGTGCGCCGGCTACCATGCAGTAGTTCAGGGTCGATATGTATGTGTAGGTACGGGCGCCAATATCCTGAATATCGAACAACAGAATATCCACATCATCCAGCATTTCCGAAGTCGGTTTGCGCGTGGGGCCGTACAGGCTGTAGACCGGGATCCCCAGCTCCTCATGCGTATAGGACTCGACGTACTCACCTGCCGGCTTCTCGCCATCCAGGCCGTGTTCCGGTGTGTACAGAGCTGTCAGGTGAATGTGATCATCCTCTGCCAGAACTTTCGCCATGTGTTGGCCCCGACTGTTCACTCCCGTGTGATTGGTGATCAGACCCACACGTTTGCCCTGCAGATCATCACGATGGTCATCCAGCAGAACCTCATTGCCCAGACGAACCCGGGGCTCTTCCTGCCCATGCACGGGGATTGCACCGAACAGTACAGCAACCAACCCCAGGACGAGTGCATATTTCAGCATTTCCTCCCACCTTTCATAAGCCAAACAGGACTTTATCTCGAGGCGCAGGTTGCGGGCCCCCAGCCAGCATTACCTGCGCGCTGCGATCATCTCATAAATACAGAATATCATTGATGGTCAGCCTGCGGGCAGGGGCGAGGGCAGATTTCCCGGACCGCACCACTATTTCGCGGTATCTGGATCACCTGACCGCAAACCATGGTTAAACACCTGTCTGTACATGGCTCCTCTGGCGAAGATGCCGGCGGGGGGTTCGCAGCATTCAGGGGACGAATGCGGATCTGTGCTGTCGGTGGACATCTATTCGGATAGAGAGGGATCTGCCCGGACCTGAGCATGTATGGGGGGTTTTCGGCACATCATAATACGAGCTGCACAGAGGCAGCATCACTGCACTGTCTTTCCGCGTCAGTGCAGTGATTTCGGGTGCAGAAAGGTCGCATCCGATCCGCACCACTGCTGGTCGGGTTCTCCCCCGATTTTCCTGCCTCCGCAGCTTTCATCGTATCCGAGGCATATGAGTCGGCGAGAGAATTTGGCCCGGGGGCATGACATCCCGCCGGAGGCTTGTTAATATATATAAGAAGCGGAAGGGAATGAGGAGGAGACATCTCGCCACTATCCAATCTGAGATGGCGGTGCCTGCGGGGTCAATCTGAGCCCGATTCCGCTCGGGACCGCATTCATCCTGACTCATTCCTTCATCAGGTCGAGATTTGTTTTTCCCCTATGGGAGAGAGGAACCCCTAAGAACATGTCAACCAGAAAGACGGCATTGCTGATTGTGGTGTCCGTACTTCTAGTTATGTCAATTGCCACCGTCGGTTGTGATGCGGAAGACGCGGAAGCAGAGAAGGAACCGATTGTCTTTGCTGATATGGGCTGGGATTTGCTGTGGGTCAACAATGCCATTGCCGGCTTCATCATTGAGGAAGGCTATGGTTATCCGGTGGAGGATACCACCGTGGATACACCGGTGGCGCAGACAGCCATTGTCGATGGTGATATAGACATAATGATGGAGGTCTGGAAGGATCAGATGCGCGACTGGTGGGAGGAGCATCTGGAGAAGGGTACCCTTCTCGATATGGGTCCCACCTTCGAAGAGGGCACGCAGGGATTCTATGTCCCCCGCTACGTAATCGAGGGCGATGAAGAACGGGGAATAGAACCAATGGCACCGGACCTCGAGTCGGTGTTCGATCTGAAGGATTACTACCACCTGTTTCCCGATGAGGCCGACCCCGATACTGGAAGCATAATCATTGGGGTATCGGGCTGGGAGGCCACGGCCATAAATGAAGCCAAGGTTGAGATCTACGGGCTGGACGAGTATTTCAATGCGGAAGAGGTCGGATCCACCGCCGCCATTGAAGCCCTCATGGTTAGCTCGTATGAGGCCGGAGATCCTCTCGTCGTCTATTACTGGGAACCCACCTGGGTATACGGGCTCTACGACTACGTCATGCTGGAAGAACCACAACACACCCCGGAAGTCATGGCTGATCTGTCGAGAGTTGCCTCAGGTGATCTGGATGTCGATGACGTGGATGAGGCCTGCGGTTATGAGGTTATCAGCGTTCCCATGGCTGCGACTGCGAGTCTCGAGGAGCGCGCACCCGAGGTCACGGAGATGCTGCGAAAAATGTACATTGGTGCGGATGAAAACAGCGCTGCGGCCGGATGGATGCATGAAGAAGATGCCGAACCCGAGGAGGCAGCGGTCTGGTATCTGGAGCAGTTCGAGGATCGTTGGCGCAGTTGGATTTCCGACGAAGAAGTTGAACAGCGGATCGAGGATGCATTGATAGAAGCTGGCGCAGATCTGGGCGGATGACTCATAGTGGGGATACCGCTGGATATGATTCACCTGCAGTGTGGTGGGGCTCTCCCCGGCCGGCCCGGGGCAGGGCTCACCGCGCTGTGTGTGGGTCGTCCGGTGTCCGTCCGGCGCTGCGATGACCTCGGCACAGTCGGGGGCAGCAAACCATATTAGGAGGTTGGACGAATAGTGAGAGAAGCGCTGATGAACTTCTTGCTGGAATACCCGGACGACTGGCAGATCCCGCTTGCCGCCTGGATTGACTCCATCACGGATTGGCTGATCGCGGAGGGCGGTCCGATATGGGATGCTCTGTCGTCCGTTCTCCTGGTTGTGGTTGTGCGAGCGGAACGCCTTCTGCTCTGGCTTCCATGGTCGGTGATGATACTCATCTTCTTCCTGCTGGCTGCCTCAGTGGTGGGGCGTAGACTGGCGGCGGGTCTGTCCGCAGGCTTTGTGGTCATAGCTGCACTGGGCATGTGGGAACCGGCCATGGCCACCCTGGCCATGGTGTTGGTGGCCACTGCCATGTCGGTCCTCATTGGAATTCCCGTGGGCATCTTGATGTCCAGGTATAAGCTGGTAAATCGATCCATACGTCCGGTACTCGATTTGATGCAGACGCTGCCCAGTTTTGTCTACCTCATACCGGCGGTTATGATCTTCAGCATCGGGCGCATCCCGGCGCTGCTGGCCACTTTGGTGTATGCGGTCCCTCCCGTCATCCGTCTGACCAACCTCGGCATACGGCAGACCGCACCGGATGTGGTTGAGGCCAGTAGATCGATGGGGTCGACCTATATGCAGACCCTTTTGAAGATCCAGCTGCCCCTGGCTCTTCCCAGCATCATGGCTGGTGTGAACCAGACGGTTATGATGGCCCTCGCCATGGTAGTGATAGCTTCCATGATCGGGGCGGGAGGCCTGGGCGTGGAAGTTCTGCGGGGAATTGGTCGCCTGGAGGTTGGCCGTGGTTTCGTCGGGGGTATTTGCATCGTCCTTCTGGCGGTCATTATCGATCGGTTGACCCAGCAGGCAATGGAGCTCCGGGGCGAATCACACGGTAGTTGAGTCTTGAGGGAGGAGCTAAATACAAGATGGAAATTGAAGACTGCGCGATATCACTGCGAAATCTGTACAAGGTGTTTGGTCCCGACCCTGCTGAAGGGATGGAGATGATCTCCCGCGGTGATACCAAGGACGAGATCCTCGAGTCGACGGGAAACACTGTGGGTGTGCAGGATGCCAGCTTTGATGTTGAGCCGCAGGAAATATTCATAGTCATGGGATTGTCGGGAAGCGGCAAGTCCACTCTCTTGCGCTGCGTGATCCGGCTCATTGAACCCACCGATGGGCAGATATATCTTGATGGTGACAATGTCACGGACATGGATGGTGGACAGCTGCGCCAGCTGCGGCGAGAGAAGACGGGGATGGTCTTTCAGCAATTCGCTCTCTTTCCCCACCGCAAAGTAATCGACAATGTGGCCTACGGACTCGAGATACAGGGAGTTTCCAGGCAAGAGAGGTATCGCCTCTCCGAGGAGATGCTGGACACCGTGGGACTGTCGGGGTGGGAAGACTATTACCCGAGCAATCTTTCGGGTGGGATGCAGCAGCGCGTTGGACTGGCCCGGGCGCTGGTGCACGACCCGAGCATTATGCTGCTGGATGAACCATTCTCCGCTCTTGATCCGCTGATACGTCGGGACATGCAGCGCGAACTTCTGGATCTGCAGAAGCGCCTCAACAAGACCATGCTCTTCATAACCCATGATCTCGACGAGGCTCTCCGGCTGGGTGACCGAATTGCCATTATGAATGAGGGCGAGATCGTACAGATCGGAACTGCCAAGCAGATCGTAACCGAACCCGCGGACGACTACGTTGCCAGTTTTGTGCAGGATATTGACCGGGCCAAGATCCTCACTGCCCGAGATGTCGCCACGGCCGAGGTGCCCATGCTCAGCCAGCAGGATTCTGTATCGAGCGCCTGGCAGAAGCTGTCGCAGACGGATGCCTTCTGTGTGGTCGTCACAGACGATCAGCGCCGACTTCTGGGCATGGTTTACTCGCATGATATCAGAGCCAATATGGACAACGGCACAGTATCCCTTGAGCCGCTACCGGTGCACGAAATCGAGAGTGTCTCCTCTGAGCGATCAGTGGAGGATCTGTTTCCGCTGCTCGGCGCCAACTCCCATCCCCTTGCGGTTACAGACAGCGACGGCAGGTTGGCCGGAGTTGCCGATGCATCATCTCTGGTAAATGGGCTGGTAAAGGGTGAGGAGAGACAGACCGTGGCCTCGCAATGATGCGAGACGCATGGGGGGATCTGCTGACGTCAGCTGGCGGATCCCCCTATCTCTTCGCTGTAGTTTCCTGGAAGATACGAGCAGCGTGTTCGATTGTAGTCCTGATGACGGCGATTGTCGGTACGCCCAGTATCATCCCCGGAATGCCCCAGAGTGTACCTCCGGTCATCACACCAAATACGACGACCAGTGGATGCAGTCCGGTCTTGCCGGCGAGAATGCGCGGGGTGACGACGAGACTTTCCAGCTGCTGCAGGACAATGTAACCCAGAGCCACCCGAA
>PUMM01000108.1 GCA_003551365.1 Clostridia bacterium
ACAAACTGGATGAACTTATCCTGTTATCAGGATTACACGATATCGGCAAGATAGCTATCGCCGATTCCATTCTCCTTAAACCAGGTTCTCTTGATAAGGGAGAATGGCAGAAGATGAAAAAACATTCAGAGATAGGTTACAGAATAGCACAGGCTTCCCCGGAGATGGCCCCTATAGCTGAAGGTATCCTGCATCACCATGCCGATGTTTCTGCGCAGGGAATTGATGGTAACATCGCGCAGGTCCCTTCCGTCCAGAACCACTCTGCCGTGCGAGGGGTCATAGAAGCGGGGCAGCATGTTTATCAGAGTACTCTTGCCAGCACCGGTAGCCCCGAGAAGGGCGATTCTCTGTCCCGGCCGAGCGTCGAGATTAATTCCCCGCAAAATCCACTTCCCGTCTTCATCATAACGAAACCACAAGTCCTCCATCTCGATGTGGCCTTCGATCTGCTCCAGCTCTGCTGCATCCGGCTTTTCCTCCATCTCCGACTTGGTATCCAGCACGTCGAAGACCCGCTGTCCCGAGGCAATGGCCCTCTCGGTCAGATTCACCAACCACCCCATCATGCGCAGCGGTCCCAGCAGCATGGTCAGGTATTGATTGTAGGCCACCAGCCAGCCTATAGTCATGGTTCCCATGATGACCTGGCGGCCACCGTACCAGAGAATTATTATGGTACCCACCTCGCTGATGGTGCGCATGGCCGGAAAGAAGAATGCCCAGTTGCGCACCGTGGCCACATTTTGCGTCAGGTAACCCCAGTTGTGCGCATCGAATTTGTCAATCTCATGGTCTTCGCGGGCAAAAGAACGGACGACTCGCACGGCGCCCACATTCTCCTGCAGGGCAATATTGAGATCGGCAAACCGACGCTGCAGCTCCCGATACATGGGACGAACCCGTCCCGAGAACATGCGAACCGTGATGACCAGCGGAGGTGCGGTGAGCAGGACCAGTAGGGTCAGCTCATAATTGATGTACAGCAGAAAGATCAACACCCCAAAGAACATGAATATGCACCTGATGATGTTGACCACCCCGAAGCCCAGAAAACGCCGCATGGTCTCAACATCCTCGGTAACCCGCGACATGAGCTGGCCGGTCTGCGCCCGGTCATAGAAGCTGAAAGGCAGCTCGTGCAGGTGGCGGTACATCTCGTTGCGCAGCTCGTAGATCACGCTCTGGCCGAGGTAGGCCGAGGCATAGCGCCGGGCAAACACGAAAGCACTCCGCAGTATGACCGCACCCACGACCGCCAGTGCCAGAGGCAGAAGCAGCTGCCACTGTTGCTCAATGATGGCGATGTCAATGACATAACGGGTCAACCACGGCACCATGAACTGCATAGCCACCATACCCAGCATGCCGAGTATGGATAGAAGTATCCAGCGAGGATAACGAATCATGTAGCCCAGCAGCCGCCAGATTGTGTTCATCCATTACCATCCCCAGAGGAAATCTCGAAGATCGAACTAATTATACAAACAGCTGCCCCACCCGTCAATCGAGTCCACCTGCGGCAATGACAGCGAATCCTCCAGCCAGGCAGAATGTGGGTCTGGCGCAGTTGCAGTGGGGGCAATCTCTCGCTGCACCCCTCTCATCCGATGCGCCAGCTCACACGCGACCAGCTTCGGGGTTCGGTGGCATTGTCCTGCCCAATCTGATGGACACTCCGCGTGCGCATCCGGGCGCTTTGACAGTTAATCCCGGTGAGTGGTATAAGGTAAGAGTGGTGAATGCGCAGTCCCGTTAAGTGAGGTTCCTGGTCGACGGATCGTCCACTGCCCGGAAATGTCGAGAGACGCCAACGGGCCCAACAGGCATTATCGGGTTAAGGTCTTGCCTAATGTGGATGGAGGCTCGCCGCCTACCTCGGTCAGTGCCAAAACTCAACGAGGGGACGGCTTACCGGCAGAGATGTATGCAGGTATTGTGTGCGCTGCATATCTGTGTTGAGTGGCCTCCCTGGATGGGAGGCCGTTTTCACGGAATGCCCTCTCGCCCCACGCCGATCCACCCTCACCCGGGAAGCGTATTCAGTGTTTATGTGCCACTCCTCTGGAAAACTGCTACGAACATGGAGGTGAAATCGGATGACCGAACAGGTACTGCAAAGAATGCGGGAGGCGCTCTCCGCGGCGGACTACAGTGAGGTGCGCAGCATAGTTGAGGCACATCATCCCGGGGAGATGGCAGACCATCTCGAATTTCTCGACACAGATGAGCTCCGGCAGTTCAGCCGCATGGTGGATGACCGTCACCTGGTATTGATAATGGAAGAGCTGGATGATTTCGCTCAGGCTAACCTGGCAAAAGTACTGAGGCGGCAGCGCCTCGTTAATAACCTACAGGATATGGCGCCGGATGAGGCGGCTGACCTGCTTCTGTCCGTGGGCGAGGATGTGGCCGATGAGCTGCTGAACCGCATGAAAACCTCAGATGCTGAGTCCGTACGGGAACTGATGCAGTATCCCCCGGACAGCGCCGGCGGCATAATGACACATGAATACATGTCCCTGCGGGCCAACATCCGCGTCGATGAGGCCCTGCGGAAGGTACGGGACAGTTCTGAGACCGATGTTGAAACAATCTATTATCTATATGTGTGTGACGAGGACGACAGGCTGGTAGGTGTCCTGTCGCTCCGGGAGCTTCTCGGGAGCAATGATGAGGACACGATCGCCGACGTCATGGATGACGACGTCATCTCCGTTTCGGTCCACGAGGATCAGGAGGAGGTGGCCCAGGCCCTCGAACGCTATGGTTTTCTGGCACTGCCTGTGGTTGAGGACGATTTGCTGGTGGGCATAGTAACCTTCGATGACGTCATCGCGACCATTGAGGAAGAGACCACGGAGGACATATTTCGTCAGAGCGGTATAAGCGTAACCGAACTGACCCGCAGCGAACGCATCATTCAGGCCCCGCTCATGCAGATACTGATGCTGCGACTACCGTGGCTCCTCATTGTCCTGGTGGGAGGGTTGATCGCAGGTGGAGTTATCGGCCAGTATGAGCAGATGCTCGAAAGCATACTGATTCTGGCATTTTTTATTCCCGTGATTATGGACATGGGCGGAAACGTGGGAACCCAGACCTCGACCATTTTCGTCCGGGGCATAGTGCTCGGTCACATCGACAGGGAGAAGGTCCTCTACTACATGTTGCGCGAGACGGCCACCGGATTGACCATCGGATTCTTCACCGGAGTTGGGGCCGGCCTGGTGGCCACTCTGTGGCACGGCGATGTGATGGTTGGCCTGGTAGTGGCGATAGCCATGATGCTTACGTGTGCAGTGGCATCACTGGTGGGATTCGGAGTGCCCTGGATAATGCATCGGATTGGTGCAGATCCCGCGGCGGCTTCCAATCCCTTCATAACCACAATCAAGGATATTTCCGGTCTTTTGATTTACTTCGGTATAGCAACCCTTCTTCTGGGCCATCTGCTCTGACTCTTGCCATAAATGGTCGACAGGGTGCACCCCGGCAATTCGACATTGTCCCGGGGTGCGCCCATCACCAACACATCAATAATCGGGGAGTACCCGGGACACACCACCACAGTTTCCGCATGCGTCCGGTTACTGCAGGTTACACAGACTCAGGTGTAGAAGATATACAGATGGATGTATATCGAACAGGCGGGAGGTGGATCCGGTGTCTCGCGTTGTGCTCGGTTTCATGGTGATAGGTATCGCTATCGTGCTCATGCTGGTTCCCACCCTGACCGAAATGGAGGGTAATTGGCCATTCATTCTGGGTCTGTGGGTCGGTGTCCTGGGTCTGATGCTGATCAACTCCACATCCCGGGAGGAGGATCAGAGACGAAAGGAGATATTCGAACAGCGCATGCGCGAGCGAGAGAAACAGCGGCAGTCGGAGGAAGATGGAGACGAAGAGGCCGGCAATGGCGAGAGGGCAAATGGCGACAGCGAGGATGAGGACCGAGAGACTCGCAAGCGGTGAAAACATTTCCCCCTCAACACAGCGCAGTTCTGTCCGGTAGTCCCAGGAATATGGATGGAGTAAAGGGCACGACACTGAGGGGTCTATCTGATGTCACGATATCTCATTTTGGTCTGTATCCTGATTTCGCTCGTCCTCATTCTGGCAGGCGCGACTCATCTCTCGCTGCAGTTCCCCGACGACTCCACTGCACCATCACCTGAGTCAGAAAGAGAGCGGGGCGGCATATGGATAGAGGCGCTGGCCGAGGAGCCGGAGACCCTGGATCCCGCGCACATCTCCGCCCGCGAGGAGAGGCAGGTTGCTGCCCTTCTGTACAGTGGCCTGGTCCGGATTGATGAACGGGGACTCATATCGGGCGATCTGGCCCACACGCACTCCCTCAGCCCCGACGGCCTACAGTATACTTTCCACCTGCGGCGAGACGTGCACTTCAGCAACGGGCGCCCCCTGTCTGCGGACGATGTCGCATTCTCGCTCCGGCGCATTCTACACCCGGCAACCGAATCCCCCCATGCCCCACTTTTCGAGGACATCGTCGGAGCCCGCGACTACGCTGCAGGCAGCAGCAATGATGTGGCCGGAATCACCACACAGGACGATTACACAGTGGTCATAACCCTGGAACGTCCGCGCCCGACTTTCCTGTACGTCCTCGCGACACCCATCGCATACATTCTCGACCGGAAGACTACCAGGGACTATGAAACACCGGCGTCCGCCGGAGTCGAAGGTGGACACCCCGGGTTTCATCCGGTGGGAACGGGTCCCTTCCACCTGCATAGATTTCGCGCGGGAGACCACATGCGGTTAGTCCGAAACGAAGTTTACCACGGCACAACACCTCCGCTGGACGCCATTCACTTTCGTACCGACCTCGACCGGGAAGAAGCCTGGGAACTGTTCGGGTCCGGGGGGCTGACGGCAGCACGCATACCCCCACACCTCACTGCTCCACCGGGAGGGGCGGTGTACACACTGCCAACCGGTACGGTATCCGTTATCAGTCTCTGCCCCGAAGACACCATGACGGCAGATATTCGGGTGCGGGAGGCGGTGCAGTTGGGATTGGACATCGATAGCGTGCTGCAATCTGCCCTGCCGGGCGACCAGCAGGCGGCCACCGGGTTCACTCCTCCGGGAATACCCGGGCACAGCAGGCGTCTGGAGCTGGTAGGTCACGACCCGGAGCGGGCAATGGACCTGTTGAGGGAAGCCGGATACCCACACGGAATCGGTCTCACCCTGGGGCACATGGATGCTGAATGGGCCCGGGACATTGCCCAGAAAATCGCGGAGAATCTGGAGACATGCTCCATGGAAGTGCAGCTGCACCGCTTGACCGGAAACGGGAACGAGCTCCCGGACAATGATGTCCCTCAGCTGCTGTACAGGGAGCTGTCGGGATTGTATCCCGATCCGGAGGGATACCTCTACCCGCTGGCCCACTCCTCTCTACAGCGAGGCCCGCGTTTTTGCGCGCACGACCTGAGTTCTCCGCAGCTCGATGCGCTGCTGGAGACATGCTCGCACATAATGTGCGATGTGGCTCGAATGGCCCGTCTGCAGGAGGTTGAGGCACTACTGATAGCACAGGCGCTGGCCCTGCCCGTACATTACCCACAGGTATGTCTGGTAGTTCAGCCCTTCGTTCGCGGACTCGAACCCGCGGTACTGCCGGAAGGTAGCAAATATGAAAGTGTCTGGTTTGAGCGGAGACGCTAATCAGCCGGCTCTCATCACTGATCAGCAAAGAGATCCATCTGGTGCCACTGGAGGCGGGTGAGAAAGGATGCGCGGTGCAGCGGGGTGGGGCCATGACACTGCAGGGCACGGCGGTGTTCACCGGTACCATAGCCCACGTTTGTGTGAAATCCGTAGGCAGGGAACTCTTCGGCGTGCCGCTGCATGATCCCATCACGAATCACCTTGGCAACTACGGAGGCTGCGGCCGCCGAATTGGATCGTCCGTCCCCCCCCACTACCGCCAGCTGCTGCAGCTGCACACCGGGCAAGGTCTCATTCCCGTCCACTATCAGGACACCGGGTTGCGGATTGAGACGACTGACGGCCCGCCGCATGGCTTTCCGTGTCGCCACCCCTATGCCCACCTCATCGATCTCACCCGGGCCGGCGCCAGCCACCCCGACTGACACGGCATTCCGCATGACATGGGCGTAGAGATCGCTGCGCCGTCTTCCGCCCAGCTTCTTGCTGTCATCCAGTCCGGGGATCATACATCCCAGCGGCAGGATCACTGCGGCGGCTACCACCGGACCGGCCAGCGGCCCGCGGCCCGCCTCATCCACCGCACCAACGGAAATGTAGGGGGCACCGAGTCGACGCTCGATCCGGTAGTTTCCCCGCAGCCTTCGACACTCCCTCAACCAGCGAATTCTCTCTTTTCGCGTCAGGGGACGCCCCGGGGAGCAATTCCTTTCCGCAGCCTGGCATATGGCGGGAGTTGGCAGAGGCACTGCAGATCATTTCCCATCCAGGATCTCAGGTAGAGGCCAGAAAGCCAACACGAACCTGCCGCGAATCCGATTTTTGGGCACTGGTCCAAAATCACGACTATCATTGCTGTAGCTGCGGTTGTCCCCCATGACAAATACCTCTCCTGCCCCCACTTTCTGCGGGCTCAGATCACTGTCGCCCCGTCTGGACAGGTAGGGCTCACTGAGGGGCACGCCGTTTATGTACACTGTCCCATCCGATATTTCGATGATCTCTCCCGGCTTGGCAATCACCCGTTTCACCATGGCCTGATCCTCTTGTGGACAGTCGAAAATGATCACTTCGCCGCGTGTGGGCGAACGCAGGTCATAGATGAGGTGGTTGACCAATACGTTATCACCGTCGCACAGGGTCTCCTGCATGGAGTCTCCCTGCACGACAAAGGTGGAAAAGACCAAGGCGCGAGTGAGAATCAAAAGCAGCATTGCGAAACCAATGACACGCAAAACGCTGCCCAATCTGGCCACGCGCCTCTCAACCTCCCTCAACTACAGTTGCGAAGCACCCGTCCCACGGCGATCTCCACTCGTCCGCAGTCGACACTGAGGTCAGCGCCGCTCACGAATCCTGGCCGACTTGCCGACTCGCTTCCTCAGGTAATAGAGTTTCGCCCGACGGACGCGGCCGCGGCGTACGACTCGAATATCCTGAATGTTGGGCGAGTGAACCGGGAAAGTCCTCTCAATGCCCACCCCGTAACTTACCCGGCGAACGGTGAAACTCTCATTGATTCCGGAGCCCTGGCGCCGGATTACCGTTCCCTCGAAGGGCTGAATTCGCTCACGTCCACCTTCAGTTACGCGCACCTGGACCACCACATGATCCCCCGGACTGAAGTCCGGAAGGTCGTCTCGCCTGTGTTCTCTTTCGATGACCCGAATCTCTTCAGACATCATCCATCTCCTCCTCTCTATCAACTACCATCGAACCGTTCCCTATCATACTGCCACTCGCCCCGTTTCGACAACAGCTCCGGTCGGCGCATGAGAGTTCGCATTCGTGCCTGTTCGCGGTGCCATCTGTCGACCGCACCATGGTCGCCGGAGCGAAGGACATCGGGCACCTTGAGGCCCCGGTACGCAAATGGGCGAGTGTACTGCGGGCCCTCCAGCCCCGGAGCAGCAAACGAATCGGTCAGCGATGACTCTGGGTGCCCCAGCACTCCCGGTACCAGACGCCCCACTGCATCAATTGCGGCCAGGGCCGCGATCTCTCCCCCAGATATAACGTAATCCCCGATGGACAGCTCATGCGTGGCCACCCACTGCCGCACCCTCTCATCTATACCCTCATAACGAGGGCAGAGCAAGATCATGTGCTCCTCACGCGCCATTTCCTCCGAGAGGTGGTGCGTCAGGCGGCGTCCCTGCGGAGTCATCAGCACCACCCGGGCCCGGCCAGCGGATGGACCGGTACTGCGGCAGTGGCAGACGGCACGAAAAAAGGGCTCGGGTTTCATGACCATGCCGGGCCCGCCCCCATAGGGCGGTTCATCGGTGACATGGTGACGGTCATGGGTGAAGTCACGTAGATCCTGCACCCTGACCGTCAACAGACCATCTTCTATCGCCCGGCCGAGCACTCCGACGCTCAGGGGTTGGGCGAGCATCTCGGGGAAAATGGTTATGACGTCTATCAGCAATGCAGATCCCTCAATCCCTCCGGAAGACGGACGATGAGACGGCAAGAGGACAGGTCCACATCCAGAATGAACTCCGCAGCCGCTGGCAGCATCCAACCGTCATCCCCATCCCGAACTTCCAGCACATCAACGCCTCCGGTGCGCAGCACATTCTCGATCACACCGAGATCATCTCCGCCCTCGCAGAGTACCTGACACCCGATCAGATCGTCCACATAATAGGTACCCTCGTCCAAATCGGGCAGATCCTCAGCGGGAATCTCCAGATAGAACCCGCGGTGTCGCTCGGCCGCAGATCGGTCAGTGATTTCCTCCGTCCGCAACAGCACATCACCCCTGTGCCAGCGGATCCCCACCACTTCGACCTGCTTTCTCTCCCCGTCGCGCACCAACCACACAGGGCCAGTCTGGAAGATGCCTTCGTGCTCTCCGGCCTGGGGTCGCACCACCAGCTCTCCCCGGATGCCGTGCGCACGAACTACCTGACCGATCTGCACCATTTCACCCGGATCTGGGATCTTCACGAGTTATCTGCACCACCTGACCGTCCTCCACGATTATGCAGGTGCCCACCAGATCATCCCATGACGTGCCTGGCTCGATCTCGGCCTCAGCCTCAACTGTGGCCTGCTGCATGAGTTCACCGTCGGGCATTTGCTCGATGTACCGCACCTGCATCCGCAGGTCGGCCAACCTGTTTTCCATCTCCTGGCGCCTCTCATCGAGGACCCTTCCGGCCTCCTCGCCGGCTGAAGAAGCCCGCTCGGCCATACCCACCTCAATCTGCTCGCGCCGGCTGTCGATCTGGCCGAGCAGCTCCTCAATCTCGGCTATTTCCCGTTCTGCCGTCTCCTGGGTCTCGCGTCGAAACTCCTCGGTGACCCGAACCAGAACCGCCACAGGATGCTTCACTACCAATCGCTCCATGCTTCACCGTCCCCGACAGTCAACACTCACTCGATGATCTCTACCTCGACCCGTTTGCCTTCTTTCGCGGCAGAAGCCTTGGCCACCGTCCGGATGGCATGAACTATCCGACCGCGCTTACCTATGATCTTTCCAATATCATTGGGAGAGACGTGGATCTCAATGATGGCCGATCGTTCTCCTGAAACCTCCCGCACACTCACCTCGTCGGGTTCATCCACCAGAGATCGCGCAATGTACTTGACCAGCTCTTCTACTGCCATGTCTCACTCCCCCCCTAATCGACGGCACAGATCGGTCACTCGGCAGAATCCTCTGCATCTCCCACCAGTTCAAAGCTGATGGGGCTTTCCCCTTCTTCTTCCGTGGGCTTCCATTCCATGATGTTGGCCCTGCGGAACAGATCGCGCACGGTTGTGGAGGGCTTCGCCCCACTGTCCAACCAGTGACGGGCCCTGTCCACGTCAATCTTGGCCTTGGCAGGCTCTTCTACGGGGTCATAATACCCGATCTCCTCGATGAAACGTCCGTCCCGCGCCGACCGCGAGTCCGCCACCACGATCCGGAAGAATGCATCCTTCTTTCCGCCCAGCCTTCTCAGTCTGATTCTGACTGCCAACTCTAACGCCTCCCCTTATCGATGAGTTTTTATTCACCACAGTCCTCGTCAAAACGGCGGGAACTGCATCTTGCCCAGGCGGCGCGGCATTTTTCCTCCACCGCCGCGCGTGAGCTGTTTGATCATATCTCGGGTCTGCTTGTACTGCTTGAGCAATCGGTTCACATCCTGCACTCGCGTTCCACTGCCCTGGGATATGCGTCGCCTGCGGCTCCGCTTCACTATATCGGGATTCTCGCGTTCCTCCCTGGTCATGGACTGGATGATGGCCTTGGTCCGCAGCAGTTCACTCTCATCAATCTCCCCGGCGGGCATCTTCTGCCCCATGCCGGGAATCATGCCCATGAGCTGATCCAGCGGACCCATATCCTGCACCTGTTCCAACTGCTCCAGGAAGTCGTCGAGGGTGAACTCATCCTCCCGCAGCTTTCGCTCCATCTCCCGGGCGCCCTCGGTATCCACCTTGGACTCGGCCTTCTCGATGAGGGTCATGACATCGCCCATACCCAGAATGCGCGAAGCCATGCGATCGGGGTGAAACGCTTCCAGGTCGTCAATTCCTTCCCCGGTACCGACGAACTTGATGGGGCGTCCGGTGACATCGCGAACAGAGAGGGCGGCCCCGCCGCGGGTATCACCATCCAGTTTGGTCAGGATGATGCCGGATATGTCGAGGTCCTCGGAGAACTGCTCCGCCACATTCACCGCATCCTGCCCGGTCATGGCATCGACGACCAGAAGAATCTCGTGTATCTCGAGGGCCCCGGCCAGGCGTTTGAGTTCCTCCATCATATCCTCATCAATATGCAGGCGACCGGCAGTGTCGATGATGACGGTGTCCTTCTTGTTCCTCTTGGCCTCACTGTAACCGGCCCGGGCTATATCCTCCGGACTGGCGTCCATGACCGTCACCGGGACATCCATACGGTCCCCCATCTGCTGCAGCTGGTCAATTGCGGCAGGTCTGTATACATCTGCCGCCACCATGAGTGGATGTCTTCCCTTGCTGCTGAAATGCCGGGCCAATTTGGCGCAGGCAGTGGTCTTTCCGGAACCCTGCAGGCCCGCCAGCATTATTACGGTGGGCGGAGAGGAAGAGAAGTCGATACCCTGATTCTCACCCCCCATGAGCTCGGTGAGCTCCTCCTGCACCACCTTGACCACCTGCTGGCCGGGAGTGAGGCTCGCGGAAACCTCCTCACCCACCACTCTCTCCCGCACATTCTTGATAAACTTGCGCGCAACTTTGAAGTTCACATCGGCTTCCAGTAGGGCAAGCCTCACTTCCCGAAGCGCCGCATCGACGTCCTTCTCCGACAGCTTGCCCTTGCCCTTAAGTTTCCGCATGGTCTCCTGGATCTTTTGCCCCAGACTCTCGAAAGCCACTGGCATTACCCCCTGCGTTCCTGCAAAATATCGTGCACGTGTTTCAGTTGATCGTCCGCCGCCAGCAGATCATCCGCGATGCTTTGCATCTCCGGGTCGACAAACGCATCGTCTCCGATCAGCTGGCTCCTGCCGTTGAGTTTTTCATAAGAACGCTCAATCAAGGGCAAACTGCGTCCTATTGCATCCCGCACCCGGTTCATCTTACTCAAAAAGCCGAGGAGAGCTTCGGTGCGCTCCAATGCCTCAACGCCACGTATCACGGAATCGTACACCGCCTGCCGGGTGACATCCAGGGCATCCGCTATCTCCCCCAGGGAGAAATCCAGCTGATAATACATCGACAGTATCTCCCGCTGTCGCGGCGTCAGCAGCGCACCATAGGCATCAAAGAGTTCATTGACTCTTACCGTTCTCTCCACATGCGAACTCACGGGATCACCCTCACTGTAAAGGCATCGACCTTTACACCTGCAATGCACCCCATTTTAGGAGTAATGGGCGCCATCCGTCAACCCTCCGGCGGAAAACAGGATACATCTGCCCCTGCACATCGCCGCCCCCTGCACGGAGCCACTGTGTTCAATCAGGACGAAGCTATCGACTCGGCGGCAGACCCGACCATTATCCCAACCGGGGCAGCGACACAAAAGACTCTCCGGCATGGGCGACCAGGTGACGAAATCGAACGGCCGAAAGAGATGAACCCCGGAAGACCCCGGCACGGGGCCGGCCTCACTGGTGTCGAATTGGCCGCTCGACCACGTTGACGCTATAATGGAAACACACTGCGACGGTCAACATAGGAGGCTAAAACATGGAATCACACCATCTGGCCGGAACCCTCAGATGCGAGGCGACCAGACTGGGTGCTGCGGGTACCGTGCGTTTCTGGATCGATGATCTGGTTTTTGACCCGCGTACACTATTGAAGTGCATGTATGGATGCGAGCGATATCATTCCGGGCCCATGTGCCCCTCGCGTTCCGATGCCCTGAAACCATGGGAATATGAGCGAATCCTACGGTATTACCGCTGGGGTATAATGATCCACACTCACGATCCCTCCACTGCCCAGAATATTGCCCTGCAGCTGGAGAGTCAGGCATTCTACGCCAATCGCCCCTTTGCCCTATCATTCAGCGAATGCCAGCTGTGTGAGACATGCGCGGGGGAAGAAGACATACCCTGCCGTCACCCCGCACAAGCCCGGCCTTCCTTCCACAGTGTGGGGATCGATATTTTCCGTACAGCAGAGACATTCGAGCTGCCCCTGAGGGTCGTGCAGGACGAACAGGAACAACAGAACTGGTATTCTGCCGTGTTCGTGGAGTAAAGACCAGCTGTGCACGGGGGAGGCAATGGAAAGAAGGGTTGTTCTACCGCTCACCTAGAATTGCTCGACCGAAGTAGCCGGCCGAAAAGGCTGCCACGAGCAGGATGTAGCCGATTATCACAAATCGGTTATCGAAGTAATGTGGGCTGAATATGGACCAGATCTGAGCAGCTACTGGCGTCACGGGAATCGCATACCACTGGGATAGCCCGGCCAGGAACATGCTGCGATCTGCACCCGACACCACAAAGAACTGCCAAACGTACAGGATCAGCGAAAGTACCGTGAGGCTAATTCCCAGCAGGTAGTTGAGCGTGCGCCCCAGATTCATGCGGCAAAACTGACCGCCCACCCAGATCCAGAAAGCGACAAATGCTACAGAGGCCAGAAAAGGAAAATGATAGCCGAAGAGCGGTGTGTTGATCAGGCGCCCCAGAACGGGGGGCACAAAAATCAGCGCGCCGATCCGCAGATCCCGTCCGTATCTCCAATATGTGCTCTTGGCTTCTGCCATGAATGCGATCTCCTCTCATGATCAGCGGGCTCCCGCTTCTCGCCGCCCGGTTCACTCACGACCCAAAAGAGCGCGTATGAAGTCTCCCGGGCGGAAGGGCTGCAGATCTTGTACCTGTTCGCCGAGTCCCACATATTTTACCTTGATGCCGGTCTGCTCCTCAATGGCCACCACGATGCCGCCCTTGGCCGTACCATCCAGCTTGGTGAGCAGTACTCCAGTGAGGGGCACGGCCTCGCGAAACATCTCCGCCTGCCGCAGCGCGTTCTGCCCGGTGGTGGCATCGACCACCAGCATTCCCTCGTGCGGGGCGCCCGGGACTTCGCGATCGACCACTCGACACATCTTGCGCAGCTCCTCCATCAGATTCTTACGGGTGTGTAGCCGACCAGCTGTATCAATGAGGACCACGTCACAGCCTCTGGCCCGCGCCGCATTAATCGTGTCGTAGGCGACCGCGGCCGGATCAGACCCCGAGGCATGTCGAATCACATCCACACCGGCGCGCTCCCCCCATAGTTCGAGCTGCTCTATGCCCGCGGCGCGAAAGGTATCCGCTGCGCCCAGAAGGGGACTATGACCCTCCTCCTTCAGCCTCCAGGCCAGCTTGGCCGCACTGGTGGTCTTGCCCACTCCATTGACACCGACCAGCATTATCACTGAGGGGTCTCCATCCAGCAGCAGATCGCGCCCCCCATCATCCGGGACGGCATTCATGAGCACCCGCTCCAGCGCTCCAATGACCTGCTCCTGCCCCTGCAGGTTATCCGCCTTCACCGCCTCCCGCAGATCGGACAGAACCCTTTCGGTGGTGTACACTCCCATATCCGCCTGGACCAGAATGGCCTCCAGCTCATCGAACATCTCCTCATCCACCGCAGAGAAATCGATATATGATTCGAACCCATCAGCGATGCGCTCCCGCGTTCGTCTGAGGCCCTCTTTCATACGCGACCACAGATTCTCGCTCATGTCATCCCCTCTCCGTTGCCCTCTACCGCCATGTCAGCTACGTCCGTCTCATCCCGCCCCTCCAGGCGGACCGAGACCAGCTCGGATACCCCCGGTTCGGCCATGGTCACCCCGTGCATGGCATCCGCGGCCTCCATAGTCCGCTTCTGATGCGTAATCAGCAAATACTGCGCTTCTTCGCGCCAGCGTTCCACATAACGGGCAAACCTGCCGGTATTGGCATCGTCCAGGGCCGCATCAATCTCATCGAAGACGCATATGGGCGCCGGCCGCATCGCCAGCAGAGCAAACAGAAATGCGATCCCCGCCAGGGCTCGCTCCCCACCCGACAGCAGGCTCAGGCGGGTCAGTTTCTTCCCGGGTGGCTGAACCCTCACCTGCACATCACCGTCCCACACCGAGTCACCCACCAGCCGCAGCTCCGCGTGACCACCCTCGAAGAGGTCTGAGAATGTGCGGTGGAATGATTCAGAGGTGGCTCGCAGGCTTTCCTTGAACTGCGTATCCAGCTCGTCGCGGCTGCCGGCCAGAAGCTCATACAGGCCCTCGAGGGCTCCGGATATGTCCTCTCGCTGGCGGCGCAGACGCCGGTGGCGCCCCGCCTCTCGCCTGTACTCACCTATGGACAGAGGATTGACCGGCTCCAGCTGGCGACGTCGCGCCTCGATCCTGGAGAGGGTTCGGCGCAGCTCCGCCAGTTTTTCCTCGCCTGGACCGTCGCCGGCCAGGTCGATGGCCGCCGGGTCCAATCCGGCCTCCCGCACCTCACTCTCCACCTGCTCGTAGCGAGTCTGGGCCCGGGCCAGCCGGACGTCAATTCTGTTCAGCCCCTTCTCCAGCTCCTCCCTCTCCTGCCGCATATCCCGCAGTTCGCCCTGCAGCTGTTCCACTTCGCCAACGAGTGATTTCTCTACCCTTCGAACCTCATTCAGTACCCGCACCGTGCGATCCACGGCATTCTCAAACGCCCGATTGCGCTCCCGCACGGCATCACGTCTCTCTTCCGTGCGGTCGAGGTCTTCCTCGTACGATTTAAGCGATTCCTTCCAGTGGCGCAGCTGACCGGCCAGCCGTTCCGCCTCCCGATCGAGGTCAACCTGGCGTCTTCGTTCGCTCTCAATCCGCTCCCGCAGGGAGACCTGCTCGTACTCGGCGTCCTTCAGCTGCCGGTCCAGATCAGCCAGATGTTCCCGCACAGGAGCCAGTTTCCCTTCGTATCCACGACGATGTGCTGCCAGCTCCGCGGACGCCCTCTTGCATCGCTCTATCTGCCGCTCAATTTCCGCCCGCTTCCTCTGCAGATCCGCGATCTGTTCGGTGCTCTCCTGCAGTTCAGCCTCTTCCTGATCGCGCCTCTCCTGTTCCCGCCTCCTGCGTTCTTCCTCTGCCTGACGGAGGTCGAGACTATTGCGTAGATCCCGTATTTTGTCGGTCAGCTGATCAACCCTCTGCTGCCATGTTTCGCGCTGCTCTTCTGCAGCATCCACCATACGCTGGGCCTCCGCCAGCTGTCCCCTGGCCTCCTCAATGGCCAGTTGCAGCTGACGAACCTCGGCGCCGCGCTGCACAACCTCCGGCCTCTCCCCGCGAGCAGCGGCTATGCCTCCACCGAGATCAGCTCGGTCTCCGTGGGGGGTGAGCAGGCGCGGAAGAGGCAGCACCTCCGGGGCCGCTGGCGAACTGTCGTCCCATAACTCCTCAGCCACGGCCCGAAGAGTGGACCTGTCCTCAACCACGAGAAACTCCTGTAGAAAGTAGGAGACAGCTGCATTCACCGCATGGTTCTGTTCTTCCTGCCGGACGAGATCATCCAGCCACCCCAGCACCGATTCACCAAAGCCGCGGTTGACGCACCAGTCCTCCCATCGGCTTCTCTCCCGCCGCCAGCGCACCAGCCACCATCGCCGCAGACTCTCATCGAGCACTGAGGGAAACAGAACGGCTGCCCCGTTCTCCTCCGCGCCCCCCTCCCTGAGTTCAGCCTGCAGCCATGTGCCCAGACTCACCTCGACGGCACTCTCCAGTCCCTCCGGCACCCTGAGTTGATGGGCCAGCATGCTTTCGGGATCGACGCTATCATCACGCTCCGATTCATCATCGTCTCCCTGTGCCATCTCCTGCAGGATCTCTGCCCGCCCCTCCCAGCGGGCAATGCGATCCCGCAGCATGTCAGATCGTCCCGTCCATTCTTCTTCCTCTTTCCTCTGCTTGTCGACCTGAGCGCGGGCCGACGCCCGTTCGCTCTCCATCTCCCGCAGCTCGCTCTGCAGCTTCTCGATGCGGGAGGAGTCTGCCTCCGCATCGTCCTCCGCTTCGAACTCTTCCCGGCGATCGCGTGCGCGGCTGGCGCGCGTAAAGGCGGTCTGCAGCTGCTGGTCAGTGGACTCGAGATCGTTCTCGAGTGTTCGCCGTCGCACCCGGAGATCAGAAGAGATCTCCTCGCTGCGGCTAACGACACCCTGCAGCCTCTCCACCGTCGCGGCCGCCTCCTTCCGCTGCCCGGTCAGTTCGTCCACTTCTTCCTGCACTCTCTCCAGCTCTATCTCCCCGACCTCCACGGAGTGATCGGCAGCGCGCTCCTCCTGCATCTCCCTCTGCGCCGCCCGGACCTCGTCCACTGCCTGGCGGGCCTGGGCCTGCGAGGTCTCAATGGAGCGTCGCCGTTCATCCAGAACTGCCAGCTCGGATCGACATTCATCTCTCTGCTTCTGCAGGTTTTCCAGGCCGCGCCCCACCAGCTTCCTGCGCGCTGCAGTTTCATCCCTCTTCTCCTGTCGGCCGGCGTGCTCGCGTCGAAGGCGTTCATACGATTGACCGATGGAACGGAGACGTGAGACGGTTCGATATCGCTGTTGCTCCACCTTGTTCACTTCCGCTGCGGCACGCGCCAGATCAGCCTCGGCAACGCGGGAGCGCACGTCCTCCTCCCGGGTCGTCAGGAGGCGGTGCAGGCGGGCTCGTTTGGCCTGCTCCCGTAAAGGCTCGAGGTACTCTTCCCGCACGCCGAGCACATCATCCAATCGCCGCAGATCATCGCGCGCCGCCCTGAGATTCCGCTGGATGTCGGTCATGCGCATCCGGTGCCTCTCGACCCCGGCGACCTCCTCCACGTAGCCGCGGATCTCATCTCCGCGCGCCTCGACAATGCGTTCCACTTCGCCCTGACCGATGACAGCGTAGGAACTCCGTCCCAGACCGGTGTCGAAGAAGAGATCATGTATGTCCCGCAGCCGGCAGCGGCGTCCATTGATGCGGTAATCGCTGCGACCGGAACGGTCTATCCTCCTGGCTATGGATATCTCCTCGGAGCCATTGCGAAAATTGGCGATCACCTCGGCCAGGCCCAAACGCCGGCGGCTCTCGCTGCCGGAAAAAATGAGCTCATCCATGCGGTTGCAGCGCAGGTTGCGGGCACTCTGCTCCCCCAGCACCCACCTCACTGCATCCACTACGTTGCTCTTGCCGCTACCGTTTGGGCCCACCACCACGGTTATGGTTTCGGGAAACTCCAGGAGCACCGGCTCAGCAAAGGACTTGAAACCGGCAATCTGTAAACTCTCAAGGCGCACCGGGCAACCTCCTCCTGTGCATGAGCGAGGATGGAGAGCCGCATCGCCCCCCGGTCATGCGAAGAGGTCCGCCCACTCCCGGTGGAGGGCAGTGGACAGACCTCCATACGGCTCCATCTTCGCGACAAGTCCGGATCTCCACGTACGGGAAGATCCCACTCTCTGCAGCATCATTTATCCGAATATCTGTTTCCAACGACGAACTTGATCGCCGTCCGCTCTTCTCCATCGATGTCAATTTCCACGAATGCGGGAACCGCCACCAGGTCGATACCATTGGGCGCCACATAACCGCGCGATATGGCAATGGCCTTGACGGCCTGGTTGACGGCACCGGCTCCGACGGCCTGCAATTCGACTCCGCCATCATTGCGCACCACGGCGGATAGTGCTCCGGCTACGGCTTTGGGTCTGGACGATGACGATACTCTCAGCATTTCCACGGCGATTCATTCCCTCCTCAGAAAAGCGACCACCGGTGTGAGGTAGCACATCGGCTCTCACTCTTTTACATTCGCGGAAAAGCCGGCAGTCCCTTCATCTGCGCCGAAGAAAGTTGAGTGCATTGGCTGCAGCCGCTTCTTCTGCTCTCTGCTTGCTCGTACCCCGCCCAATCGCCATTGCCTCATCACCGACACTGACTCTGACGGTGAAGCATGGAGCGTGGTCCGGCCCCTGCCGATCCACAATCTCATATTCGGGGAGATATCCGCTGCAGCTCTGTGTCCACTGTGCCAGTTCGGATTTAGCGTCGAGAACCGGAATCTCATCCCCCGATTCCGGCAGGGGCACGACTGACAGGACAAACTCGGTAGCCGCCGGCAGTCCCGCACTGAGGTACAGCGCTGCTACCACCGCTTCAAAAGCATCGGCGAGAATGGACGGCTTCGTGTCGCCGCCTGCCGCGCGCTCCCCCCGGCCGAGGCGGAGCATGTCCCCCAAACCCAGGGTTTCTGCCGCCTCTGCCAACGTGGCCTCGCGTACTACGGCGGCCCGCAGGGATGAAAGGGTGCCTTCATCGCGTGCGGGCCGCAGCCGGAACAGGTGTTCACTGACCACCAGATCCAAAATCGCATCCCCCAGAAACTCCAGGCGTTCATTCGAGGGGCCTCCGGCAGGAAATTCGTGCGCATGTGAACTGTGCGTCAGAGCTTCCCGCAGCAGATCCTCCTCAATGGTAATCCCCAGTTTCTGCAGGAGATCCGGCATTTTCATCTAATCAAATCGCCTCCACACCAGACTGGCATTTTGCCCCCCGAATCCGAAGGAGTTGCTCAGCGCCACATCGACCCGATGCCTGCGCGCTCCGTCAGTGACATAATCCAGGTTGCAGTCCTCCCCCGGCTCCGACAGATTGATGGTCGGCGGTATCATTCCCGTTCGCATGGCCTCGATGCATATGACGCTCTCCAGAGCACCCGCTGCCCCCAGCAGATGTCCGGTCATCGATTTGGTGGCGCCGACGGGAATGTGTCGGGCCTCATCCCCGAAAACCTCTTCAACTGCCAGTGATTCCGCCGCGTCGCCGGTCGGTGTCCCCGTCCCGTGTGCATTGATGTAGTCCACCCGGTCCGGATTTACGCCGGCATCCTGCAGAGACAGCTGCATCGACCGGGCCCCACCCTCGCCATCGGGAGAAGGTGCAGTGATGTGGTGTGCGTCGCTGGTGGCACCATATCCGGCCAGCTCGGCCAGAATTGTCGCGCCCCGGGCTCGGGCGTGTTCCAGCCGCTCAAGAATTAACACCGCGGCTCCCTCTCCGAGAACGAAGCCATCCCGGTGGGCATCAAACGGACGGCAGGCCCCCTCCGGATCCTCATTGTTCATGGAAAGGGCACGCATGGAGGTGAAAGCGGCCAGGGAGATGGGCACGATCCCCGACTCCG
>PUMM01000054.1 GCA_003551365.1 Clostridia bacterium
AATGCGGAGTATTATGCCCAGATTGTGGAGGAAAAGAGCACGCTGCGTCGCTTGATTCGTGCCTGTGCAGAGATTACCAAACTGGCGTACACGGCGGGCGATGAGTCTGGGAACGTTCTGGATCGGGCTGAGCAGATTATCTACGAGATTGCTCAGCGTCGCATGCGGCGCAGCTACGCTCCCCTATATGATGTCCTCAAGGATGCATTTGTGGAGATAGAGAAGCTTTATAACAACAAGGGAGCGGTCGTCGGAGTTCCCACTGGTTTCAAAAGCTACGATGAGATGACTTCCGGCCTGCATCCTTCGGAGCTCACTATTTTGGCTGCGCGGCCTTCGGTGGGAAAGACCACGCTGGCCATGAATGTGGCCGCCAACGCTGCGATAAAGGCGGGTGTGCCGGTAGGGGTCTTCAGCCTGGAGATGTCACGAGAGCAGCTGGCCATCCGTCTGCTGTCCTCTGAAGCCAAGATCGATGGTCATCGTCTCCGCACCGGATACTTGCGTGAGAGTGACTGGCCGAAGATCTCGCGGGCCCTGGGCCGACTCGGAGAGGTCGAACTATACGTCGATGACACTCCAAGCATGAGTATAATGGAACTCCGCGGCCGGGCGCGCAGGCTCAGTGCAGAACGCAATGTTGGACTTGTAGTGGTTGACTACATGCAGCTGATTCACACGACCTCCCGTCTGGAGAATCGCCAGCAGGAGATGACAGAGATATCGCGATCGCTCAAACAGCTGGCACGGGAGCTGAAATGTCCGGTGGTAGCCCTGTCTCAGCTGAGCCGCGCGGTGGAGCAGCGTTCGGATCGCCGGCCCCAGCTGTCCGATCTGCGGGAGTCTGGTGCCATAGAGCAGGATGCGGATGTGGTGGCCTTCATCTGGAATAATCCGGAGAGAGACAATGATAACGTTATGGACATAATTGTGGCCAAGCAGCGCAATGGCCCTACCGGTGATGTGCCGCTAATCTTTCTCAACAAGTACAGCCGGTTTGTTGAACCCACCTGGCGGGAGGATGTGGAATGAAGCGTACCGATTACGATGTGATCATCATCGGCGCTGGGCCGGCGGGCATCTTCTGTGCTCTGGAACTGACGCGTCGCGACTCGGATCTGAATGTTCTCATATTGGAGCGAGGTGTGCCTCTGGAGAATCGCATATGCCCCGTTGATCAGGGCGGATCGTGTGTAAACTGTAATCCCTGTCGCAATATCACCGGTTGGGGTGGTGCCGGTGCATTCAGTGACGGCAAGTTGACTCTGACCACAGAGTTTGGCGGCGCCCTGGCTGACTACACGGGCCGAAAGGAACTCGAATCCCTCATTGAGTACTGCGATCAGTGGTATCTGCACTTCGGGGCGCCCCGCAAGGTGTATGGGGCAGAGCCGGGCATGGATCGCGATTTGCGGCGCCGGGCGGCAGCAGCTGACCTGATTTTTGTGCCTGCTGGCATTAGACATCTGGGAACGGATGGGTGCCTGGAGATCTGCCGCGCTGCATACGATGAACTGGCTGGTCGGGTAGAGATTGCGACGGGCACCACGGTTCAGCAGATCTGTACCGCCGCTGGAGAGGTCACCGGTGTCAGGACCGCAGAGGGCGAGGAGTTTTCCGCCCGTTATGTGGTGGCCGCCCCGGGCCGCTCTGGGTCAGAGTGGCTCGCAGGTGAGGCGGGGCGTATGGGGATGGATGTGTCGTCTGGTTCGGTCGATATCGGGGTGCGCATAGAGCTGCCTGCCCTGGTCATGGAGGAGATCACGGAGGCCGTATACGAGTCCAAACTGCTCTATTACTCCAAGTCCTTTGATGATCGGATCAGAACCTTCTGCATGTGCCCGCATGGCGAGGTGTCTCTTGAGAACTTCGATGGGTTGGTGACGGTCAACGGGCATAGCTATCAGGAGGCTACGGGTGAAAACACCAATTTTGCGCTCCTGGTATCCAAGACCTTCACGAGACCCTTCAATGAGCCCATTCGCTACGGTCGTAACATTGCCTCACTGGCGAACATGTTGGGTGGCGGAGTTCTGGTGCAGAGACTGGGTGATCTCACGGCGGGACGTCGCTCCACACCCGGTCGACTGCAGCGCGGTGTGGTGAAGCCCACTCTCTCTGAGGCAACGCCCGGAGACCTCAGTCTGGTCCTGCCGTATCGTCATCTGCTGGGCATCTTGGAAATGCTTGAAGCTATGGACACGCTGTGTCCCGGTGTCAACTCAAGACACACTTTGCTGTATGGGGTGGAAGTGAAGTTTTATTCGTCCGTCATTGATGTGGATCACTCGCTGCAGACGCAGGTGGAGAACCTCCATGTCGCCGGAGACGGGGCGGGAATCACGCACGGACTCATGCAGTCCTCTGCCTCTGGTGTACATGTTGCGCGGGTCATTTTGCACAGGGAGGGCAGGGGGAGATGATATGGGTACAGTTCTGATCGGAGTTCAATGGGGTGACGAGGGAAAGGGCAAGATGACAGATTTTTTGGCTGACCAGGTGGATGTGGTTGTCCGCTATCAGGGGGGAGCCAATGCCGGTCATACTGTGGTCATCGATGGCCACGAGTACCGGCTCAATCTGCTGCCGTCCGGGATCCTGACGGGCAAACTCAGCATAATAGGCAACGGGGTAGTCCTGGACCCGGAGGTACTGCTTGAGGAACTCAGGGGGCTCGCTGACCAGGGCCACGACCCCACTCGCCTGAGAGTCAGCGATGGCGCTCACCTGATTATGCCACAGCACAAGATCCTCGATGCAGCAGAGGAGGAGTTTCGGGGCGAGAATCGTCTGGGCACCACGGGTAGGGGCATCGGCCCGGCATATCGTGATAAGGTGGCTCGAGCGGGGATACGCGTCGCCGATATGATGAACCCGCGCTCCTTTGCGCGAAAGGTTCGGGATGGAGTCGAGCGCGCCAATATTCTGCTGCAGCGGGTTTATGGGCGAGAGCCTCTTGACCCCGACGAAACAATAGACACCTATTCGCATTACGCAGAGGAATTGCTCCCCTATGTATGCAACGGCCCGGCCATGATCAATGACCTGCTCGATGACGGCCAGAGGGTGCTCTTTGAGGGAGCGCAGGGAACTATGCTTGACGTTGACCACGGCAGTTATCCGTTCGTGACGTCGTCCAATCCCATATCCGGAGGAGCCTGTGTCGGTGCAGGTGTAGCGCCCTCTCGCATTAACCGGGTCATAGGTGTGGCAAAGGCCTACATGACCAGGGTTGGTGACGGACCTTTTCCCACCGAGCTCACTGGCGAGCTGGGAGGAGATCTGCGCGTCCGGGGCAATGAATATGGAACGGCCACGGGTCGCCCTCGCCGTTGTGGTTGGTTAGACGCCGTGATCCTGCGGCACTCCGCCCGCTTGAATGGTCTGAGCGGAATGTGCCTCACGAAGCTGGATGTCCTGAGTGGGCTCGATCAAATCAAGATTGCAGTAGCCTACAGGTACGGCAACAGACGGCTGGAAAACTTTCCTCGTGATTCGACTGTGATGGATGAGGTCGACGTGGAGTACACCTCTGTTTCTGGCTGGAGTGAAGATATCAGTGAGATTCGCTCTCTGAATGAACTGCCAGATGCGGTCGGCCAGTATGTGCAGGCAGTGGTGGATCTTACCGGGGTTCCAGTTCACTACCTTTCGCTTGGACCGTCGCGTGAGCAGACTATACAATGTGATTTCGCGCCGGGTTGATATTATCGACGCTTCTTCTCCCCGAATAGGATGAACTGACTTTAGGTTGCCCTCGGGGAGGACGAACGGTGCTGTGGATTCAAGTGCTCATGGTAGCGCTGGCCGTCAGCGTAGATAGCCTGGTAGTCGGAGTGTCCTATGGGTTTCGCCGGGTGTCCTTGCCGGCTCTCATGATGGCGGTGGTAGCCACGTTTTCTGCCGCCCTCAAGGTCCTGGCCATGCTCCTGGGCAGCGCCCTGGTGCTGTGGTTTCCCCCGACGCTTGCCCCGCTGCTGGGGGGCGCTGTGCTCGCCATTCTCGGAGGGTGGTTTCTTCTGGGGGCACTGCTATCCTCGCGCCGGGAGCACCTCCGCAGCCGAGGAAACCGGCTGCTGGCCAGCTGGCCAGATCAGCCCCTGCTGGCATTTCGCCTGCGTCAGTTGGGCGTTGTGGTGTGTGTCTTGGATGACCCTCGGGCAGCAGACGTGGATGACTCTCAGAGCATTTCGCCAGGTGAGGCCGGGCTATTAGGAGTTGCACTTGGATTGGATGCACTCGGAGTAGGCATCAGCGCCGGCCTGATGCAGTTTCCTGTCGCCCCAACGGCAATAGCTGTGGGTGTGGGCACTATGGCGTTTCTCGGTCTCGGAACGGTAATCGGCGCAAGACTGCAGCGCGATATGCCACCATCCGTTGGTCGGGCTCTGCCAGGTGTGATTCTCCTCGTACTGGGTTTGATGACCTGGTTGACAGCTTAGCGGGCGAGATGTATTATGTTCGATGCAGCAGACGCGATTGTGGTTACCTCATTGTGGGTGACCACACGTGAGTGCTAAAATAGAAATGTGTCTATGCGGGGGCGTAGTGTAGCGGCTCAACATGCCGGCCTGTCACGCCGGAGATCGCGGGTTCAAATCCCGTCGCCTCCGCCATCTCTTTCTCTATACCATGAGACTCTATAGATAGGGTCAATTGGTTTTATTTAGTTTTGGGGACATCTTAATTAGATTGGCAGTGCTGGCGTAGCTCAGTCGGTAGAGCGGCCGCCTCGTAAGCGGCA
>PUMM01000135.1 GCA_003551365.1 Clostridia bacterium
AGCCTCTGCAGCGACAAACATACCCGGATCCACCAGCTCCGGCTTGCCCGCCAGTGCATTATTCGCCCAGGGCGGATAGGTGAAGCCCGCATGAGGCGGCTGGAGACGAGGTCGGGCCGTATGCAATCGCACGGTCGGCGCGTGCCACGTGTATTCAACATAGTCATCGGAGGTGAAGCTGCTCTGCCACTCCGGTAGCGATCTACGCAGGTTCTCCTCGTGATCCGCCGGGGTGGTCAGTGTCTCATGTTCAGGCAGAAACGGGTTGCGCATGGGGGTTATCCCGAGATTCTCCTGGATCTTCCGGCCAAATTGTCGCGCCTCCTCGCTGTACGACGGTGGCCCTGCCCGCTCCAGGTTGCCATATGCCAGATCACACATTGCGTGATTTGCCAGTCCCACTCTGGTGCGTGTCACCGTGCGAACCGACACCTCGCACCCCGTGGCCTGAGCAGCGGCCCGGGCGTTTTCCTGCAGAACATCGTAGATGCGCCGCTGGATATCCAGAGAAGGTGACCTCCAGGCATACTGGATCTGGCTGAATCTCGGCGGAAGGTTGTCTGAAGTTGCATCGCCTGCCACCAGTACAAATTCGTTCAGAGTCCATGTTCCCGTATGCGGAAACATCGCCTCCTTGGTGTATTTGGTGTTGGTATACATCAGACATAGAGCATCCAGCGCACCGGGGCAGCGAGCCGCCGCGTGGGGGCTGGCCGAGCCGGGCGAAACGCTCTCACCCGCCCATTTCTCCGGTTTTCGACACTCAAATGAAAAGACGGCACTCCAGTAGGATCCGCAGTGCGTATCGAGAACCGCAGTATTCCTGCGGTGCGGGTGATAGGCCACAAATGCATCTACCTCATCATAGTATCCCCGAGCTGCATGCACGGGCTTAGAACCACACATCTTCTCGGCCGGCTCGCCAAAGAACTTGATAGTAGCGGGAAGGTTATATCTCTCAATTGCCCGCTTGGCGGCGAGTGCCGCACCCAAAGAGGCAACTCCCAACATGGAATGCGGATCGGTATGACCGGGCGCATAGGGATGTAGATTCTCACGGGCAGCCCGATAGGGAACTGCCTGCTGCGAAGTTCCGGGAACAGCATCGTACTCGGCATAGGCACCAAGCACGGGTCCTTCATCTCCGAAGGTGGCACAGAAAGCGGTGGGCATGCCTGCCGATCCTTCCTCCACATCGAACCCCTCAGAGCGCAGCAGATCACAATACGCCTCTGCCGAGCGATATTCGCGCCAGGCGGGCTCCGCATATTCCCAAATTTTCAGATCAAAGTCCGAAAGTCGCCCCCGGTTTTCGCTAATCCAATCGGCAGCAAACTGCTTTTCCGGATACATGTCCGCCATAGTGTCATCCCTCCCAGATGAGGTGTTGCCTGACAACCTGCATGCCCCCGGCCAGTACCCGTCCCGGGTCCATCCGTTACGCATGCGAGTTGCCGCAATCAGTTGAACACCTGATTTATCTATCTGCATGCGAATCTGGACAGATGCAGTGCCGGGTACGCCGCCAATTGCAGGTCACTTTCTGCTCTTATGGCCCGCGTCATCTCGGGGCAACACGGTTCGTATCGGAGGCCTCCATCACTCACCGCGGCATATCAACCCTGCAGCATCTCAGCAAACCTTTCCTCATCGATGACCTCAACTCCCATAGACTCAGCCCGCTGCATCTTACCCCCTGCTCCGGCTCCGGCGACCAGATAGTCGGTACTGGCGGACACATCGGATGTGACGCGAGCGCCCTGTGCGCGCGCCAGCTCGGCCGCCTCCTCCCGGGTCCACCGCTGCAGCCTACCGGTGAAGACGAGGGTCACATCCTGCAGGCGATCGCCCTCATCGCCTGAGTCTGCGCGTGGGTGGACACCTGCATCGAGGAGCCGCCGAATAACCCTGCAGTTACCAGAACTGGAGAAGAAGGCAGCTATACTGCGGGCCACTCCCGGTCCAATACCGTCCACAGCCAACAGGCTTTGCTCTTCCGCCTCCATGATCCCCTGCAGGCTCTCATAACGACGGGCAAGTAAATCTGCCACGTGTTCACCAACCAGCGGAATCCCAAGAGCTACCAGAAACCGCTGTAGGGGTACATCCATGGACTCTTCTGCTGCGCGCATCAGATTCTCCGCCGATTTTTCGCCCACCTTGTCCAGGCGCAGCCAATCGTCTTTCTGCAGAAAATATATGTCGGCCAGATCCTCCGCGAGCCCCTTCTCTACCAGTTGATCGGCAGTCCTCTCTCCGATTCCCTCAATATCCATACCCGCGCGCGAGGCAAAGTGGCGTATGCGCTCTTTGAGCTGCGCCGGACAGGAAAGGTTGGGGCAGCTGACACTTTTCTCGTCGTCACTCCATATGGCTTCAGATCCACAAACCGGGCAGCTGTCGGGGATCCTGAACCTGCGTTCTTCTCCGGTGCGTTCCTCTTTGATCACCCGAACCACGTACGGAATCACGTCGCCGGCCCGTTCCACCAGGACTCGATCGCCAACCCTGATGTCCTTTTTGTCAATTTCGCTCTGGTTATGCAGCGATGCTCGGCGCACCGTAGCTCCGCTGATCTGCACGGGATCCAGATGGGCCACCGGGGTGAGCCTGCCCGTGCGCCCCACCTGCACTTCGATTTCCCGCACCCGGGTAGTTTCCCCCCTGGCGGGGAATTTGAATGCCGCTGCCCAGCGAGGATCGCGGGTTCGAGTGCCCATCTGCTGCTGCCAGGCCAGGCGATCAACCTTGACCACAATCCCGTCGATCTCATACGGCAACTCAACCCGCACGTCCATCAGCTCTCGGTGGTACTCGATGATTGCATCCGCACTGGTGCACAATCTGGCCTGATCTGCAGGAGAGGGCAGGCGCAACTCGGGCAAGAGGTGCTGAATGATATCCTGCTGCCTCTCTATCTGCACCCCCGGAGCATGCGCTATGCTGTAAAGAATGATCTGGAGAGGGCGCTCTGCAGTGACCGACGAATCCAGCTGGCGGAGAGAGCCGGCCGCAGCATTCCTGGGATTGGCAAAGGTTCGCTCACCCTGTAATTCCCTCTGTTCGTTCAGGCGCTGGAAATCCTCGGTCAGCATGTAAACCTCACCGCGCACTACCAGTTCGCGCGGTGCATCGTGCGGCAGCCGCAGGGGAAGAGAACGTATTGTCCTCACGTTGGCCGTGACATCCTCACCGGTATGCCCATCCCCCCGCGTGGCAGCGCGCACCAAGCGGCGATCTTCATAGATCAGGCTCACAGCCAACCCGTCAAACTTGGGCTCAGCAACATAATCGACACGGTCGACCTGCAGAATCTCCCGACAGCTTCGATCAAAATCCCGCACCTCATCCTCCTCATAAATGGCACGCAGACTCAACATGGGTGGGGAGTGCTCAACGGGATCAAAGGTTTCCTCCACTTCGCCCGAGACCCGCATGGTGGGCGAGTCCGGCGTCACCAGATCGGGATGATGAGACTCCAGTTCCTCGAGACGACGCAGCATTCGATCATACTCGGCATCGGATATCTGCGGGTCATTGCGAACATAGTAGTGGTAGTTGTGCCGCGCAATTTCATCTCTCAGCTTCTCAATCTCCCGTCTCGCTTCACAGCGCTCGTCGCTCTCAGTTGACAATCGCTCACCGCCTCTCATTTCTGAACTCATTCAGTTGAACATTGAAGACCGCTCCCAGCTGCAGGATCATGGCAGCAATATATATCCAGAGGAGGAGTATCACCAGAGTGGTAAGTGATCCGTGGATCAACTGATAGTGAGCCGCTGAACGAAGATATGCGCCGAACCCTGACTTGGCAAACTCGAAGGCCAAAGTGGCCAGAGCCGCGCCCAGCCACACGTCACGAAAACGGAGTCGCTCGGCCGGGAAAAACTGATAAATGACAGTGAAGGCAATGTATGTGAGGGCTATGGGCAGTATCCTTCCGGCCATCTGCCAGGGTGTGGCCCGGGTGGGAAGCTGTATTCCCCACTCGTCCATCACTTCACTTTCAAAGGTAAGTAGCAGCTGATAGACAGTACTCATGCCGAGCGAAAACACAATCAGCGCCCCCAGGAGGAGCACCATCAATATGCCGACCAGCCGCGTACGCCAGAATGGATTGGCATGCGTTGAACCCCAGACTTCGTTCAACGAATGGGATATCGCATTGAACACCGCCGAGCTGACCCACAGCAGGGCAGCCACTCCCATTATCCCCATCTGACCCCGCACGCGAATGAGATCGGCAAGATTCTCAGTGAGAAACTCGGCCGACCCGGGAACATACAGCCGCACCAGTTCCTCCACCTGCTGATGTACAGGTGACGCCGGCAGGATGTAACCGATAATGGCCACAGACACCAGCAAGAGGGGGAAGAGCGAAAAAACTCCAAAGTAGGCTATGGCTGCAGCCATCAGAAAACAGTTGTTCGCCACAAACTTCTCATAAAGTCCGTAGACGAACTGCAGACCACGCGGTGAATCCCCCTGCAATCGATCCTTCAGTGATTCCAGCACTGTGACCCTCCGGGACCAGATATTCGCCATCACTGACGTTGCACGGCATTCGCAACCCGCCGCTCAGTGGAACATGTCCTGTTTGATGTGGAATTTGCAGCAGCCCATTGCTCCCGATTCATCCAGTTTCCTCCGTTTCTTGATTCACCAGGTCCAGGTGTTTTCGCAGTTTGAAAGCCAGCATCCTCAT
>PUMM01000176.1 GCA_003551365.1 Clostridia bacterium
CCCGCCGCTTCAGCAGATTCCAGCATTGGCGGGTACATGGTTTCATATTCGTATGTTTCGCCCTGCACACCCTCCCTGAGGTTTTCCTCTGTGGAGCCGATGCCCTGCATGGCCCGCAGGTGTGAGTGAGCGTGAATGGTCTCGGCTTCTGCCGCCGCACGGAAGAGCTTGGCAGCTGCCGGGTATCCTTCCGTCTCTGCCCTGTCCGCAAATGCGAGATATTTTCGGTTGGCCTGCGATTCGCCAGCGAAGGCCTCCTTCAGGTTCTCCAGCGTCTTTTCATCCATAGTGAGCACCCTTTCCTTTCGCAGTATTCGTGGGTAATCATATCCCGTTCAGAGGTACGCTCGCACCTACCTGTTCCCCTAACAGCTCGACCCCCTACTTCACAGTTGGGGATTGGCATCCCTCATCCTGCCTTCTTTGCCCAGATGCCTCGTTTCAGGATTGCCTTGTTAAGTAATCTTCCGGGCCCGCTACCAATCCCCCGCCGCGAGCGGGAGGGAGAAGTGTGGCTTTCCGTCGAATACGGAGAGGTGTGCAGCTTTTCTGAGAAGTTGCAGCGGCGGTGGCACGATGGAGAGTTGGTGGGATGCGGAATTGTCTGAAAAGCCCCGATCGATTCTCATAATCGCCTTATTGCTGGCGGGGGCAATACCTGAACTGCTGACCATGGGTTTCAGTCCTCTCACCCCCTACCTCGTACGGGATTTTTCTCTGAACGAGGTCCAGGTTGGATTGCTCGGCGCGTCCATGGGGGCGGGATCCCTGGTGTTCTCGCTGCCCGCCGGGCAGTTTGTGGATATGCGGGGATGGAAGATTATCCTCATGGCCGGCACTTTCCTGTCGGCGCTCTCCTTTTTTGCTCTGTCGCTGGCGGGGGGATTTGCTGCGCTGTTTGTCGTGTTGTTTCTCGCAGGTGCGTTCCGCCCTTTTTCCGACATCGCTTCCACCCGGGCCACCATGCTGGCAGTTTCTGGGGGGACGCAGACTACTGCGGTGGGGATAGTGCACACTGGACCGTCGCTATCCAGCTTTCTGACCTCCGCTCTTCTGCCGGTGGCGGCCACAGCGGTCGGATGGCGTGCCGGGCTGCAGGCGGGTGCGCTCATACTCCTGCCGGTGGGGTTGTGGTTGTGCCAGGTATTTGCCACCCGACGCACTCCCGAGACCTCGCGGCGGCGCACCCATCGATTGCTGACGCTGCTGAATAGGGCTGATTTTCGCAAGTGCCTCATCATCTGGGGCGGTTTCATGTCGGGTAATTTTGCCTTCCTTACATTCTTTATTCTGCACATGACCGATGAGCTCGGGATGACTCCACAGGCAGCGGGTGGGCTTCTGGCCACCGCTCAGGTAATGGCCATAATCGGCCGCCCATTCTGGGGAGGCGTAAGCGATCGTTGTTTTGCCGGGAGGAGGATACCGCCCGCACTGTTCATGGGAGTGATGGGTACTGCCGCCTTTGTGGGACTGGCCTTTCTGGGCAGCGATGGTGGACCCATCATACCGGCGGCGATCGCTGTGGTTGGGGGTGCAACAGTTATGAGCTTTCGCCCGGTGGGGACCACTCTTGCCATGGAGTATGCCCCGGAGGAGAGTGAGGGAAGGGCACTGGCCCTGCTGTCACTTGTAACCTGGACCGCCGCCATGCTCCTGCCGCCATTTCTGGGATGGATAGTCGTGCAGACTGGGGCATGGACTGGAGCATGGATGGTGGCAGCGATGCTGACGGGTGCCTCGGTGTTGGCCCTGCTTCTCCTTTCGCGCGCGGTGCCCCACGGCTGACTGTGCGTATGAGTGTGCGCATTTGGACTGGCTATTGGGGAGGTAGTCCGTGTCAGCCAGGGTATGCTGTCCAGCGAGAGGAGCTTGCGGTAGAGGTCAAGAATAGGAGGAGGTAGAGCTGAGGAGGTATGATGTGAGAATGTATTCCGGCCGGCACACGTCGGGCCGGGGCGTGAAGGATGAGGGCTAAATGGATGTGTATTGACTGGGGGGAGCTATTGTATGTACGGATTTCACGGAAAAATCCTGCGAGTTGACCTGAGCAGCGAGACGGCGACGGAAGAGACGGTTTCCGACGATGTGCTGCGGCGGTATCCGGGAGGAAAGGGGCTGGCCAGCCATCTCCTCATGCAGCACCTGGACCCCGGGGTGGATCCGCTTTCGCCCGGGAATAAACTGGTGTTCGCCACCGGCCCCGCTACCGACACTGCGGTCCCCGCTGCCGGCAGATTTGGCGTGTTCGCCAAGTCTCCCCTGACCGGATATTTTGGCGAGTCCTTCTCCGGGGGGAAGGTGGCGCCGGTGCTGAAGCGCACCGGCTACGATGCCTGCATGATTGAGGGGGCTGCCAGTCGACCCGTGTACCTGCATATCTCCGATGATGGGGTCACCTTCCGGGAGGCCAGCGCGATCTGGGGCGAGGACGCCATGAGTGCGGAGGAGGCTCTGCTGGATGAGGTGGATGTCGGGGGCGCCCAGGCGATAGTCATTGGACCGGCTGGAGAGAACCAGGTGGGTTTCGCCTGCATTAAGAACAACTACTGGCGGACAGCCGGCCGCACCGGCATGGGAGCGGTTATGGGATCGAAGTACTTGAAGGGCATTGTATTCAGCGGCACCAGCAAGGCTCCCCTGGCTGACGAGGACAGACTGAATGAGTACGTCAGGGATATGATCCGGACTTACCGCGACACGGAAAGAACTGAGTTGCTGCAGACCCTGGGCACTCCGTACATGGTGGGTGTGGCCAATGAGGCGTGTGCGTTTCCCACTCGCTACTGGTCGGCAGGGACTTTCGAACGCTGGGAAGGTATCAGTTCTGATGCCATGCAGCAGAGGATGAAGGTTCGCCCCAATGCCTGTTACCGCTGCTTCATTGCCTGCGGGAAGATGAGCGAAGTCCTGCAGGGCAGGCATAAGGGACTGGTGCTGGAGGGACCGGAGTACGAGACGCTGTATGCCCTGGGAGGAATATGCTGTGTCGACAGCATTGAGGAAGTGGTCTATCTCAACGACCTCTGCGACCGACTGGGGCTCGATACCATCTCCGGCGGCAATATGGTCGCCCTCGGCATCGAGGCCGGCCGTAGGGGCAAGCTGGATGACCAACCGGATTACGGTGATGTTGATGGGATAGCCCGATCCCTGCGGCAGATCGCGCATCGAGAAGGTCCGGGAGAGATTCTGGCTCGCGGTGTGCGGAGCGCAGCAGCTGAGCTGGGCATGGAGGATGTGGCGGTGGAGGTCAAGGGGATGGAGCCGGCGGGATACGACCCGCGGCGGCTCCCCGGCATGACTCTCGGATATGCCGTGTCAGAGCGCGGGGCCTGCCACCTTCGCTCCAGCTTCTACATGACGGAGATCAAGGGCGAGGTACCGGAAGAGGCCGTGCCAAAGACCCGCGAGTTTTTCAACTTCGAAAACCGCAATACCTTTGAGGATATGCTCATCATCTGTCGCTTCTATCAGCAGTTTATCGGCTGGGAAGGGATGCAGGTCATTCTGCAGGCCACCACGGGGATGGATCTGTCCCGGCAGGAAATGGTTGACCTCGCGAGTGGGGTTGCGGGCAACATCAAGCGTTTCAATGTTCGGGCCGGGTGGACAAAGGCAGAAGATTGGCTGCCGGAGCGCTTCTTCGCGGAGCCGATCGGCGAAAAGGGAGAGTTCATAGCCGACGAGGAACTCCTCGAGGAGATGCTGGCCGAATACTATCGCCTGCACGGGTGGAGCGAGGAGGGCCTGCCGGCAGACGAATGAGTGGTGATAGGAGTCCGATTCGGGGTGTCATTCCTGCTGCCCCGCTCCAGCGTGAGGCAGGGATGGTGCCCCGCCTTTGATCGGGCCGGGATTGGTTATGCCGGCGAGTACGATCACCGGCACTGCGGGATCTCCAGGTTGATGCCGCCGGGCAGGCTAGCTCTGCCGTGCCGTTTCCACCCATTTCTCACGAATTGCTGTCAGCATGTCCCAGCCGTATGCGCCTCTCGATGTTGGCGCCGGCCGCTGCGCCGGCGAAGCCGAGGCCGAAGCTGATTGGCGTTCCGATGATCACCGGTAGCGCGCCGATGGCGCCAAAGAGCAGATCACCGGTCAGGTAGTTGGTGGCAATGAGCGCCAGCAGGAAACAATACATTGGGTACAGAGCAGCCCTGAAAGGCCTCATGACTGACTCTCTCCCGATCGGGATCATCTGGGCCGTGAGGTCGGAGATGAGTCCCGCCGCGAGGGCGACGAGACCCATCACCGGACTGATGAGACTGAGTGCCACTCCCAGTCCGCCGCCCATGATGGTCATGGCCCGCGGATGGGACAGGCGGATCAGCGCCATGAACATCATGCAGCCCACATAGGGGGCCATGGCCAGGAACTTGGCTCCGGGAACCGGCAGCCACCTGCTCATGACATACAGGGTCAGCCCTCCGCTCAGGGTCAGAGCGAGCAGTATGCCCAGGAGCACGGTGTCCCTGACCTTGAATCCGCCCCGCGATTGTGCGGTTGTGTAGCGCTCACGCATGGCGCATGCGGGCACTCCTTTCCCTTTAGTCCTCACAGCAAGTTGCCGCGACTCGTTCCTCCTGACTCATACTGGCCAGATCTGCCACTCGTGCTGCGTCCAGATCAAGAGCATCGGCAACTCGGTTTCCGTAGTCGGGATCAGCCTTGTAGAAAAGGGCGGTTTGACGGTACTGGATGTTTTCCTTTGCCCCGCCGAGATGGCCGGCAATATTGGCGATCAGGTTGTCCCGGTCTTCATCCGACATCACCCGACGGAAGAGCTCGCCCGCCTGCGCAAAATCCGCGTCCGTGAGGTCTGGCCCGTGCCTGTCTACCGAGCCGGTGACATCTATTGCCGGGGGCGCCGGATAGTCGGCAGATGGTGTGGGGCCTCCGGCAGTATTGGGGTAGTAGTTGGGTCCGCTGCCCCCGTTTTCGTCAGTGACCATGTTCCCATCCCGGTAGTAGTTGACAGCTCCGGGGGAAGCCTTGGGTGCGTTTACCGGAATTTGCTGAGCATTTGGACCCAGGCGGTGACGGTGAGCATCCGGGTAGGCGAATATTCTTCCCTGCAGCATGCTGTCGGGCGATGGGCCGACACCGGGCACGAAGTTTCCAGGTGCGAAAGCGGCCTGCTCCACCTCGGCGAAGAAGTTTTCCGGATTGCGGTTCAGAGTCATACGTCCCACGGGGATGCGCGGGAAGTCATCGTGGAATAGCACCTTGGTCACATCGAATGGATCAAATCGGTACTCTGCGGCTTCCTCCGGAGTCATAACCTGTGCCTCGAGCAACCAGGACGGGTGGTCTCCCCGTTCAATGGCGCAGTGGAGATCCTCCGTGGCATGGTCCGGATTGCTTCCCGCCAGCTGCACTGATTCTGCGTCGGTGAGGTTTTTGATCCCCTGTTCCGTCCTCCAGTGCAGTTTGACCCAGAAGTGTTCTCCTGCCGCGTTGTACCACATGAACGTGTGAGTCCCGTGCCCGTGCATATTCCGGTAGGTGGCCGGGGTTCCCCGGTCGGAAAACAGTATGGTGGTTTGATGGATTGATTCGGGTGTCAAAGACAGGAAATCCCAGAACATGTCCGGGTCCTTCAGGTTGGTTTCCGGGTCGCGCTTCTGCGTGTGTATGAAATCGGGGAATTTGATCGGGTCCCGTATGAAGAATATGGGGGTGTTGTTTCCGACCAGATCATAATTGCCCTCTTCCGTATAGAACTTCACGGCAAAACCGCGCGGATCCCTGGCGCTGTCCGCCGACCCCTTCTCTCCGCCCACCGTAGAGAATCGCACAAAAACGTCGGTCTTCTTGCCGACGGTGGACAGAAAATCTGCACATGTATACTGGGTCACATCGTTCGTCACTTCGAAAACCCCGTAAGCTCCCGCGCCCTTGGCGTGGACTACCCGCTCCGGTATGCGCTCGCGGTTGAAATGCGCGAGCTTCTCCACAAACTGCACGTCCTGAATGAGGTTAAAGCCCGGTACACCTGTGGACAGAGAATTCTGATCATTTCCTATTGGTGCGCCCGTGTTGGTGCGCAGGTCACGTTTTTCCCCGTTCGATTTTTTCATTCGCTATGCCTCCCTCTCCGGTGCTCGGGCCGCGGCTCTGGTTGGGTGCCGCGGCCCATCCCCACACCTTTACCAAATGCTAACGTCGGATCCATCTCTCAGCATTCACTCCACTTCCCGGAAGGCCTTCTCGCCAGCTCCACATATGGGGCACTTCTCGACAATGGCCGTTTCAATGTTGCCGCAAACCGTACACAGGTGCAGGTTCATCGGCCCGTCATCGGGTAGCCGGTTGAGAATCTCCTCATACAGGCGGGCGTGCACTTTTTCCGCTTCCATGGCATAGCGGAATGATCTGGCTGCATTTCTCTCGCCCGCAGCCTCGCCCGCCTCGAGCATCGGCGGGTACATGTTTTCGTGTTCGTGGGTTTCACCCTCTATGCCCTCACGCAGGTTTTCTTCTGTTGATCCGATCCCGTTCATGGCCTGCAGATGGCTGTGGGCATGGATGGTTTCTGCTTCCGCTGCGGCGCGGAACATCTTTGCCGCCGCGCTGTATCCCTCTTTGTCCGCCTGCCGGGCGAAGGCGAGGTACTTGCGGTTTGCCTGCGATTCTCCGGCGAAGGCCTCCTGCAGATTCTCCACTGTCTTTTCATCCATTAGTACACCCTCCTTACTAAGAATCGTTACTGTCTATTATAAACCACCTCCTCGTGCCGTCAACCCCGGGATTTGTTCATGCCATGATGATCCGGCGCAGGTCATTCACTGTCGATAGTGGTGAGTGAGATTCTCCGGCGGCATCAGGTCCATTTGTCGCTCGGACATCCCATTGATGGTCCGGATGTCGAAATGCCGGCGCCGCTGCATCGAAGCAGACCCGGTGCCCGGCATATGCTGCTGAGCGGCCGGGGTGGACCTCTGGTCATGACTGTTAGACCGGCAAAGCTGCATTCAATAACACTATTCGACTGCAGCTGGGAAAATCCTCTTGCGGGCATTCTCCGTAATCTGTGCACCTGACAGCTGTCCCCAGAATGAAGTGAGCGGGCGGGAGGGAACCCGCGCGGGGGAGGAGAAGAACTGCTGGAAGGGATTGTGACCTGGCCGCACAGATCTCTTTGGCGCATGGACGCCGGTCGGGGTGTCGTGTGAGGTCAGTGAGTGGTGGTATCTGGTGGCTGTCGGGTAGGATGGAGTGCTGTGGCCCTATGGAGGTGTAAGTGTACAATGACAGGATGTGATGCCCTCTCCAGGAACATCAATGTTTCATTTGAACTCCGCAGGCTGAACGATGCGCAGATCAGCTCAGACGGAAACTGTGTGGCGTTTGTTGTCAGCCATTGCGCACGGGATTCAACCGCGCATCCGCCGGCGCAAATCTGGCGAGTGACGACCGCGGGTGGAGACGAATACCCCCTGACAGCGGGTCGCGGCAGCGACAAACTCCCGCGCTGGTCGCCGGTGCAGTCGGCGGAGGAGCGCACCCACCTGCCAGCTGACCTGGCATTTGTCAGTGACCGGGATGACACGGCGTGTGGTGTGCATCTCCCCTACATCCTGCCGGCATCGGGCGGAGAACCCCGGCGCATGGGTGGTATAGACGGTGATGTGTCCGATATGACCTGGCTGCCGTGCGGCGATCGGCTCGTCCTGCTGGTCCGTGACCGTCCCTCGCCAGAGGAGGGAGATGCCGACGGTCCAGTGTTGTTTTCCGAGGAGAGTCCGCGGCAGAGACTGTGGCTGGCTGATCTTGAGACGGATCGAGCGCGACCGCTCACTCCGTCCAGTGTGCATGTATGGGAGTACAATATCAGTCCGACTGGCCACAGTATCGTGGCCCTGGCCTCAGAGGATCCCCTTACGCAGAGCTGGTACGATGCTGAACTGGTGACGACCAGCATCCCGGGCGATGCGGATGCCTGCAGTGCTCCCGTGCAGCCGCTGTACCGACCGCCCGCCGGGGTGCAGCTGGCCTGTCCGGTGTGGTCCCCGGAGGGTGACCGGGTAGCTGTGCTGGCCTGCACCTGCAGCGATCCGGGTCTGGTCACAGGGGATGTGCTGCTCCTGGATGCATGCGGGGGTGGGGCACCCCACAATCTGACGGAGGGCGAGACGATGAGCGTCAACTGGTTGCACTGGAGTGAAGCCGGTTCTCTGCTCGTCAGCGGTTACGATGCGGGAGCCCTTGCCGTGGCGCGGCTGCGCGTCAATTCCGGTGCGGGGTCCATGGAGCGGATCTGGCGGTGCAGGTGTGCATCCTCTGGCCGCGCGGTATTCACCCTGGATGCGGCCGAGCAGAATCTGACCATGCCAACGGAAAGCCCCACCGAACCACCAGAGATTTGGTTGTGGAATCTGAGTGATAATCATACGCCTCGCCGGAGACTGACTTCCATCAACCAGTCGATCTGCAGGGGGCGTATGGGCGAGACCGAAGAGGTTCAGTGGTACGCCCCGGATGGTCTGCAGGTACAGGGACTGCTGATCCGCCCGGTGGACCATGATGTGAACAGACGATACCCCCTGGTGGTGCAGGTGCATGGAGGGCCGACTGCACTGCACTCACACAGGTTTTACGCCGCGCCCGATACCCCGGCTCAGCTGCTTGCCAGCCGCGGATTTGCGGTTCTGCTACCGAATCCCCGGGGAAGCGCCGGCTGGGGGCGGGAGTTCTCCGATGCCAACATAGGTCGCGTGGGCGAGGATGATTTTGCGGATATCATGGCCGGCATTGATCACTGTGTAGAGATGGGAGTCGCAGATCCCGACAGGATAGGCATCGGTGGCAGCAGCTACGGTGGATACCTCAGTGCGTGGGCCATCAGTCAGTCCGATCGATTTCGTGCCGCTGTGATATCAGCCGGCATTGTCAACGTGCTGAGCTTCTATGGCACCAGTGATCGTCCCAACTATGCCGAGCAGTTTCACGCCTGTGATCCGTATGGTGATGAAGTGTTTATGCAGTATTCTCCGATCAGCTATGCCCGGTGCATCAATGTGCCTACGCTGATCACCCACGGTGAAAAGGACCGCTGCTGTCACGTTGGGCAGGCAATGGAACTGCACCGTGCGCTGCAGGGGCGCGTTCCGGTTCGGCTCGCCATATATCCGGGGGAGGGACATGGGCTGCGGAAGCGAGATCATATGGAGGACTACCTGCGGCGGGTGGTGGAGTGGTTCGAGAAATACCTGACCCCCCGCGCGTGAGCCGAGGCACCACCGGAACACGATGAGAAATGGTGGTATGGTCGGATTGGACGCCAACCGGGCGGGGCCGAACATCGGACGCATTTGCGGCGGGTGGCGGCGCAGCGGTCAAACTGTATCGTCCCGATTCTTTTGTCCGGGCGATTCGCTGCGAATTTGCCGCCGCTCAGCTGGCCCACACCCACGGCATTGTGACTCCCGTCCCGCTCGGTCCAGGCTCACCCAGGTGCGTCGTCATCTTCTGTGTGCCTACCTTCATCGCTACATTGGTCACGGGAGTGTGACCATGCAGCAGATGAGACGGTGATTGGCTCCGGTGGCCGCGGCACGTCGCACCGAGGACACATCACATGCAGAGATACGGCATATGCGGCGGATCGGCCATGACCGCGCCTTACCCCGCCGACAGGCATGGAGGCGGCGTGCGGCAGGTCCAGGTTATGCATCCGACCGGTTTGTGCCATCGAGATGGCGCTCGAGGGTATCCTTCGCCCGTTGTGCCGCCCTCTGGTAGGCGGGAGTCAGAGCCTCCAGGGGGCTGACTCGCCCGCGCCACAGCGGGAACTTGCCCAGTGCCCGCAGCAGTTCCGGTTCGTCGGTCACATGGGGTGGTGATGTCCGGATGTCTGGAAAGGCGCCCCCTTCCCAGAAGGCTGCCTGATCGGTGGGCAGCGGTTGTGTCGGGGATGAATCGTCAGACTCGTCGGTATCTGTCAGTACATCCTGCGGTTCGATGCCGCGCAGACGAAACAGCAGGAGAGGATCGCGGTCCAGTTCCTCGCCCACCAGGTAGAACACTGCCGCGATGTGTTTGCAGGGATTTGACCAGTCGGGACAGGAGCAGCTGGTGGCAATGTGGGCGGGGAAGAGCGATATGCCGCAGGCGGCGAAAAGTTCTTCTGTGTCTTCCGGAAGGTGCCCCGCCAGCAGCTGGGCGCGGTATAGGGCGATGGAGGAGATGGCCCCGGCCAGGATCTCTCTCTGGGAGTCCGACAGCGTATCGAGACTGATGGTCACGTAGTACGGTTCGGCTCTTGATCCCTGCACGGAGGCGGTAACTGATCCGGAATCGAGGTGCAGATCCATCACCTGCCCCCGCCTGGCATAGTTTTTCCCCCGCCCCAGCCTGGCACCAATATTGCTGCTTTCGACCACTTGAATCCAACGCTGCGCCCACCAGCCATCCGCGAAGGCTCCGGTACGGGATTGCGCCCGGATGCCTCCTTCCACGTCCAGCGGTCTCGAGGGGGGGAACCATTCTCTGCTCATGATTGCATCACCTCTCCTTCCCGCAACCGTAGAATCTCGCGCAGCCGCTCGGTGGACATCTCGGTGAGCCAGCCCTCATCGCTTCCGACGATGCTGTCGGCCAGATCCTGTTTCTCCCGCATGAGTCGGGCAATTTTCTCTTCCACCGTTCCGGTCGTGAGGAATTTGTGCACGTATACGTCCCGGTTTTGTCCGATGCGGAAAGCCCGGTCGGTCGCCTGATTCTCCACGGCCGGATTCCACCAGCGATCGAAGTGGAACACGTGGTTGGCGCGCGTCAGGTTGACTCCGGTACCTCCGGCCCGCAGGGAGAGCAGGAAGAAGGGTGGCCCGTCTTCATCCTGGAAGCGGTCAATCATATTCTGTCGTTCTGTTGCCGGCGTTCCGCCGTGCAGAAATGGCGTCTCGTAGCCGAAAGTCTCCTGTAGGTGATCGCGCAGAATCCGTCCCATGCCGGTGAACTGGGTAAATATGAGGGTGCGATCACCGGCAGCAAGGATCTCTTCCAGCATTTCGAGCAGCCGCGTCAGCTTACCGGAACGATCAGCGTCGGCCAATCCGTCGGACAGCAGAAGGGCGGGGTGATTGCATACTTGCTTCAGTTCAGTCAGACCGGCGAGAATCTGCCCGCGTCGACTCATATCTTCCGCCTCATCCAGGCTTCTTTCGATTTTTCGCACCACTGCTGCATACAGCGAGGCCTGCTCCCGGGTCAGCCTGCAGTAAATCTCGGTTTCCATCTTCTCCGGTAGGTCAGAGATGATGGTCTCGTCGGTCTTGAGTCTTCGTAGTATGAAGGGAGAGGTGAGCGAACGGAGCCGTTCGGACTGCTCATGATCTGCGTACATCTGGATGGGTCGAAAGAACTCCCGGCGGAAGGTGCTCCGGTTGCCGAGGAGTCCGGGGTTGAGAAAATCCATGAGGGACCACAACTCTCCCACGTGGTTTTCCACCGGCGTGCCGGTCAGCGCCACCCGGTAGCTGGCGGGAAGCGACCGGGCTGCTCTCGCGCGCTTGGTGTCCGGGTTTTTGATGTTCTGTGATTCATCGAGAATGACCCCGTCCCAATCGATCTGGCGCAGAGCGGGGAAATCGCGGGGAATCAGCCCATAGCTGGTCAGCACTACATCACGTTCGGACACGGTCTCGCTGAAGGCCTCGGGGTCCTGTTCGCGATCCGGCCCATGATGCAGCAGTACGGAGAGGTCCGGCGTGAACCTGTGGATTTCTCGCTCCCAGTTGGTGAGTATGGAGGTCGGACACACCACCAGAGACGGTCCGTCAGCGTAACGGGCCCGTCGGCGTTGAATTAGCGCCAGCGTCTGTACTGTCTTGCCCAGTCCCATGTCGTCGGCCAGGCAACCGCCCAGACCCCAGCGAGCCAGAAAACAGAGCCAGGAGTAGCCCCGCAGTTGATAGGGGCGCAGTGAGCCCCGCAGGCCCTCCGGTTGGCTGCGCTGCTGCAGCGGTATGTCTCCGGTAAGCTCCTTGCTGAGATCGGCAATCCATCCGGTCAGCGTGGCCCCGTCCTCCTCGGCCGAGAGCGCCAGGGGCAGGGCCTCTCTTGCTGTGATCTCTCGCGGTTCTGCATCCCACAGCTCCCCGATGCGCCGGAGATCCTCGTCGGTCACTTCCACCCACTTCCCCCGCATCTGCACCAGGGGGGTCTTCATCTCGGCCAGGGTTTGCAGCTCCTCCCAGCTCAGTGATTCATCCCCGAGGGCCAGCTCCCAGTCGACGTGCACTACATCGTCGAGCGAGATATGCCCGCCCGGGCTTTCATCTGGCGTGCTCAGACGGGGGCGGGGCCGCAGCTGGTGACGGGATCCGGAGGAAGTGCACCAGCTGGGGAGTGCAACCGCGAATCCGGCCCTCCGCAGCGCAGGTGCACTGCGAGTGAGAAACTGATATGCGCCCTCGGTATCCAGAGTGAAACCGGTTGGCTCATCCTCGTGCAGACTGTCGCCCACCTGGGGACATACTGAGGAGGCCAGACCCAGACTGGAGAGCAGAATCTCCCGGTCGTTGATATCGGCGGTAACCGGTGAGCCCGCCCAGACGTCTTCGGCCGGCACTAGCAGACTTGGATCGTGGGCTGCGCGAAGCAGGTATTGCACGTTCCACTCCGCATCCTCTTCTGCCTCCTCCGGCTCCTCCAGGCGAAAGAGCAGCGAGAAGGGACCCGACGCCGTCAGGCTGAGGCGTCGATGCCATACTTCCATCTGTCGGGTGAACCTATCCAGTTCCTCCGGGGGTGCATCCACTGTGCCGCCCGGGGCAGCCAGGCTGTCGAGCCATGAATCGTGCGGCGTGGGGGAACGCCCATCATAGAGAAGTTCCGACTCCTCTTCCCCCATCATTCCCTCCATGATCAACCCGGCAAACGAATCGAGAACGGATGGGGACGGAGTTTCCGGGGGGAGGTCAACTTCCTCCGGCGTGAGGGCCCGGCAGGCAGCAGGCATGGCCCGGGCCAGCTCGGCCCTGCACCCCGCATAATCCCCGGCAAACACCGGATCCCATGTCGCCCTATGGGCCCGGGAGGTTTCCGCGATGTTCGGGATAAATAGTCCCTCTGCCACCATGGTGGCGGCGATCGGCAGGACTTCGGTCCAGTAGGCCAGGTCTCTTCCCACCATAACTCCCCGGCGCAGCATGCGGTGTCCGCGACAGTGTAGCATTAGATCTACCGTCTCCCGTCCATGCAGGGGGATTGCCGGCAGAGTCCAACCGGCATTACTCACATCTCCCTCCCGCCCACGGAATCCAAGCACTGGATCTGATGGGAGCGGCTGTGTCCCGGCGGTGGGCAGCCAGGCGGTGACCGTTCTCGCTTCACCGCCGGGCTGCAGGTCGTGCTCCTGCAGTATCTGCAGCAGGCTGTCGGCCGGAGCCGCATACGGGTGGCTGTACTGCGCACCATCATCCGGGTGAGAGGTTTCCCCCCACAGGTAGAGATGGCAGTCCAACATGGCTGCGTGCAAAATGATCACAGATGATCCTCCCGATCCTACCACTTTCGCGTCCGGTCGGCTCTTCAGATCAGCCATCACTCATGCCACGTGGGGGACCTGAGTGATGTTCCCTCCGTGCCGCGTCTCTTCACATTTTGTCGAAGCAGCGCGTGACTGGCAAGACTCCGCTGGCACCAGGTTCTCTTGGGCTGGCCCGCTGCCCCTCACCTTCCCGAGACTTGCTGCCGTGGAAGCTGCTCTAGCAGCTGATTCTCCATCGCTGGGCGTGCCCGCATTATAAGAAAGATGGAGCAGGCGGCCAGCACTGTCAGAAACACCTGGATCAGTTCCATGCCGATGTTCCAGGCCGGACCGAGGACTGCCGGAATGTTCAAGGTGGTGTGGGCAGCAATGGCGTACAGCAGATATCTGCCCCGCCCGCTTCTCACCGCCTGCAGGACCAGAATTGAGAGTCCAATGTGCAGAAGCATGACCGTGAGTCGCTCCCAACCGGCCAGAAAGAACATGTGTGGGGGAGTTGCCACCAGCTGCTCCTGAATAATCGGTGCCTGTGCTCCCAGCTGGGGGGCTATCTCTCCTGCAAAGGTCCCGCGATTTATGTGCAGGCTCATTACCAGATTGTTGAGGTACGTCGTCCCCACCAGGGCGGCCGCCTCGATTCCCCCGTGGCCTATTCCGAAGGCCACTCCGTCCTTCCAGCGGAGGTTCTGCCGCAATCCCCAGCTGAACCCCAGGAATCTTCCCACCTCTTCAAATATGCCGGCAGAGAGGGCCAGAACAGCTATGGAGAACAGAATGCTGGTCATTCTTTCCTGATACCACGGTTGGCCGGAAAGATACTGTAGGATGGGAATGCGGAGAATCAGCTGGCTGACGATGAACACGACTGCACCGACGAGGATGGCCCGCCCCGATATTCCCATGCGTCGGTGAAGATAGAGGGCTGCGCCTACGGGCAGCGCGGAGCAGATGAGTAGGGTCCACACCATCCCGGCGAGCGACAATGTATCTACCAGGGTTGTTCTCTCCTCTCCGAACCAGGCCGGCCCGCGGCAGCTGTCAAAAGAGCATGCGGCCGGGGAAGGCCTGCAGGGTGACGCCAGACCCCGGTCTGTGCGGGATGAGCGCCCCTGAATCACATCGTCATACTGCCCCGGAATCATCCCGGCCTGCAATGTCCTGCGCTGCCCGGTATGCCTGCATCACATCCATCGCAGCCATTCCGCGTGGAATGAACACGGTGGGTCCATGTAGTCTGTAAGTGTCGGGGTCCGCCAGAAGAGCGGCCAGTGTTCCCGTTACCCAGTCGGGGCGGTACTGTCCGGCCTCTTGAGCTCGGGCCAGGTCCCCGGACTCCAGACAGCCATCCAGGTCGTCCACGAACAGAGACCCCGCCTTCTCCAGGAGCGCGAAATCGAGCTCCCGTTTCCCTCCCATGGATACGACTGTTGCGGTGTGATCCACCCATTCGTGACGTACGAGAATTTCGTCTGCTGTGGTCATGGTGATTACGAGATCGGCACTGGATACCGCATCTTGCGGATCTGTGGCGGGTCCAGCATCGAGTCCGCCTCGACAGAATTCGTCTGCCATTTGCTCACGGCTTTCCGCCGTTCGCGATAGAATCTTCACTTCACCCAGCGCGAAATTGTGCTGCAGGGCCTGCAGAGTTGTCCGGGCCAGGCGCCCTGCACCGAAGAGACAGACTGAGTTGAACCGGGATGTCCCCAGAGCCTCCAGTGCGGCGGCGGTGACTGCCCCCACCCGCCAGGCATATGCCGTTCTTTCCTCCACGACGCCCAAAAATCGCATATCGGGCCACCGGTGCAGTACAACAGTGCGTCCCGCCCGCAGACCAGCCACGCCTGCGCCGGTGAGGACGGCGCCCTTCAACCGGTACCCCCCTCCCAGAGAAGAAAACAGCAGACGCCGGACCCTGGGATCGGTGAGGGTGACCCGACCCTCCGCCTGCTCCGCGAAGGTCTCCCGGGCCGAGTTCAGACTGAACTCCCAGTTAAGAATTTTGCGTACTTCACTGTCGCTGATGGCAAAAGGAATCTGCACGGTTTCTCCATCCCTCCCTTTGTTTGCAGTCGGACTGCCGCAGTGCTCTGCTCCGGCCATCAGTGCACTCTTCGTCAGCTTCCGGTTGGTTCCTGCGCATTACTGTCTGCGGGTGGGATGGAGAAACTGGCATACTTCCGTTCCCCAGCGCAGACGTGGTAATTTGGGGCATGAGCTGTGGGTGCTCTCGTCCCGACCGTCCCGCACGTCGGTATGTTAAGTGCCAGCCTGGCGCTTCACCGCAGCGGGCACAGAAGGGATCAGCCCCACACCCGCCACACCCGCCGGTCGCTCAGTTATTCTGACGGACGCGGACTGCGGTCGGTCACGGGCGCCGGCGATTGTAGGAGGGGGGTGCAGTTGATGGAGTTTATTGCTTTGCTATTTGTACCTCTGGCAGTCCTCGGACCGATTGTGTCACTCATCGTTCTGTATTTTGTTATCAAACTGGCCATACGTAATGCGGTGATCGAGCTGCGCAATGATGATATTCTGTGAAAGACTCGGCAGGCTGCCAGTGTTCGTCGGGGGGATGGGCGAACCCAGCTGCGCAGTGCGAGATGGAGCGTGGGAGTGTTTGCTCACAGACCGGGGGCGTCTCTACCGCCCGCCCTCCGGATAGCCGAGCAGTTCGTTGTTCAGGCATGCCGGGATATGCAGGTTCCGGTCCTCCCCCGCTTCTGTGGTGATCTGCACAGTCCGGTCGTCCGGATACACCTCTTTGATTCGCACGCATCCGAAGGTGGCGTGAACCAGGCGCCTCCCCGGGCGCAGGGCATTGGCATCGCGGATCGGATGCCGCACGCCCTGGGTTTGCTCATCTCTTTCCCGCGAGTCTTTCGCTTTTTGCCCTGAAGAGGCACTGCGTGTGGATCGCCGCTTCTGTCTGCGGCGTTGCCGGGACCGGATTCGTGGATCGCCGCTGTCGAGGAGGCCGGATTCTTCCACAAAGGGTGACGGTTCGAGCGGACCGTCCGCACCCGAGTGGGGAATGCTCACCGTGAGCCCCTCAACTGCCCGGGTGACGGCGACGTAGAAGAGCCGTCTTTCCTCTTCCTCATCTCCTATTCGTCGCCGCGAGCGTATGGCAGATGAGGGCATTACTCCATCCACAGCATCCATGATCCATACCTGTGGCCACTGCAGTCCTTTGGCCGCGTGGCAGGTGCTCAGCACCAGTCCAGCATCATCTTCCGCCGTATTGGCGGCTCCGGCTGCGGCCTGCCGCATACCCTGTATATGCTCAAGGAACCCATCGCTACGCGCCAGGGACTGAAACATGCGGAATCGATGCCGGTAACCCTGCACCCTGTCTGGTTCATCGGATTGATCCCGCAGATACTGGTCATAGTGGAAGGGACTGCGATTTAGAAAATCATCCAGTTTAGCGGCGTCGCCCTTTTCGCCTTCTTCTCGTCGATAATCGAGCAGTCCCTGATAGAGTTTCCGTATCTCTTCCCGCTGGCGCCCGGACAGATCCGGGTGTGCCAGTAGGTGGCGCCAGATTTCACCAGTGAGCTGCGGCAGCTGCTGCCGCAGCTGTTGAATGGTGCGATGCGGTATATACCGCGTGGGTTTGTTGATCAGCTGCTGCACATCGGCTGTCTGGGGTTTTTCCGGGTCATCCACGAGTCGGAGAAAGGCCATCATATCCTCCAGTATGGGATGGTGCAGTATATGGGCCCCGCCCGATGACAGCAGGCGGAACGGATGACCCTGGCGGGTCAGGGCTTCAATCAGCGGGACGGCCTGTACGTTACTCCGGTAAAGCACCGCCATCTGCCCCGCTCTATCCATAGCCCGGTTCTGGTGCGCGGCGCGCAGGATGTGAGCGGTCTGGTCGATCTCATCTCGGGGCTGCACGCACTCTATGGTCGTTTTGCGGTCAGCAAGTGCGCGCAGTTCCTTCGGAAACCGGCGACGGTTGTGATCTATCAAACGCCGACTGAGCTGCACCAGGTTGCCGGCCGAACGATAGTTGGTAGTAATTTTAACCACCTGGACATGCTGGTGCATATCCGGAAAACGAAGCAGCAGGTCCGGGTCAGCTCCCCGGAACGAATAGATGGATTGGTCGTCGTCTCCCACCACCGCAATATTGTTCTGCGGCGCGGCTACCTCCGAGATGAGGTCGAATTGCAGGGGAGATGTGTCCTGTGCTTCGTCCAGCATCACGTACTGAATGCGACCCTGTATGTCCGAGCGCACCGACTCCTCATTTTTGATAAGCTCCAGTGCGTCCTCCAGCAGGTCAGCGAAGTCGCTGGCGCCCTGCTGTTCCTTGCGTCGCTGGTAGCTCTGGAGGAGGGCGACGAAGTCCTCCGCATCGAGAACCTGTGGTCGGTAGCGCTGTCCGATGTCGCTGAAAGGAATGCGGTTTGCGCGCACGTAGGAGATTTCACTCTTCAGATCGCGCAGGGTGAGCGGATCCCGTCGATCATACAGTTCCCGTTCGGCGAGGATCTGACGCAGGAGACGGTTGACCTTTTTCCCGCTCAGAACGTCCGGGGGCCCATCATAGCGCCGCAGAATCTGGTAGCCGAGAGAGTGGATGGTTGCGAACTGCCGGCGGGTGATGCGGACGTCGCTTCGAGCCAGCAGCGCCTGTATGCGGTGCAGCATCTCTGCTGCGGCGCGGCGCGAAAATGTCACCACCATCAGTTGATCTGGTGAGATGCCATCCTCCTGCAGGAGGCGGGCAGTCCGGTGAATGATCACCGTGGTCTTGCCGGAACCTGGTCCAGCTGATACCAGCAGCGGTCCGCGCTCGTGCCTCACGGCAGCCTCCTGTTCGCGATTTAGCTGCATATAGGTGCACTCTCCCCGCATGCGGTGAGTGGTGCCACCGATGTCCCGTATCGCTGTGGGGGCGAGGCAAGATGGAAGAACCCCCCTGCATGGTTCGATCCCAGTGACCCTATCCTGAAGGCTGGGGGATGCCGACGCGTCGCGTGCACTATGCCCGCGGTGGCGGCAGGGTGCCCGATACACGTCGGATATGTGCGGCGACGGAGAGGCCAGTCTTTGTGCCGGTCCCTGGTGCGCTCTGAGAGTGTGGCGAGCCAGATAATGAAGTTTCGCATTGTGGCAGATGGTTCGTCCTTTCCGCGTCCATTCTCGCGTAAGGATTCGCCATGCTTCAGATGTTTCCTGCCTTAACGTCATGGCTGGGACAGAAGCCGGCGTCGCGTCCCGCGCACGGGGGAATGGAGATATGACCTCATTGTATTGGGTTGATGGCCGCTTGAGGAAAGGGACCGGACGTCGGGTGAGTTGGTCAGGCGCTGGGGTCCTGCCGGCAGCACATCCATGATAGAATAATATCGATTGACTGCGGATGTTGAGGAGGTATATATCACGTGAACGATTCGGCATCTGTGCTGGATTTCCATCCGCTTCTGGCTGCCACTGGGATCGGCTCGCTGCCGCACGGAAGGGTCGGCGCA
>PUMM01000041.1 GCA_003551365.1 Clostridia bacterium
CGAGGGCCGCGGGTTCGAATCCCGTCTCTCGCTCCATACGTCTTTCACGCTGGCGTAGCTCAGCTGGTAGAGCGGCCGCCTCGTAAGCGGCAGGTTCACGGGTTCGAATCCCGTCGCCAGCTCCATCCGGGCCACCACACGGTGGCCTTTTTCGCGGACCGCGGGCAGGATTTCCCTTCCGCATGATGAATACAGAGAACGTGCTGATCTGAATTGGTTGGGAAGTGGGTGTCGGGATGGGAGATGTCGCCCTTGACCGCTATTTCACTTACGATGAGATGATGCAATGGTTGAAAGATCTGGAGGCTGAGCACCCCCGGCTAGTGGATCTGGAGACTATAGGCACCAGTTACGAGGGACGCGACGTGGTTGCTGCTGTAGTGACCGACCGGGAGACGGGTGACCCGGCATCCAAGCCTGCTCTGTACATCGATGGCAACATCCACGCGGGCGAGGTTACCGCCTCGATGACCTGCCTGTATCTCATCGATTATCTCAGCCGGCGAGGCGAAAGTGATCCGAGGGTGCAGAAAATATTGCGCTCTCGCACTCTGTACATAGTGCCGCGGGCCAATCCGGATGGGGCCGAGAAATACCTCACCACCCCCGAGCATCTGAGAAGCAGCGTGCGTCCTTTTCCCGCTCATCGACGCGATTATGACCCTCCCGGCCTTCAGGCCGAGGATATGGACGGGGATGGAAGAATTCTGACCATGCGCGTTCGTGACGATGACTGCGGATCCTGGAAGACTGATCTCGAGGATCCTCGCATCATGATTCAGCGCCGCCCCGATGACCTGGAGGGTCCCTTCTACCACCTGTACCAGGAGGGGGCCATACGGGATGAGGACGGGGACATGGTGCAGGATGTGAGGTTGCCGTTTGAGGTGGTGCAGACGCGCTATGGTCTCGACCTGAATCGCAATTTCCCGGCCGGATACCGGCCTACAGCGGAAGGATCTGGGCCCTACCCACTATCCGAGCCCGAAACTCGCAACCTGGTTGAGTTCATAACAGCCCATCCCAACATAGGGGGCGCTCTGATCTATCACACCACCGGAGGTGTGCTCTTCCGGCCTCACAGTACCATAAAGGACGAAGAGTTTGCCGATGAGGATATGCGGCTGTACGAGACCATTGGTAGCTGGGGTACTGAGGCCACCGGTTATCCGGTGGTTTGCTGCTATGGAGATATCTGGTCGGGTGTCCTGGATGATTGGTGCTGGGAACACCGCGGGATATATGCATTCACACCCGAGTTATGGGATCTGGTGGGACGGGCCGACCCCGAGACCAGAAAGGACCCCATAGCTGTCCGCAGTATGTCGGAGCGTGACCGGCGAGAACTCGAATGCAAGCTGCTCCGCTACAATGATCGAAATCTGGGCGGACGCGGTTTTGTGCAGTGGCAGTCCTTCGAGCACCCTCAGCTGGGGATGGTCGAGATAGGCGGATGGGATGTCAAGGAGTGCTGGCAGAATCCCCCGCCTCACCTTCTCTCTGCGGAGTGCCATAAGAACATCCAGTTTCCCCTGTTATTTGCCCTCGCTCTGCCCGAACTAAATATCGATGAGTTGACCGTGCAGCGAATCGGAGACGATGAGGTATTGATTTGTCTCCTGCTGAGCAATCGGGGCTACCTCGATACCTGCATAAGCGCGCAGGCCCGCAGACAGAAGGCAGTGCGCGAGGATGTGGTGCGGTTGAATCTGCCCGAGGGGGCCGAACTGCTGACAGGCAGAAAGGTCACAGAGGTCGGTTTTCTGCGGGGTTACGGGTCGAAGCCCGACCGGAGTTCAGGGGGCAATGGTCGTCCGCACCGCCGCAGGGTCCAGTGGACCGCGCGGCTAGCGGGAGAGGTGGAGGGAGCGAAAATTTCCGTAGACATTCGCTCTGAAAGGGGAGGAATCTGCCGTAGTTCGGTAGAAATCTAGGTCGTTGATAGCTTTTCTCATGACCTGCAGTTTGCTATAGTGGAAAAGCATTCGTTGTTTTTGCCTGTATTTTGTGATGCTGTTGCAGCGCGTTGGCAGTTACTGTGCTGTGAGGCAGCTATGCTGAATCCAAAGCGAGGTGCGCAGCCGAGTTGACCGAATCTAGTGATGCGACTGATACAAGCGACACATCGGCGCGAGTTAGAAGAGTAGTTTGCGTACTGGGGGCCGTGCTATCAGCCCTGCTCCTGGCGGTGTTGGCGTTGCTTCCGCCGGGCGAGGCCGCAGTGGCCGCATCGGAGTCGGAAGCTGTGACTGATCCCCCCCCAGTCTTCATCCCCCCTTCCTCGTCAGATGATAGGGATATCGAACCCCCTCTGCAGGCCCACATCATTGAACACGAAGTTGCATCTGGTGACACCATCTGGGATATCGCCACCAAATACTCGACCGACCCTGAGTCGCTGGCGGTCATCAATGATATGGACAATTGGGACCGTCTGCAGCCGGGCGAAACTGTACGGGTACTGACCATATCCGGCCTGCTGTATCGGGCTGATCCCGATGATACGGTGGAGGATATTGCCGAACGGTATCAGATTGATGAGAAAGATCTCATGGCCGTGAACAGCCTGCGTCCGGGAGATGAGATTAGTGTGGGGGAGGAACTGATCCTGCCTCACGCGCGACCGGAAGATGAGGCGGTTCTGGCTGCGCGCGGCGAGCTGTATCAGTGGCCGCTGCAGGGACGAATAACCTCATACTTCGGCTATCGCTGGGGAAGGATGCACACCGGAATAGATATTGCCGCACCACAGGGCACTCCGGTGGAAGCCAGTCGTTCTGGTCGCGTATCGTTTGCCGGTTGGCGGGGAGGTTACGGGCAGGTCATTATACTGGACCATGGTGATGGCAAGACTTCCTGGTATGCTCACTTATCCAGTATGGATGTGGGTGAGGGGCAGATGGTTGATAGGGGACAGGTGATTGGTCGCGTTGGCATGACCGGAAGAAGCACAGGGCCGCACCTGCATTTCGAGATACGCGTCAACGATGACCCCCAGAATCCGTTGGATTATCTGCCATGATGCGCACGACATTGCGGTGGGGGAGTGAGAGGGTGCGTACTGTCGTCGGATTTGCGTCGCGACGCGCAGTGATCTTTGCAGTAGCAGTCTTCTTTACAGCTTTCGCCCTGTTCATTTTCCCTGACGCATCTGGCCCGCCGGTTATCGATGAGGTGCGGGATGATGCCGAAGAGGCTCCGGAGGTAGTGAAGTACAGTGCCGTATATGTGGATGATGACTTCCTCGGATATACCCGGTCGGCTGGGGATATCCAGGAGGCCATGGATGAGTACGTCCGCGCTCAGCAGTATCAATCCGGATTTCAGGTGACGCCGGAGCAGGAGCTGATCATTGAGCAAAAATCCGACCATGATCCGCCCCGTATTACCCCAGCCTACGAACTCACCAGCCAGGTCCTGGATCTTCTGACATTCACCACCCGCGCCGTGGGAGTGGAAGTGGATGGCGAGGTCGTGGTGGTTCTCAAGAATGAGGAAAAGGCAGAAGCAGTATTGCAGTCTCTTGAGGACAGCTACGTTGATTCGCTACAGGTGGATGACAAAACTGAGGTGCTCGACAGCGAATTCATGCAGGACATCCAACTAGTATCCAAGCCGGCCGACCCCGACAGCATTGTCGATCCCGAACAGGCCGAAGAGATTCTCGTTCGCGGAACGGACCGCACGGAAGTTCACGAGGTGCAGGGGGGTGAGACAGCCTGGGGGATCGCTCAGGCGGCGGATCTGAGTGTCGGTGATCTGGAGAAGGCCAATCCAGACAAGGATGTGTCTCGATTGCACCCGGGCGATGAAGTGGAACTGGTCGTGGCCGATCCTCACGTGACTCTCCGCAGCGAAGAAGAATCATGGTACATCAGGCACGTATCGAATGCGGTGGAGACTCGTGAGAGTGAAGACTTGTGGCCGTGGGAGCAGAATGTCATCCAGGCCGGGCGCCCCGGTGAGGTCAAGGTCACCGTCAGGATCGAGAGAGAATCTGGTCAGGAAATAGGACGGGAGATCATCGAGGAAGAGGAACTGTCCGAGCCGGTGACCCACATTGTGGAGAAGGGAACCAGGACGGTGCCCCAGCACGGCTCTGGTCGCTTCATACTCCCGGCCTCGGGTGAATTGACCTCCGGTTTCGGCTGGAGAGGTACTGGTTTTCATTCCGGAATCGACCTGGCCATGCCGGTTGGTACGCCCATCAAGGCAGCCGACTGCGGCATGGTGACCTCTGCCGGCAGATCCGGTGCTTACGGCATAAAGATGAAGGTCGATCACGGAGAAGGCGAGTATGTGACGGTTTATGCCCATCTGAGCCAGACATCTGCTTCGGTTGGTGATGTGGTTGAGCAGGGTCAGGTCATTGGATACTCTGGAAACACGGGTCGATCGACCGGACCGCATCTGCACTTCGAAATACGTGTTAATGGTCAACCCAAGAACCCTCTGGATTTCTTCCGGGATTAACATAGAATGGAGAGTTACATGATTAAAAGCCGCAGGATCCTGATAGCGGTAATATGTGCAGCTTTTCTCTTTGGGCTTGGTGCGGCCGGCCTGCATTTCATATGGACCAATGATCATGAGGAGGTCGCCGTAGAGGACGCTCCGGCTGACCCGCTGCCCCAGGCGGAATACGCGGGGGTGCGCGAACGCGATGAG
>PUMM01000025.1 GCA_003551365.1 Clostridia bacterium
CGGGAACCATATGCCGGGCAGCTGAGACGCTTCTCGATCAGGGTGCGCGTGGTGTGTACGCGTGTGCCACGCACGGGATCCTGTCGCCCCCAGCACTGGATCGCCTGCAGGAGGCGCCGATAGAGCGAGTGGTGTTGACTGATACCGTACCTGTTGATGTGCAGGCTCTGGACAAGCTGCATCAGTTATCCGTGGCCCCGCTGCTGGGGGAGACCATCAAGCGTATACACGCAGACCAGTCCGTGAGCGCGCTATTTACTTCCTGAGGGGTCGATTTGACAGGCATTTATGCGACGGGTACGATTAGGCTCGGACAAACTTTAAGGGGATGGTGTAGTATGAGTGAGGACGTTGTTCTGACGGCTAACTTGCGAGAGCCAGGCTATCCGCGCCACCTGCGCCAGCAGGGTTATGTGCCGATGGTCCTTTACGGCAAGGGTTTGGAGAACCTGCACCTGCAGGTGAGCCAGCCGGAGTTGGAGAGAGTCATGACCCTCGGAGCAGAACGAGGCCTGCTGCAGCTCCGCGTGGAAGAACTGGACGAGGAAGAGCGGGTCGTGATGGTCAGGGAGATACAGCGGGATCCAGTGGAGCGGGATATTCTGCATATGGACCTGTACCAGGTCGACCTCACAGAGAAGCTGACAACTAACGTGCCGGTGTATTTCGAAGGTGAGGAAGAGGCGACGGCCGGAATTGGAGTCCTGCAGCACGAGATTCGCGAGCTGGAAATCGAGTGTTTGCCTGTGAACATCCCAGATTACCTCCTGGTGGACATATCCCACCTGACACTTGGTGACAGTATTACGGTTGCGGATGTTAGTGCTCCGGAGGGCGTGGAGATTCTGAATGAGCCCACCGAGACGCTGGTGACTCTGGTGCAGCCGCGAATGGAGGAAGAAGAAGAGGAAGAGGAAGAAGAGGAAATCGATCTGGAAGAGGAAGTGGCCAGAGAGCCCGAGGTCATCGGGGAAGAACAGGAAGAAGAGGAGCCAGAAGCGTAAGGTGGGTGAGGCAGATTGCCCATACGAATGGTGGTGGGGCTCGGGAATCCCGGCGCGCGTTACCGCGCCACCCGCCACAATGTCGGGTTCTGCGTCACCGAGCAACTGGCCCGCGAAGAGTGGAGAGAATGCTTTTTGGGCCTGCAATCAGCGGCCCGTATGGCCGAGGTGTGTCTCCTCCTTTTCTGCCCGATGACTTATATGAACAGAAGCGGTACGGCCGTGCGTCGCTGCATGCAGTATCATGAGCTGTCGCCTGCACAGCTACTGGTAGCATATGATGATATGGACCTGCCACTCGGGCGCATCCGTGTACGTCCGGGTGGAGGTACGGGTGGGCACCGGGGTGTGGAATCGCTGACTCATGAGCTGGGCACGGGAGATTTTGCCCGCCTCAGAATAGGAATCGGTCGCCCTCCCACGGGTGTATCTCCGCGGGATCATGTCCTGTCGCCCTTTAGGCGCGAGGAGGAGGATCTCGCCCGAAGGGTGCTGCGTCTCGCCGCGCGGGCCGTCGAAATGGCGGTGCGATGTTCGGTCCAGGAGGCAATGAACCACTACAACGGCCGGGACCTCAGACCGGAAGACGAACCGCAGGACGAGTGATGCAGAGCCAAAGAGCAAATACTGAGGCAGGGGGCTCCGGCGCGTCGCCCGAGCCCTGAGTCTATTGGGACGGGATGAGAAGTATGGCCGAGCAGCGGGTTCACAAAAGCAGCAGGGAAGCATCCTCTGACCTCACCGCAGCTCTGCAGATGTGGGGAGATCTGGCAGAATTCCGCACAGTGGCAGAGGGTGTCAAGAAGGGACGCAGCGCCCAGCTCGTTTACGGTCTCTCCAGGGGTATGGAGGCGTTTCTTGCATCCGCTTTACATCGAGACCTTACCGGATCGCTTATGGTGATATGTGCCGATGAGCAGGAAGCCGCACGGTTGGCCGGTGATTTGCGCAGCTGGTGTGCAGAGGACCGGATTGCCTACCTCCCGCCAGCCGAAGTGGTACCCGATCCAGGTGCCGTGCGGGACAACGGGGGGGTGGCCCAGCGGCTGGAGGTTATCGGCCGCCTCCTCACGGGAGAGGCCATGGTCGTTGTGGCGCCGATTCAGTCTCTTGAGCGGCTCCTGCCTCCCCGCGACCGCATGAAGCGATCCTTTTTTACCCTGCGGCGGGGAGATGAGGTGGATAGGGATCAACTCCTCGGTCAGCTGCGCGACCTGGGATATGCCCGGGAGGATATGGTGATCGAACCCGGGCATATGGCAGCGCGCGGGGGAATCGTGGATATCTACCCACCCGGGTCGGAGGTGCCCGCCCGCATAGAGTTTTTCGGAGACCTCATTGATTCAATCCGTCATTTTGACGTTGCCTCTCAGCGTTCGCTGGAGAATGCCGATGAGGTATCCGTGGGTCCGGCATGTGAGACATTACCCTCTCTCGGTGACCGGACCAAGGAAGAATCTCTGCATCGACTGCAGGAAGAGGCGGATGCGCAGGTGAAGCATTTGCAGGAGGCCGGGCACCGCGGAGTTGCCCAGGTCCTCGAGGAGCGCGTGGCGGCGCAGATGAATGATCTGTCCAATGGGTCCCCGCCCGACAATTTCGACCTTTTCATGCCATACTTCTCCTCCTCTCTCGATAGCATACTGGACTATCTCGTCGACGGGAGCGCTGTGGTGATATGTAACCCTCAATCCGTATCGCGGCGTATAGAAGAGCGCCAGCGATCGGTGCAGACAAGGATGCAACGGCTGGTCAGTGATGGTGCGATGCTGCCGGGCCAGATGAAGCTGATGCTGCCGCCGGGGGATCTGGAGCCCCTTCGGTGCAAAGAACCGCGCATATATTTTACTCAGATCATCACCAGGATGGACGGTGTGCAGCTGGAGCACATCGCCCGGATATCCGGACGTCCCTCCGATTCGTTCTACGGGCAGTGGGAGGTCTTCCTGTCGGAAATGGCGCGGTGGCAAAATGATGGAAAGCACATCCTTATCGCCACTGACTCGGAGGGCAGGGCAGTGCGACTGCAGGGCTCTCTCGGGGAGCGGGGATTCTCTGATGGGGAGGTCAATGTGGTTCATGCGCCCATCTCGGAGGGTTTCGAGGTTCCCGCTCTGAACCTCGTGGTTCTGTCCGAGCAAGACATATTCGGAGGTCAGTCCCGCGTACGCTATCAGGTGCCCAAGAGGCACCGGCAGGGAGTGGAGACCTACGAGGACCTGATAGAGGGCGATTATGTGGTCCACCGTCATCACGGGATAGGCCAATATCTTGGTCTGAGCACCCGCGAGGTACAGGGGGCGGAAAGGGACTACCTGGTCATTGCCTATGCTGAAGGCGATCGTCTGTACGTTCCGGTTGAGTCTGTCGAGCTGGTGCAGAAGTACGTGGGAGAAGAAGGCCGCGTTCCCCGGATACACCGCCTGGGCAGCAGCGAATGGAAGCGGATCAAGAGACGAGTCCGCCAGTCACTGCGAGATATGGCCGAGGAACTGATGCAGTTGTATTCCGCTCGGCAGGAAGTTGAGGGATACGCCTTTGGTCCGGATTCACCCTGGCAGGGAGAGTTTGAGGACTCCTTTCCCTATCAGGAGACTCCCGATCAGCTGGAGATAGCGCGGGAGATCAAAAGCGCCATGGAGAGGCCGCAGCCCATGGACTACCTGCTGTGTGGGGACGTGGGCTTCGGCAAGACCGAGGTGGCTTTCCGGGCCGCGTTCAAGGCCATGGTCGAGGGCAAACAGGTGGCCATGCTGGTGCCCACCACCATACTTGCTCAGCAGCACTACGCCACTGCGCGAGATCGTTTTGCTGATTGGCCGACCGAAATCGAGATGCTGAGCCGTTTTCGTTCGGGGGCGCAGCAGGAGCGCACGGTTACCCGCCTCAGGCGAGGCGAAGCAGATATGGTAATCGGCACCCATCGCATGCTGCAGAGCGACGTGCAGTTTCGCAACCTGGGACTGGTCATAGTGGATGAAGAGCACCGCTTTGGGGTGGGAGACAAGGAGAAGCTGAAGCAGTTGAAACAGACCGTGGATGTGCTGACACTAACGGCTACCCCCATCCCCCGCACACTGCACATGGCACTATCGGGCATCCGTGATGTGAATGTGATCGAGACGCCGCCAGAGGATCGTCTGCCGGTTTCCACCTATGTCGCAGAGTATGACCCGCCAATGATTGCCGATGCCATTCGTAGAGAGATGGACCGGGGTGGGCAGGTCTTCTATGTTCACAACCGCGTGCACAGTATTGGTCAGCCGTTGCGCCGGGTCGAGGAGCTGGTCCCCGAGGCGCAGGTGGGTGTGGCACACGGTCAAATGCCGGAGAGTCAGCTGGAGGGTGTAATGGAGGACTTCGTGCGGGGTGAATATGATGTGCTCGTCTGCACGACGATAATTGAGTCGGGGCTGGACATTCCGAATGCAAACACCCTGATCGTGGAGAATGCCGATCGATTGGGGCTCGCCCAGCTGTACCAGCTGCGAGGCCGGGTGGGGCGTTCCGACCGTATCGCATATTGCTATTTGACCTACAGATCGGCGGCTGCTGTGCAGTCACTGGCTGCGGACAGACTCAGTGCTCTACGGGAGTTTACCGAGCTGGGATCTGGATTCAGGTTGGCGAAACGCGACCTTGAACTACGGGGAGCCGGCAACGTTCTCGGTGCGGAGCAGCATGGGCACATGATGGCGGTTGGATTCGAGCTGTATACGCGGATGCTGCGGGAAGAGATCGAGGCGCTCAGCGGGCGCCGGAAGCCACCATTGCAGCGGCCCGCCGTGGAGCTGAACGTGGATGCCCACCTGCCGGACGAATACGTACCCAGCAGCAACCAGCGCATTGCTCTGTATCGTCGCGTGAATGATATTGAGGACTCCGACCAGGTTTCAGAAGTGTTGGATGAACTCATTGATCGCTTTGGTGATCCACCGACTCCAGCAGTGAACCTGGTGCGTCTGGCCGGTCTTTCTGCCCTGGGGGCGGAGCGGGGCATCTTGAGCCTGACGCAGCGGGCTGATGGTATTACCCTGGAGATGCTGCCCGGGGTGGGGGAGAACATGGACTGGGATCGCATTGCGAGCGAATTGGGATTGCGCGCCTTTGTGAGTCGTCGTCACGGTGGTGATGGAGGGGTTCGGATACACCTCCGCCCCTCCGACAGGCGGGCAGTGCATACGGATGATGGTCCCGTATCGCGTGCGGAGAAGATATTGCAGGGGATAAGAAGCGAAACTGCACAATGATGATGCGAGCAGCTGCAGCGGTACTGGTTCTTATGGCCCGCCGGGGTGGCTCAGTTGTGAATCGGCATGGGTCCGGCCGGGATGTTTACGGACTGCTCGGCCTTCTGATTTCCAAAAGGGGCGACAGGTGATATTCTGGGCACGTGCGGTTCTTGATGGGAGCCGTTTTCTGCCAGGATGGCTGACGCGGACACGACGGTCTCGGGGTGATGTATGCGCAATATGATAACTGCATATGATCTTGGGAAAGTACCGAGTGAGCGGGGATGTACTAGACATGCGCCGTGACAGCTTCTTGCGGGGAGCATTTATCCTGCTCCTGGGCAGCCTGGCCAGTAGGGTGCTCGGGGCGGTCTATCGCTTCATTCTCCCCTGGTTGATGGGAGGAGGCGATGAGGGTGCTTACGGCATGGCGCTTTTCGGTATGCCCTACTCCATATACTCTATCGCCCTGGTCCTGTCCACCATGGGTGTACCCTTGGCCATCTCCAAATTGGTCTCTGAAGCCCGCACGCGAAACTCTCCGGGGGAGGTTCGTCAGGTTTTCTTCGTATCACTGATCCTTCTGGCGGCAACTGGGGCCATCGTATCCACTGCTCTGTATCTCCTGGCCCCGTATCTGGCGCACAATGTCTGGCAGAATCCCGATGCATATTTCAGCATGGTTGCCCTGGCACCGGCCGTATTTTTCGTATCAGTAATGTCAGCTTTCCGGGGTCTGTTCCAGGGGCTGCAGACCATGACTCCTCATGCCATTTCGCAGATAGTTGAGCAGATCGTTCGTGTGGGCACGATGTTCATACTGGTTACGCTTCTCGTACCGTACGGTCTCGAGTATGCTGCGGCCGGCGCCACCTTTGGAGCTACGACCGGTGCAGTGGTAGGGGTGTTTTACCTTTTTGTGGTGTACTGGGTGTACCGCAGGATGATGTGGGCTGGGGAGAGAGAGACGGATTCGGGGCAGCGCATAGGTACCGGTCAGTTGGTGCGAGAAATCATAGGATTTGCCATACCCATCTCCGTGAGCGGCATCATCCTTCCGCTGATGCGATTTGTGGATGCTGCGGTGGTGCCTTCGCGGTTGATTGCGAGTGGTTACTCGGAGACTGCCGCGACAACTGCCTACGGCTACCTGGAAGCTTATAGCTGGCCGCTGGTGAATGTTCCGGCCATTTTCACTACGGCCATGGTGATCAGCCTGGTGCCGTCAATTTCCTCTTCTCTGGCCAGCGGCGATCGGCAGGGCATTCGGGACAAAGCCCTGTCCAGTTTACGTCTGGGGGCATTGGTCGGCGTCCCGGCGGCAACGGGACTGTATGTATTGGCAACGGAAATTCCCGACTTCTTCTGGGGTTCTCCCGAGGCCGGGCCGGTTCTGGCTGCCCTGTCGGGGGTCGCCATCTTCATGACCTTGCAGCAGATATCATCGGCATCCCTGCAGGGTCTGGGGTATCCGATCATACCAATGCGCAACCTGGTTGTTGGCGCGAGTGTGAAGTTTGTGCTCACCTGGTTCCTGACTTCAGTCCCCACGATGGCCGCCGCCGGGGCCGGCATAGCGTCTGTGGTTGGGTTCCTGCTGGCAGCGGCGTTGAATCTGGCCTCTCTGGGCAGGTACATTGGATCATTCAGCATTGTGTCTTTTCTCTGGAGACCAGCCCTGGCATCAGCAGTAATGGGTGTAGCTGTTCGCATCATTGCGGTGACGGTGGATGCGCACTACGGTACCGGAGTTGCGGTAATGGGTGCAGTGACTGCCGGAGTCTTTGCATACTTCCTGCTGGTGTTGTTGATCGGCGGAGTGCAGTTCTCTGATGTGGCCATGATACCCCGCGTAGGTCCCAGGGTTGCCTCTTTTCTGCGAAATGTCGGACTGGTCAGAACATAGGTGAGATGTGTGTCAGGGGTGGTGTGGTGGGTCCTGTTTGCGGCCACTCACCCGCACATCGAGAGCGAGGGGATGGCACAGGTGACAGCAAGAAAGGTCAGGGGAAAGGAGATGAGGTTATCATGACGTGTTCTCCCGGCAGGGAGACGCCGGTCATGAATGAGCCATGAGCAATCTGCATGATGCCCCAGAGGACAACAACGCGGCGGCACTGTACATAATTGGCTTTAACACCTCCCGCCCCGGTGAGCTGTCGGAATCCCAGCTGCAGGCCATGCGCGGGATGGACAGGCTTCTGGTTCCCTCTCCCGCCGTGGCTCGCATCCTGGAAGATGCCGGGCTCGTCGGTCCGGTAGTGGTGGAGGATGACTCGCTGCCCAATCTGCGAAAGGATGAGCGGGTGGCGTACTGTGGTCTCGGGGTTCCCAGCAGCGCCGACCCCCGGGCCCGCGCTCTGTCCCGGAAGGCCTATGCCTCCGGGCTTTCGGTCGCGATCCGGGAGTCACACCCGTTGTCCTGGCAGCTGCGGCGGGAAATGGGGGGAGATTGGCCCCGGGAGGGTGAAGATCCCGGTTTGCACAGTGTGGGGCCAGCCGAACTTTCTTCACAATTATGCGGGGGTGAAGCACTATGGGTGGAGTCACTGTACACTGACGAGGATGTGAGGGCCTCCATTCACGCCCTGCGGAGGCAGTATCCACCCCAGCACAGGATCACCGCATTTGATGCCAGTCCGGCCTCATTTGGTGTCAGAGTTGGCGAGTTTGCGCTACGGGATGCTGAAAGCGAGATTGAACCCGGAGGCATGCTCATCCTGTACGTGCCCGAACTGCCTCTCCCCAGCGCTGCACGACGGGATCTTGTGCCTGCCGGGCAGGCCGCCGCTGGTATGTGGGGGGTCGTTCACCGGTTGCGCGCCCCCGGAGGCTGTCCCTGGGACAGAAAGCAGGATCACGCGAGCTTGCGTCCATTTCTCCTGGAGGAATCGCATGAGCTGGCTGCAGTACTGGAAGGCGGAGATGCCAGCAAGATAAGGGAGGAACTCGGAGATGTTCTGCTGCAGATCGTGCTGCATGCGGTCATCGCGTGCGAGCGGGGAGACTTCACCGCCTCTGAGGTGATGATGACCCTAGTGCAGAAGATGACCGAGCGACATCCACACGTGTTTGCAGATGTTGATGTTGAGGATGCGGATGATGTGGAGATGAACTGGGAGAGGATAAAGGGCAAGCGCGCCCGGGAGGCCGGAAGATCCTATCTGGCCGGCATCCCACGCACTCTGCCGGCGCTGCTGCAGGCAGAGAAGATGCAGAGTGTTGCGTCGCGGGTGGGTTTCGACTGGAACGATGTACAGGGGCCGGCGGAGAAGATTGCCGAAGAATCGCGGGAGTTCGCCCGCGCCCTGCAGTCGGGAGATCCCGACATTAGTGGAGAAGAACTCGGCGATCTTCTCTTCTCTCTCGTAAACGCTGCACGACACCTGGATCTCTCTGCCGAGACGGAGCTTCTGGGAGCAGTTGAGAAGTTCCGGCAGCGCTTTGCGGCCATAGAAGAAGAGGCTGAGCGCCGGGGCACAGAGGTGCAGGACATGACTCTGCGGGAGATGGATGATGTGTGGGACGAACAGAAACGTGGGAAATGAAGGATTGGCATCGATATACGTAGAAAGGGATACGCAAGAGAAGATCTTGGTCTTAAGGTTGCCCCTGCGGTGGGCTCTCAAGGCCGGCTGTATGGGCACAATACCGAAGGGGGTGCGGCGATGCACAAGTCGGATCTGGTGGATGCCATAGCTGATAGGGCGGGTCTGACGAAAAAGGATGCAGATAAAGCCCTGCAGGCAACTCTGGAAACAATTGAGGATGCGTTGTGTGAAGAGGACAAGGTTTCTTTGATGGGCTTTGGGACCTTTGAAGTTCGCTATCGTGAGGAGCGTCCTGGGCGCAATCCATCCACTGGTGAGCACATGACGATACCCGCCAGTTATGCTCCGGCATTTCGCGCTAGCAAGAGCCTTAAGGATAAGGTAAACGAGATTCTGGGCTGATGGCTGGAGGCATAAGGGAAGAAGAAAGTCCGATACTTAGCAGTCGGAGGAATCGGGGTTTTCCCCTGGTTCCTCCTTTGTCGGGAGTGATTGTGTGTCACAGATGAGGCTGGACAAGTTCCTCAAGGTTTCTCGCATAATCAAGCGTCGCCCGGTTGCAAAGGAGGCCTGTGAGGGAGGAAGAGTGAAGGTTAACGGTCAGACCGCCAAGCCCGGACGCTCTATCGGTCCTGGCGACCGACTGGAGATTGCCTTTGGGAACCGTACGTTGGAGGTGGAGGTCCTGGAGGTGCGCTCGCACGTGCCCGCGGCAGCGGCCCAGGATCTGTACGAGGTGATCCGTGAGGACTATGCTGACGATTCTGACTGGTGAGAACTGCCCCGAGTTTACTCTCCCGTCCCGCTGCACACAATAGGCCTGAGGGAGGTCGAACGGCATGGTGGCAATGCGGGACGGGGCGGTGTGGGTGCTGGTGGCGTTTCTCTGCTTTCTTGCTGGATGTGCGTTCTTCTCTGACTTCGGCTTGCGCCGGCAACGGACAGAGCCGGAGATTACCCTGCGCCTGACGGAACAAGACAGAACAGTGGAACTCTCCTTTGAGGATTATGTGGCTGGAGTGGTTGCGGCTGAGATGGACACCGACTGGCCACGGGAAGCTCTGGGAGCACAGGCCATTCTCGCCCGCACCTATGCCTGGCGCAAAATGCAGGAGGGTGGAGAGCATGAGCGTTATGGGACGGATGCTTCCGACGACGTTACCAGTTTTCAGGCCTATGATATGGCCAGGGTGAACGACCGGGTGCGCGAGGCGGTAGAGGACACACGCGGTGAGATACTGGTGCATGATGGTCAACCTGCCCTGACGTGGTTTCACGCGGCTTCCGGAGGGCTTACCTGTGATCCGGAAGAGGGGCTGGAGTACACGAATGCAGAGAAGCCGTACTACCGCACTGTCCAGGAGCCCGAGGGGGCACAATTGCGATTCTGGGAGGAAACCTTCGCGGAGGACGAGATTGCCTCCGCGCTCCACGACATGGGGTACGATATTTCTTCGATTGACGAGATGACGGTACAGGAGCGGGGTCCGTCCGGTCGGGCTGTCCGTTTGCGTGTGAATGAAACTTCGGTGTCAGCCCCGTCATTTCGAGTTAGCCTCGATTCCGATCGACTGAAATCTACCATGCTGAAGACAGTTGAAGTGAGCGATGATGGCTCTGTGCAGTTCAGCGGAGTGGGGCACGGGCACGGGGTCGGATTGTCGCAGGAAGGAGCGAGAGCTCTGGCAGACGAGGGGCGATCTGCCGAGGACATTATCCGCTATTACTATACTGACATCGATATCATGCAAATTTGGCCCTGACGCAAAATTGATCATCGCCGAAGACCCAGTGTCATAGCATGTACCGGGGAGCAATTCGTCAGACGGGAGGAGATACCGTGCAGGACCGGTCACCCGATGTTATGGGCGATGAAGAGGATCGGTCAGGGGATCACGAGGTAATCTTGCGCAACAGGAAGAACATCTTTATTGACGGTGTCCTCGGCGTGGATAGCTTCGATGATCGGCAGATCATATTGCAGACCCGCTATGGGACCATCATAGTACGCGGCGAAGATCTGCACATTGATGAGATTAGTCTGAATAGCGGAAAGTTCACCTGTACTGGAACCATCACCGGGATCCAGTACGCTTCCGGCACTCAATCGACAACCAGGGAAGAAGGAAGCTGGTTCAAGCGCCTGTTTTACTGAGGGTGGCGAACGTAGGGCGTGCCTCTTTCATATTATGATCTGCACACCGTATGTGAGAGGGGGCGCCGGTTTGCCCGACGTTTATGGGGACTTTTGCGCATTGCTCGTTCTGTTTCTCACTGGCGGCGTGTGTGGGGTGCTTTTTGATGTAATGCGGGCTGTTACAGCCCACATGCACTCCCGGAGCCGCCTCCTCTTCGCCGGAGATATTCTATTTTGGATTGCCGTGGCCTGCCTCTTGAGCCTCGCTTTGATGCTTACAGCCGACGGCCAACTGCGAGTCGTTTTCCTTCTCGCGGCCATAGGTGGATCCGCAGCTTACATTCTGTTGCTCAGTCCCGTTCTATTTCCCCCCATTTGCCTGGTTGCAGCAACAATGCACGGCGTTATGCTGGCAGCTGGTAGGCTGGTCATGTGGATCTGTGACCTTCCCTCACGCAGCATCCGGGCGCTGGAGGAACGGGGGAAGACAGTACTTGCAGATTGGTCAAGGGCACTCCCATTCTCACCAGCACTATGGTCTCGCCCCCGAAACCTCTAGGAGAAGAGTGGCAGCAGGGAGAGGAATCCCTCAACCACTCCGGCAGACAGGAGGCCGGCAACCAGGATGCCGCCGGCCAGGGCCAGGGATGCCCTGAGTGGTTCTAACTGCAGCAGTGCTGCACACAGGGCACCGGTCCAGGGTCCAGTCCCCGGTAGCGGAATCGCGACAATGAAGAAAATACCCCAATAGCCGTAGCGATCAATGGTGTCGTGGTGACGTCGGGTTATGTGCAGAAGGAAGTCGCGATAACGGGGGAGACGGAATCTCATCCAGCGGAATGCTGTTCGGAAGAGGCCCGCGGCCGGGAGTATGATGGCAATGCTGGATGAGCTGCCGACGAGCACGGCCCATGTTGCCTGGTAACCACCCACAATGGCCATGCTCACACCAATTCTGACATCCCAAACTGACAGCAGAGCGACTTCCATCATGTACGTCATATCCTAACCTCTTTCATTTCGTCGCTTATTGATTATACCGCACTCGGGCGCCCCACGGGCAAGAGCTGAGGATTACATCTCCGTGACCGACTCTATACGGGGCTGTGGTGTCCGCCCGCTCCGGAGGTCGGATGGGTTATGGCGGGCATCGGTCCTGTGCCCGCCATCCTGAGGTCTGAGGTCGTTTGCGGGGCGAATGAACCGTATTCGGCGCCCAACCGAGTCCCCGTAAGCAGCTGCCGTAAGCCGCTGCATGTGGCGCCATTTCTGACCTTTGGTGGGGGTGTGTGAGGGAGCCTCAAGGGCCAATGGCTCGGTAGCTGCGGGGATCCGGGGCCCCGGCGGACGTAACCAGAGCCCCCTAATCGTCATCACCGATGCCTGTTCCTGGGAGCGGCATAGACTGCAGGTGGCGATGGCATCTTCCGTCGATATGATCGTTGCGTGGCCTCGCAGGTGCGATCCTCCGAGCGCACCGGGTACACAGCTGGGCTTACATCACCATCTGAACTATCCCGCTTCGTCAGTTATAGATTTCAGTACTTCGCCCATTACCTCAGGGTCCACGATTTTTTCCGGATCTATCAGAACTACGACCTCCTCGTCGATTCGCGTGATACCCTCGATCAGCGAATCATGGATGCGAGAGGTCAGTTCGGTCGGTGGGGTTACTTCATCGGACTCGAGAGTACGAATGGCAGTCACCACGTCGGTTGTGAAGGCGACCTCGCGGCCCTGTACGTTGACGCTCAGCAGGTGACCCTCGCCATCCCCCGACTGATCATTGCCATAGAGGCACTGATGAAGAGAAGTGACCGGTAGGATACGATCGCCCACGTCAAGGACCCCCGCAATCCAGACAGGGCTGTCCGGTACAGGGGTCGGATCCCGGTATTCCAGAACCTCTCTGACGTAGTCAATGCGGATGCCCATCAGCTGATCATTGACCCGGAACAGTATCGCTTTCAGTTCGCTGTCTTGCAGATTCTCATTTGCCTCGTCCACAGTGATCTCCCCCTTTTCGTCGGCCGCAACTGGCAAACTCCGCGGGACTCACTATTCATATCGTAATAAGGGAGGTGTCTTGTTAATGGACACTGGTCGGCGGGTTCATTCAGGGAAATACCACTCGCTGCTGACCTCGCCAGGTTCGATGTCGCCCGCTTCGAGTACGATGCGCATAGAATCACGGACGAGTGCGTTGAATTCTTCTTTCTGTTCTCGGCTCAGGGTGGGTACCATCAGCAAAGCCCTATGCTTCGGTTCGTCCAGAATTGCTCGCATGCGACGAATGATGGGGTCAAGCTTGTCAGAGGCGACCAGGCATCTGCCGGATAGATCCGGAGGAGGGTCGCCCTCTCGGAGTCGATCCCGGAACAAACTGACCGCCAGCCACAGGCGTGCGATCTCATTGTCCTCCGGCTCGCGCAGGCGCCCAACGCCAGTCAGGGCGTGAAGTCTCTCATCATGGTGCCCCAGGGCCATATCTACATAGCGGATCTGGGTGAGGATCTCGGAGAAACGCTCATCCAGTTCTTCTACTTCCGATCGAAGTGCCAGGGTGTTCTGAATGCGCAGCATTTTGCCCAGAAAGTGATGCAGCCAGTGCAGCATGCGTTCAGAATGGTAGGTAGCTTTGGCCAGGCGAACACGAAGGCCGATGAACAGCAGAATTATCAGTGCGGCAGCCACCACGAGGAAAATTGTCCCGCGTTTCCGCACGATCCTCACCTCCCCGCCCGCTCGCAATGGCTACAGCGAGTCGGTCATGTCCATAGCCAAAAAGCACTTCCCGGCAATACCGACGGAAGGAGTGCTGGGCAGTCTTAGTATATGCGCCGGGCAACGACTTCAATCATTGGCGATATGATCAATATGCTCGGCCACCCAGGAGATGGTGTCAGCGGCATCAGCCTGTTCGCGTGCCATCTCGAGGATGGAGACGAGGATCTCACCTGACAGGCGTCTGTGTCCCAGGGGCACGCGAGCGAAGGCCTGTTTGGCCTCATTTAGGGCACGGGCGCTGTCTCCTTTTCTCTGCAGAATGAGAGCATACAGGTGACCGAACTGTGCTACGTCCTCATCGGCCGAATCGGAGAGCATATCATCTGTCACTGCCCCGCACCATTCATCAAGCTCTAACAGGTTTGCGTCCTGTATCAGCAGGCAGGCGATGATCTCATTAATCGATGCAAGAGCGTTGATTCCGTTAGCCTCATGCATCTCATACGCGTGCACCAGATAACTCATGGCTTCGTCGGGAGAACCGGCCAGGCGCAGGACTGAACCCAGCTCGCGCGTCAGAGCCGCTCGTTGCGAGGTGCAGATGTTTTCCCTCTTCAGCGCACGGCGGAAATACTCCGCAGATTCTGTATACTGGCCCTGCTCTTTGAGGCAGTAACCGATGCCCCGCTCAATTTCTGCCCATCGGCATTCATCCCGGCAGCTTTCCGCATATTTCTGAGCGGTTTCGTAGATGGTTTGTGCCGCTCGGAAGCGACTCAAGTCATACAAAGCGTCTGCATAGGTTTGCAGGAGGTCGACAGCAAACTCCCGGTGCTCTGAGACATCGGGCTGTAGCCGATCCCAGGCGAGAAATAACCAGTGAATGGCCCATTCTGTTCTACCTCTCTCCAACTCCACGCGGGCCAATCCATAGTAGGCCTCAGCCGTCAGATATGGGTTGCCGCCGCGCTCACGAATTCGGCTGACAGCTGCGTAACTTCTGATGGCCTGGTCATAGTTTCTTCTCAGGTGTTCGATCATGGCTTCGGTTTCGAGGCGATCGACCCGATACTGTCCACCCTGTTCCTGATCCTCGTCCTCCGCCTGTCGCAGTATGTCCATGGCGAGATCGTATTTGTCCTCTGCACAGAGGGCACGGGCCAGCCGGATCTTCTCCGGTACCGGCAAAGGATCTTCCAGGATGTCGGATATCAACATCTCCAGCGAAACCTGCAGTCGATCGGCCACATGCATCAGCATTTTGACGGATGGTCGCTTCACTCCCTGTTCGACTGCCGCCAGATGACTGACGGAGTAACGTTGATCGGCAACTTCTTCACGTGAGAGATTGCGGGCAATGCGGATGTTTTTGAGTACTCGTCCCAGTGGCATTTGCAGTCATTACTCCCTCTCGCAGTATCTTTTGTTCAACTCATTCATGTACTAAGTGAATATTTGGATAGATGGCAGTATAGTTCCTGCTTTGAAATTCATTTTGGGCAGAAATGCAGCACAAAATGTCGACCATTTGTGGCACGTCTCTCCATTTACGGGACAGCTCGTCAAGATCTTTTCGCCTCAACTGTGTGCGCAAGGAGGAGAAGCCGCGAGGGCTGTGGAAAGAATACTGGCGGGAGTAATGTACTCACTTTGTCCACAATATGTACATAACTTGTGGATAACTAACTTGACTCGGAGAGGTCATTTCCTTGAAGATGGAGATACGAGGTTTGGAGAAACTTAGTTTCCGTGAACGACAGGTTGTCGCGTTGAAGGAGACGGGTCACTCAAACTCGGATGTCGCCCGGCGCCTCGGGGTGAGTGGCAGTACGGTCGCGACCCTGTCGCGGCGGGCACGGCGCAAGGGATATGAGGTCGTGCTCGTGGTCGAGGGTGATCCTCTGGATGTGTTTGACCTCGGGGAAGATCCGGATGAGATGCCGTCGGATGAGGACGGAGGTGACATTGAAGAATGAAGCGGAAAGGCGGGCGTAGGGAATTCGGGCGGATATTGCTAAAGACTCTGGCAGTGATGGTGTCCATTGCGGTGTTTTGCACGCTGGGCTATTCTCTGTTGGAAAGGCATCAAAGGTTGGTAGAAGTCGAGGAAGAGATCGCTGAGGTGAAAGAGAGCCTGGAGGAGGAGCGGAAGAAACAGCAGGAGCTGACAGCCCGCAGAGACAAGCTGCGCGACCCCGAGTACATTGAGCTTCTCGCCAGGCAGGAGTTGGGCCTGATTAGACCGGACGATGTTCCCTACCAGTGGACTTTCCAGCGATAACACTTCTCTTTTCACGGATGTATGCACGCCTCCCTTTGATCTCGCTTGGTCAGTCTTTATTCCTCCGGGACGGCATGTTGTCTACTTGAGCTTTCTGTAGCATATTTGTGGTCAACCCTGGTGACTGTGCTTCTCGCGCATTTTCGCGTGCTCATTGACCCCAGTATGCGGGGGCAGTATACTTTGCGGTAATAGTTCTTAGAGATATTCTTGCGCATGCCGATTATCGACTGTTCGGGTTGTTAGGAGAGTATTCTGTGCGATTAGAGAATGCCAGGCGGAGGGTAACTCCCGTCAATCCGGCCAAGCTGCTCGCTTACGGTTTTGCTGCAGTCATAGCTGTGGGGACAGTACTGCTGTTGCTCCCTCTGTCCACCGCCCCGGGTCGGGAGACGGACATAATGACCGCGCTATTTACCTCGACTTCTGCCGTCTGTGTGACGGGTCTGATAGTGGTAGACACCGGACAGCACTGGAGTGCATTCGGTCAGGGCGTTATTCTCGGACTCATCCAGATCGGCGGACTGGGCATCATGTCTATGTCCACCATCATTGCTCTTGTCTTGGGGCGTAAGGTCACTCTGCGTGAGCGGCTGGTTATTCGCGAATCGACCAACCAACTTACCATGGAGGGGATGGTTCGGTTGGTGCACCTGGTCCTGGCTGCCACGCTCATTTTTGAGGTCACGGGAGCTGTATTGCTGACAGCCCGATGGATTCAGGATTTTCCTCTGGGGGAAGCTGTCTGGCTGGGCGTGTTCCATTCTGTCTCGGCCTTCAACAATGCAGGGTTCTCGCTGTTTTCCGAGAGCCTGAAAGGATATGTGGCAGACCCTGCCATCAATCTGGTGGTCATCACCCTCTTCGTGTTCGGAGGTATAGGATTTGCCGTTCTGGCGGAGGTCTACCAGCGCTTCTTTCACGGTGAGCGTCGTTTCTCGCTGCATGCGAAGATTGTGTTGAGCGTGAGCGGAATTCTCCTGCTTTTGGCGACGGTCGTGGTGTTCGCCATGGAGCTGAGTAATCCGGAGACACTTGGTGGGCTAAGTGGTTCTGGCAAGGTGTTTGGTTCATTCTTCACGGCGGCTACTCCCCGCACGGCCGGGTTCAATACCCTGCCGACCGGCAGCTTACGCCACAGCACATTGCTCTTCATCGTGCTCCTCATGTTCGTGGGAGGCTCGTCGGGTTCCACTGCCGGTGGGATAAAGACCACCACGTTCTTCGCTATAGCGGTGGCAGTGAAGGCCACGATTCAGGGCAGGGGCGACGCCGAGGCTTTTCACCGTCGCATGAGCTCAAGTATTGTCAATCAGGCGCTGACCATTGTAACACTGGCCGCGTTGGTGGTAATAATGGTGACGCTGACTCTTCTCATGACAGAAGGTGCAGAGCTTGTGGACTGCCTGTTTGAAGCCATGTCTGCGTTCGGAACTGTGGGGCTGTCGACTGGAATGACTCCCGATCTCAGTGGTGCCGGAAGAGCTCTGATTACCGCCACCATGTTCATTGGTCGTCTGGGCCCACTTACTCTTGCTCTGGCACTGGGCCAGGATTCGCGACGTAGGGTTACCTATCGCAATCCGCGAGAAGACATCATGATTGGGTGAGAGACATGCAGTGTGCTGGAGCAGAGAGCGAGGTGAAAGATGACAGAGGACAAAGAGTTTGCAGTCATTGGCCTAGGGCGATTCGGGTCAAACCTGGCCGAGACACTTCATGACATGGGGTATTGTGTTCTGGGTATTGATCTGAGCGAGTCCAAGGTGCAAAAGAATATGGATAATTGCACACATGTAGTAGAGGCGGATGCCACAGAGGAATCCACGCTGAGGTCTTTGGGGATCAGCAATTTTGACGTGGTGGTGGTGAGCATTGGACATAATCTTGAGTCGTCAGCACTCGTTACTCTGACAGTGAAAGAGCTGGGTGTTCCGTTTGTTATAGCCAAGGCATCATCCGAAGTTCACGGCAAGCTGCTTCGTCGGGTGGGGGCGGACAGAGTTGTCTTTCCCGAGAGAGATATGGGGGTGCGGTTGGCTAACCACTTGGCTCTTGATAATATAGTCGACTTTCTCGAGGTCACGCCTGATGTCAGCATTGTGGAGGCGAACTCCACCCCGCGGATGTATGGGCACACACTCCGGGAGCTGGATCTTCGGGCCAGGTACGGTATCAATGTGGTGGCAATCAGGCACGACACTGATGATGTGGTTGTTTCCCCGTCGCCAGATGACCCGATTATTGAAGGTGATATTCTTGTGATTCTGGGATCCAACGAGGCGGTGCGAAAATGGCAGCGTTCACTAGCCAAGAAGTAGCGCAGTGCCCGGCTTTGTTGACACTACCTGTGATCCAGTCATATAATGTGAATGCTTATTGGGGGAAGTTGCCCCGAGTAAACTATTCTTCAGGAGGAATAATGGTAGCATGAGTTCGTCTGTTGAAGTTGGCAACGTTGTAGAGGGCGTAGTGACCGGCATCACCAATTTTGGAGCATTCGTGGATCTGCCCAACGGGAAGACGGGATTAGTTCATATCTCGGAGATCGCTGATGCTTACGTGCATGAGGTCAGCGACTATGTACAGAACAACGATCGGGTGAAGGTCAAAGTGCTGTCGATAAGTGATGACGGTGAGAAGATTGGCTTGTCGCTTCGACAGGCGAATCCGGGCCCCCCGGAATTTGTCAGTCCTAGCAATGAGTCGGATCGGGGCTCTTTTGAGGACAAGATGCAGCGCTTCATGAAGGAGAGCGAAGAGAAGATAAATGAGTTCCGCAGGAACCGTAAGAACCGGCGGGGTGGGCGTGAGCAGAAACGCTGACGCTGAGTTGAAGCGCGAAGGGTAGTAGCGGCTCAAC
>PUMM01000095.1 GCA_003551365.1 Clostridia bacterium
CAGGCGGAGCGCCTGAACGCGGTTCCCCTGCGCCGGGAGGGCGAGGGGATCCTGGTGGCCATGGTGCATCCGGATGACATGGTGGCCATGGACGACGTCTCGGTGCGCACCGGGGGTGAGGCGGTGTATCCGGCGGTGGTTTCCCCCATGACGCTGGAGTTCTTTATGAACCGCCTGTATCACGCGGGCAACGGAGAGGTGGATCTGGCCCCGGAGGGCGAGGTGGACGGGCGGGTAGACGCCCTGGTGGTCAGTCTGGAGGACCGGGACGGTGACACCCCGACCGTACAGCTGGTGAACAAACTGCTGCAGCAGGCCATTGAGGAGCGGGCCAGCGACCTGCACATGCAGCCGGAAGTGGGACAGGTGCGGGTGCGCTACCGCATAGATGGACTGCTGCACGACATAATGAACTTCGACCGGGACCAGCTGGCCAGCGTGGTATCCCGCTTCAAGATTATGGCGCAGATGGACATATCGGAACGGCGCATTCCGCAGGACGGCCGCATCCGCGTGCACATGGAAAACGGCTCGGTGGATTTGCGCATTTCCTCCTTCCCCACCATCCACGGGGAGAAAGTGGTGGTGCGGATTCTCGATCAGCGGCGGGCCATCAGCGAGATCGGCCGGCTGGGCATGGAGGGGGAGGAGAGGACGCGGTTTCAGGCCATGCTGGACCGGCCGTGGGGTATGATCCTGGTGGCCGGGCCCACCGGCAGCGGAAAGTCCACCACCCTCACTGCGGGACTGCACGAGGTGAACAAAAAGGATGTCAACATAATGACCCTGGAGGATCCGGTGGAATACCGCATTTCCGGGGTCAACCAGTCGCAGACCCGGCCCAGGGCGGGCTTCACCTTCGCCAGCGGGCTGCGCTCCATAGTCCGGCAGGACCCGGACATCATCATGATAGGGGAGATAAGAGATACGGAGACCGCGGAGATGGCGGTGCGTTCGGCGCTGACCGGCCACCTGGTGCTCAGTACGGTGCACACCAACAATGCGGCCGGTACGGTGGGGCGGATCCTGGACATGGGAATTGAGCCGTATCTGGTGGGGTCCACCCTGCTGGGTGTGGTGGGACAGCGTCTGGTGCGCAGGCTGTGTAATTCCTGTGCGGAGGAATACGATCTGGCGGATGACGACGTGGAGAGACTGGCGCTTCCGGTGCCGGAGGGCCGGCTGCGGGTGAAGCGGGCGGTGGGTTGTCCCTACTGCAACAACACCGGTTACCGGGGGCGAGTGGGGATATTTGAGGTGATGCGGGTGTCCCGTTCCATCATCCGGTTGATCACGGAGCGGGCGTCCACGGCGGAGATTCAGGAGCAGGCGGAGCACGAGGGGATGACCAGTCTGGTGCAGGACGGAATTGACAAGGTGATCGCCGGTACGACCTCGCTGGCCGAGGTGCGGCGCATGGCCTACGATCTTTCCGAGTGAGAGCAAGGGAAAGCGGTGAGATGGAGTGAGCACCCTGGAGAGTGTGGACCAACTTCTGACATCTGCAGAGGAGTGGGGAGCGTCGGATCTGCACCTGTCGGTGGGTGTGCCGCCCATCGTGCGCATCGACGGGGAGCTGGAGAGGGTTAAGGCTCCGGACCTCACGCCGGCGGACACGGAGAGAATGGCGCGGGACCTTCTGAACAACCGCTGGCCGGAGCTGGCCAAGCGGGGTGAGGTGGATTTTTCCTATACGGTGCAGGGGGTGGGCAGGTACCGCATCAATGTCTACCGGCAGCGCGGTTCGGTTTCGGTGGCGGCCCGGGTGATCCCGCGGGATGTTCCCTCGCTGGCGGAGCTGCTCATGCCGGAGATCATCTACCGCCTGGCGCGCCGGCCGCAGGGTATGGTCATCATGACCGGGCCGACGGGCAGCGGAAAGTCGACCACCCTGGCGGGGATGCTGCGGCTTATCAATGAGGAGCGGACCTGTCACGTGGTGACGCTGGAGGATCCCATCGAGTACCTGCACACGCACGACCGGAGCGTGATCGATCAGCGCGAGGTGGGTGCGGATACGGGGAGCTTCGCCAATGGACTGCGGGCGGCACTGCGGCAGGACCCGGACGTGATACTGGTGGGCGAGATGCGGGACAGGGACACCATGGACATTGCGCTGCGGGCGGCGGAGACCGGTCACCTGGTGCTGACCACCCTGCACACCCGGCGGGCGCCGGAGGTGGTGGCGCGGCTGGTCAGTTCCTTCCCGGCGGATCAGCAGGGGCAGATCCGGCATCAGCTGGCCGAGGTGCTGGAGGGAGTGGTGGCGCAGCGGCTGCTGGTGCGGCCCCGCGGGGGCCGGGTGGCGGCCATGGAGGTGCTGATGGGCACGCCGGCGGCGCGCAACCTGATCCGCGAGGGCAAGAGTCACCAGCTGCCGGGGTTCATGCAGACTGGTGCGCGCTTCGGCATGTTGACGCTGAAGGATCACGTGGAGGATTTGTTCCGGCGCCGACTGATCGATCGAGAGGTGTTGGATGAGGTGCTGGAGGAGATCGCCATCGATGCGCAGCGGCAGAAGGATGGCGGCAATTACGGCAGGGAGGTGGGCGTCTGATGGCCGAGTTCCGCTACCGGGCCCGGACAGATGAGGGGGCGCTGGTGGCCGGCACCCTGCACTCGGATACGCGGGAGCGGGCGCTGGAGCGCCTGTGGCAGGACGATATGTCGGTGGTGGATCTGGAACCGGTGCGGGAGAGGGGCCTATCGCTCTTCGGTCACCGCATGCGGCCGGTGCGGCCGAAAGAGATGTCGCTTCTGTGCCGGCAGCTGGCGGCGATGCTGGATGCCGGGGTGGGGGCGATTGAGGCGCTGGAGACCATCGCGCACCAGAGCGGCGATCAGAACATGTCGAAGGCCATGGAGGGTGTGATCTCGTCGCTGGAGTCGGGTTACTCCATGGCGGAGTCGTTCCGGCGGTCGGAGGTGTTTCCCAGCCTGTTCTTCCGCATGGTGTCGGCGGGTGAATCCAGCGGTTCGCTGGAGAGCACTCTGACCGATCTGGCCGATCACTACGACCGCGAGGTGTGGCTGCAGCAGAAGGTGAAGTCGGCGCTGATATATCCGAAGGCGGTCATTGCGGTTGCGGCGGCAGTAGTGATCTTCATGATTCTGTATGTCTTTCCATACTATGTGGATTTATTCTTTACCTTTGATCTGGAGCTGCCGCTTGCCACGCGCATGGTGCTGGCGGCGGCGGATTTTTGGGGACAGTGGTGGTATGTGCTCGTGGCTCTGGCGATCGGCGGCTACATCGGCTGGGGGCGGCTGCTGCAGAACGACCGCTTTCGGCTGTGGTGGGATCGGGTGTATCTCAGGATCCCGGTGCTGGGGGAGCTGCAGTGGAAGATAGCCCTCAACCATTTGTCGGCCACGCTGGCGACGCTGCTGAGAAGCGGTATTCCGCTGATTGAGGCGCTGGAGATTCTCAAGGATGCCATCGACAACCGGCACTTTGGTGCGGCCCTGGACGAGACGGAAGTTTACCTGCAGGGGGGATTGAGTCTGTCGGAGGCCTTTGCACGCAACCGGGTGTTCACGCCGATTCTTTTGCGGATGGTTGCGGTGGGGGAGGAGTCGGGTCGACTGGATGAGATGCTGGAGAAGGTGGCCAAGTTCTATCAGAACGAGGTAGAGTCGATCACGGAGCGGCTGACGCAGATGCTGGAGCCGGGGATCGTGGTGACGCTGGGCGTAGTGGTGGGGTTTCTGCTGATTTCGATGTATATGCCGATGTTTGATGTGTTTGCGGGGATCAGGTAGCGGAGTGAGTTGGCTGGTGCCGGTTGGATGAAGTTTGTGCAAAGGTTTGCGCCGGTATTTGCGGTTTACCCGGGATTCTGCGCCGGTGCAGTTGGATGGGTCAGTATGGACGTGTTGGGTGAATGAGGTAAAACAGAGGAAATTCGAGTAAGGAGGAGAAGAAATGCTTAATATGTTCCGTAAGAAGAAGGGTTTCACGCTTATCGAGCTGATGGTGGTAGTGGCGATTCTTGCCATACTGGCGATTATCGCCATACCGAGGATTCTGGAGGCTCTCGATAATGCCCGGGATTCGGAAGTCAGGGCTAACGCGGCATCCATTGCCAATGCGATGAGCAGGTACTACATTGAAAACCCGGATACCGGCTACCCCGCACCTTCGACCGTGGGCGCCGTTGTGGGCTTGACCAATAACGATCTCATAGATTACCTCCAGGAGGAAGGCTATCTTGATCTCCGTGGCTCGGAAGAGAATATCGACATCACCAGGTACAAAGGTGGAGGCGACGACTTCCTATTCGAATACACCCACAATGAAATAACGGTCACTATCGGGCCTGAGGAAATCACGTACAGTGACCAGTGACCTGTAGAACAGATCTCGGGCATCCCGCACCCCGGACCGGAAGAACTCTCGGTCCGGGGCGCCGGGACTCGCTGACGATCACTCGGAATTTTGGGTCAGACAGGAAGGGCGGTATGCGGCCGATGTCACGCGGCGCAGGCGGCTTCACGCTCATTGAACTCATAGTGGTGGTCGCCATACTGACGCTCCTGGTGACGGTGATCGTGCCCAGAGTTATCGTTGCTCTGGGTGATTCCCGAAGGTCGGAAGCGCTGGCCACCGCCTCGGTGATAGCCAATGGCATGAGCAGGTATTTCG
>PUMM01000072.1 GCA_003551365.1 Clostridia bacterium
GAAGAAGAAACCCCTCCGGCGACACCCGGCGACGGATACTACTATTCGTCCCACTATCCCTCCTCCGCGGTGCGGGTGAGCGATGAGGCCGAACTGCTGCGCCTGGTAAATGAGGAGAGAGTGGAGCGCGGATTCACTCCCCTGCGCATCGATCCGGAACTCACCGATGTCGCCCGGGCCAAGGCCTGGGACATCATCGACAACAATTACTTTTCGCACACCTCACCCACCTACGGTTCGCCCTGGGACATGCTGCGCGAGGCCGGCATACCCTATGTGTACGCGGGTGAAAATCTGGCCCGGGCCGGCAATGTGTGGGTGGTGCACTATCGTCTTATGAACAGCGATGGTCATCGCCGCAACATACTGCGCGAGCACTACACGCACGTGGGCATCGCAGTACTGGATGCTCGGCCGTCCGGAGTAGTCGCAGTACAGCTGTTTGTGGGGCGCTAAGGACGCCACCGGATGTTCCCCCCTGCGGCCCGCGGGTTTTCCCGTCGGGCCGCGACACCCTAACCTCCATGCAGCATCGCGGCGTGGCTGACGGTCGTCCCCCGAGCGGTACGGAAAACTCCTCCGCAACATAAGCTGCATCGGAACGGGAGGAGGTGAACCGCATCGGATGAAACGTCCGGATGATGAAAGCCGGTGCCTCGCCCTGGCGAATGAGGCCCGCACTGCCCACAGGCTGCCCGCGCTCCGACGCGATGCGCGGGTGCGCCGGTTGGCTCGAGAGCGAGCCGGCGACAACAGAGCCGGCCGACTCAGTCACCAGTCCCCGGCGGGCGGATCGCTGTGGGATATGCTGCGTCAGGCCGGCATTCCGTTCGCCTACGCCGGAGAGAATCTGGCCCGGGCCGGCAATGTGTGGTGCGCGCACTGGATGCTGATGAACAGCGATGGTCATCGCCGCAACATCCTGCGGGATCAATTCACCCGCGTGGGCATTGGGGTGGTGGACGCTGCGGGTTCCGGCCTGGTTGTGGCGCAGATTTTTCTGCGCCCGCACGGGTACAGAAGACCGGCCCGGCGCACCGGCAGGACCTGGATCATGCCGGCCGCCCGATATGGGAGAGGAAGGTGAGGCATGGGTTACCGCGTGACGATAGACGACAGGGACATCGATGAGCTGGGGTGTAACCTGAGTGCGGAGGCGGCCGGGGCGGTGTGGGTGGTGGCGCAGCGTCTCGGGGCCGAGGTGTCGTGGTGCGCTGCGGGGATGCAGCTTATTGTGCAGTCGCCCGCGCCGACATTCGGTCGGGTGATGCGGGAGAAGCTGGCCCGCAGCCTGTCGGGCGCCGTCCCGGAATTGCGCAGTCCCGTGCCTCCTCCCCGGGAGATGCTCTCCGGGATCGACTCTGCCCCATCTCCCGTTTCGGCGGAGGGAGGGGAGGTGAACGCTATGTCCGAGAGAAATCGGTCCGAGGATAAAGGAGCGGAACCGGAGCGCGACGAGGTCGAAGCGGAGAGGGAGGCCAGTGCGCATCGTAGGCGGTCGGAGAGGGAGAGCAGTGATGGGCATAAGAGCACTGCCTATCATCGGCCGTATCGATACGAGCGCGGCGAGGATCAGCGCCCCCGGAAAAAACGGGGCTGCTGCTCGGCCGGTGGGGGCCGATGCGACGGGTCGGTTCTTCCCAGATATGAGCCCGAATGAGGCGGTATACTCCCCGGACGGATCCCTTCCTTTCCGCGCATTAGGGTGGACAGGGAGGGCAGGGCTATCGATATAATGAAGACTGATAGATACAGATCTTTATAGTGATCATTCTCCGAGTCACCATTCCTACGGCCCGCGCAGAGGGCGGGCTACGGAATCTTGACCGGCTACGGGTTCTCGGAGGAAACTCGAGGGCCTCCCGTGCTCGGAAAGGAGGATTAATGGTTTTGCTAACGCCATCTCCTTTTGGGGTGGCGTTTTTCTTTGGGTGAACGCCTGCGCGCAGGGGGAGTGGTCCATCTGATGAACGCAAAAATTCGTTATGGCAGATGATTGCTTGGAGGGCAGTGTATGCACAGGTATCCGGGATTGTCCCTGGCTGCAGTGATGATTGCGCCCCCGCTTATCGTAGGATGTGCGGAGCATGGAGTGTGTGACGCCGCCGGTGTCGAGTGGAGAGACCGGGTAGTGACGGTGAGCGGAGAGGGAGTTGAGGAACAGGGTATCACGGTCGGTGAGCTGACCGGCATGCATGGCGTTGAACGCGAGACCTCGCGTGAGGAGGATGACCGCACGGAGACGTTCGTGGTGCAGGCCGTGACCCTGGAGGGGCTGCTGACGGAGCTGGATATCGGGGTAGAGGTGCGGAGCGTGCGGCTCCGGACGGCAGATGGTTACTCCGTGCAGGTGCTGCCGGATGTCCTGCAGCGGTCCGAGCTCATTTTTGCCTGGGAGCGGGATGGGGAGCCGCTGCCCGGGGAGTCAGGGCCGCTGCGGGCATTCATTCCCGGCGAGGAGAGCCGGTACTGGATCAGTGACCTGGCGGAAATCGAGATATCGGCGGTGGACGAGCAGTCCACATCTGTGTCCAGTCTGCATTTTCTGGAAACTCTGGTGGCAGAGACGGCTCGCCGGCAGACTGAAAGCGGTGAGGAGGCCGTACGGACCGGCGATCTTCTCGCGGGTCTGCCTATGGGGAACGAGGTCTCTCTGGCGGCAGCGGATGGCTTTGCAAAGAATGAGGAGTATGATGTGTTCATTGGCGAATGTATCGAGCTGACTGGCGAGAGCGCCCCGGCCTTTTTGGGAGCGGATCTGCCGCGGGGCATGCACGTGCGCGACCTGGTGTGGTTCACCACCGGTGAGGCGGCCGTTTTGTGCGTGGGACGGGCACGTGAGGTGCTCGGAGATCTGCAGGTGGAGGGAAAGACCGGGACGCCCCTGGAGGAAGCTGCGGACGCTCTGGATATGCTAGGTGCCGCCGAGTACATTCTGGAGATGGCCGACGGCCGCACTGCAAAGATCCCCGCCGATGACCTGGGGCGGGGGATTGTCTACATGGATGAAGAGGGAACCGCGGGTACTGTGTTCGATGGCCTGCCACACGGAACGGCAATGCAGGGAGCCCTGTCCCTGCGGGTAGCCGAATGAAGGGAGTTTTCTGCGGTGTCTAAACTATGGAATGCTTTCCTGCGTCGTTTCTCTGCCTTTGATCTGATAGTAGTCGCCCTGATGGCCTGCCTGGGCATAGCCACCAAGCCGCTGGTGGTTCCCCTGGCCCACATCATAACTGGTCCGCTGTTTGTGCCGGGAGGGGTTCTGGCCGGCGGCTTTTACATGATGTGGATGGTGCTGGGGGCGGCCCTGCTGCGCAGGGCGGGAACCGCGACTCTCATAGCCGCAGTGCAGGCCATTGTGGTCATGGCCGTGGGCATGTATGGTACGCATGGAATCATGAGCATTTTCACCTACCTGCTGCCGGGACTGGCCGTGGATTTGGTACTGCTGGTCTCCGGACACCGGGGCTGCTGCTCGGGGTGTTGCTTCGCCGCCGGGGTGGCCGCCAATATCAGCGGCACCTTCCTGGTCAATCTGGTCTTCTTTCGCCTGCCGCTGATTCCGCTGGTGCTCAGTCTCTCGGTGGCGTCTCTGTCCGGGGGAGTCGGCGGTCTCATTGCCCACTGGGTGGCGACGAGATTTCAGGGCAGGATGGCGTGGTTGATATGAGCCGACGGGTTATGCGGGGAAGTGATTGCCGTGACTGAGTGATGGAGGCGCGTGCCCGTGCTGACGACCCCAGCTGCAGTTCTGCTCGTCGGGGACTGGTGCGTTCATCTGGCGGTCGGAGTGGGTGCTCCTCCGGTGTCGCGACCCTGGAGATTGGCGGAGACGGGGTGGGACCGTTGGCCATCTATGATCCGGCGGGCTGCGATCACGGCATGCACGAGACGGGCGAGGGCCGCGAGCACGGAGTCTTTTTGGGCCGAGGAACTGTTTAACCCCAACTGGAAGTTTGACGGGAGTGATCTCTATGAGTAGACCGGTGGCAATTGCGATAGGTGCGCTGGTGCTTATTGTGGGAGTGTTTGCCTACCTGAATGCTGGTGATGTAGAGGACCGCCATGCCAGCCAGCGCGAGGCGGAGATCTACATAGAGGTGGACGGCGAGCGGATCGCCACAGTTGATTTTTCTGCCATGCAAAAGTTGGAGGAGCACGAGTTCACGGAGACGCTGCGCAGCAGTGAGGCTGCACCGCGCGATCACATCTACGTTGGAGTGAAAATGCGGGATCTTCTGCAGCATTACGATTTGTCCGTACAGGAGCACGAACAGATCATAGCCCGTGCCGCGGACGGCTACACCGTGGCCCTGACGATAGAGGAAGTGCTGGAAGAGGACAATGTGTATGTGGTTTACGAGGAGGATGGTGAGCCCCTGGCACCCAAGGAGGCCGGGGGATCGGGCCCCTACATGGTTCTGATTCGACAGGATGAGTTTGGCCAGCGCTGGACCAAGTTTCTGATGGAGATTCAGCTGAGATGAGCGCACCTCTGCGGATTCGGGATTTGGCATACTTCTTCTGCGGGCAGGATCGCCCGCTGTTTTCCGGGGTGAATCTGGCGGTCAGGGCAGGTGAGGTCGTGGGTATTGTCGGTCTCAGCGGTTCCGGCAAGACAACCCTGTGTCACTGCATGAGCGGCATCATTCCGCTCATCCGCGGGGGGGACATGCACGGTGAGGTGCTGCTGGGCGAAACCTCCACTCGTGATCTCACTCCTCCGCGGGTGGCCACCCGCCTGGGCATTGTATTCCAGAATCCCGACACACAGCTGTTCTTCCCGCGCGTGGAAGACGAGGTTGCCTTCGGTCCGGAGAACCTCTGTGTGCCGGTGGAAGAGATAGATCGCCGGGTCAGTCGAGCCCTGCATACCGTGGGTCTGCAGGAATTCCGCGAGCGAAATCCCCACCGACTCTCCGGAGGTGAGAAGCAGCTGGTGGCGCTGGCGAGCGTGTTGAGCCTGCAGCCGGAGATTCTCATCTTTGACGAGGCGCTTTCCCAGCTGGATGCAGAGGGGCGAAAGCGCATCCTCGCGTTGATTGAACAGATGCGGGACCAGGGGAAGGCCGTGGTCATGGTGGAGCACAACCCGGACAATCTCGGGGTGGCGGACCGCACGATGCTGCTGCACGACGGCGAACTGACGAGGTTTGACGGTGAGTGGCACCGTTTTGCGGCCCTGTGATGGGTGATCAGTGTGATTGAGCTGAGGGATGTAACCTACCGATATGATGGCGAGCAGCACGCGGCCCTGGAGGGGGTGAGCCTGTCCCTGCCGTCCGGGGAAAAAACTGCGCTGGTGGGCCCGAATGGGAGCGGCAAGACCACCCTGGGCAAGCTCATGGCGGGGATCCTGCCGCCGGATTCTGGTTCGGTGCTGGTGGACGGCCGCGACACGGATCATCTGTCCCTGGGAGAGATCGGTCAGAGAGTGGGATATCTCTTTCAGGAGCCGGATCGACAGATCTTCGCGCCTACGGTGGAGGATGAACTGGCCTTTGTGTCGCGGGTGCGCGGCGCACCGGAGCAGGAAGTGACGGAAGGGGTGCAGCGCATGCTGGACCGGTTTCACCTGCGTCATCTGCGGGAGCGGTTCCCCTTCTCGTTGAGCCGGGGCGAGAAGCAGCGTTTGGTCCTCGCGGCCATTCTGGTGCAGCGGCCCCGCTTTCTGATTCTGGACGAGCCCACCACGGCCCTTGATGTGCGGCGCAAGGCCGAGCTGGCCAGCATGCTGTCCGAACTGCATGCGCGGGGGGTGGGGATGCTGATCATCAGCCACGATCATGAGTTCGCGACGCGGGAGGCATCCCGGGTGATCGAGCTGCGGGGAGGTGCTGTGCATGCCGATGTCCGGCGGTAAGGAAGCGGTGTACTTTGACCCGCGCGCCAAACTGGTGACAGTGATGTGTCTGTCTTCTCTGGCGGTGATAATGCAGCGGATTCTTCCGCTCGCATCCGTTCTTCTGCTGGCCGGGTTGACCTCGCTGTATTTCCGCAGTGATGCCATACGTGCGATTTCCCGGCTGCGGGCCTTTCTGTGGATCTTTGTGGCCATGGCTTTTGTGCAGAGCATATTTACCGCCGGGGGTGAACCGCTTCTGACCGCTGGAGGAGTCACCCTTCTGAGTACGTTCGGCCTGGAACGCGCCGGCTCCATTGTTCTGCGCTTTGTGGTCATCATAGCTTCGGCCAGTATCATGGCTACATCCAGCCCCCGCGACATCATCCAGGGGCTGCATCAGTGGCGGGTGCCGTATGAGCTGGCCTTTATGGTTGCCGTGGCCATCCGCTTCCTTCCTCTGCTGCGCGAGGAGGCCCGCGACGTGCTGACGGCCATCCAGCTGCGGGGCCTGGAGCTGGATAAGATTCCGCTGCGGAGGCGCCTGCAGATATATTCGTACCTGCTCACGCCCATGATAGCGAGCGTCCTGGGCAAGGCGCGGGAACTGGCAGTCGCAGTGGAGATGCGGGGGTTCCGGGCATACGACCGCCGCACCAGCTACCGCACCCTGCGCATGACCGGAAGGGACTGGCTGGTGACAGCTGGGGCGGTGGTGATGAGCGTTGCACTGTTCTGTGCGTTCACCTATCTGTGATCTGGAGGGATGCGGATGAAGGTATTCACAGTGGTTGGCATTACCCGCTCGGGCAAGACGACCACTATCGAGCGGATTATTGCGGAACTGAAGCGTCGGCGGTATTCCGTGGGGTCGGTGAAGGATATCCACTTTGAAGAATTCGCCCTTGACACCGAGGGGACCAACACTGACCGACACTACCGGGCCGGCGCAGAACCGGTGACGGCTCGGGGCCTGTATGAGACCGATTTTTTGTGCAAGGAGCGCCTGGATGTGCCGGAGATTCTCAGCTTCTACGATCGGGACTGGGTGGGTCTGGAGGGAGTGGAGGACTATCCCGTGCCGCGCATCGTCACGGCGCACGACGAAGAGGAGATCGAGCAGAAGCTGACCGACACCACCTTCGCCATCTCGGGGCGGGTGGCCGGATGGATTGACAGCTACCGCGGCTTGCCGGTGCTGGACGCCACCCGCGATGTGCAGGACCTGGTGGATCTCATTGAGGATAAGGTATTTCCGCCCCTGCCTCATCTGGCCGAGGAGTGCTGTGGCGCCTGCGGTGCCTCCTGTGCGGAAATGACCGCCCTGATACTGCGGGCGGAGCGCTCCCTCTCCGACTGCGCAGTACGCGCCGACGATGAGGTGCAGCTGTATGTGGATGGCCGGCGGATTGACATGGTTCCCTTCGTGCAGAGGATTCTGAGCAATGCGGTGCTGGGAGTGGTCGGCGAGCTGGATGGATATCGTCCGGGCGCGGATCTCGAGGTCAAAATTGGAGGCGAAGATGATAGCAGCTGAACTGCCCGGGGAGTGGGATGTGTGCTGCCATCGCGTGGTGGAGCGCTTTCGCAGCAAGAAGAATGACGTGTACCGGCTGGAGGTGACCGGTAGTGCTGGGCACGTATTCTCCGTCGTCGGCAAGGATTTCCGGACGGCCGAGGCCTGTCGGCGGGAGGGGCGACTTCTGGGCGCCCTGCGCGACCGGGGAGCGCGGGTGCCGGAGCTGTTTCATTGCGGCGATAGCAGCATGATCATGGAGTACATTCGCGGTCCGCTCCTGCTGGACGTCATGTTTGGCGACCGGGCCCTGCAGCACATTGCGGGGCTCGCTACCGCCCTCGGTGACATATACGGGGCGCTGGATGACATGGAAGCGGGGATGATTCTCGGTGACATGAACCTCCGCAACTTCATCGTGCGCGAGGGAGTGGGGGACATCTTTCGCGTGGATCTGGAGTCTGTGACTCGTGGACGGGTGGAGGATGATGTGGGACGTCTCTGCGCCTTCTGTTTGAGCTATGATCCCCCCTTCACCGCGCACAAGCGGCGCCTCACTGCGTCTCTCTTCCGCTCGGTTATCTGTTGGCTGGGTCTGGATGCAGACGTGACGAAACTGGCGACGCAGGCGGAGCTTTCGGCCATAGAGCGACGCAGGGGCGTCGAGGTTCCCGGCACTATCCGCCGGGCCGTCGATCGGTGGTGATCGCCCGTCCCGACGGATGGGACCCGGGCAGGATTCGGCTGCCGGTGCTGCCGCCATCTCTATCCTCCGGAGCTCTCCTCCGGGATCTGCTGCCCCTGGTGATCTATCCGGTAGGGTGCGGGATGCAGCAGCTCTCCCAGAGGCAGCACCTCGTATTCCTCCTCTTCCAGGTATTGCAGGATATCGGGGAGTGCCTCGGCGGTGGGGCGGGCGTTATTGTGAAACAGTACGATGGCTCCCGGATGCATCAGGGTGGTAACGCGGTTGAATACGTAATCGCCGGTGACCTCCCGCCAGTCCAGACTGTCGATACTCCACTGGATGGGAACGAACCCCATCTCATCGCGCGCCACCCGCATGACCGTGTCATCGTAGGAACCGAACGGAGGGCGAAACAGGCGGGGCTCGGCGTCGGGGCACAGTGACTGCACCATACCCCGGTTGTCCTCCAGCTCGTTGCGGATCTCCTCTTCCGAAAGGTCAGCCATGTCCGGGTGATTGGCGCTGTGCAGACCGATTTCATGTCCCCCATCCCAGATATCCTCTGCGTACTCGGGATAATCCTCCATCCATATATTAGTGAGGAAAAATGTGGCAGAAACATCGTGATCATGCAGGACCGCGAGCAGCTGCCCGGTATACTCTGCCCCCCAGGTGGCGTCGAAGGTGAGTGCCACCTGTCGGTCTTCGGTCTGCACCGAGTATATGGGGATCTGCCGGCTGTCGCCCGCGGGGGCCGCCACCTGCAGGATTCGCAGCGAATCTGCCCCCAGCAGAAGAAACACCAGGCCAACCACTGCGGCCAGCAGGAGAGCGACGACCAGGATCAGGGTTCGCCGGTACACTATCAAGAACCGCACGGTCTCACTCCTCGTCCCTAGAGGTCTCATTCACAGGTATATGCGAGGGGTGCCCACCCCATTCTCGCGGAGATTCGCGCCGGCGGGGAGGAACCAGGCCGCCCGAGATGGAACGTTCTATTAGTCGAGCTGTGCGGATGACGGCGAACACTGTGGCTGTTTACGCATGCGAGAGGGGGAACTGGGAATGACAACTTTTGACGATCTGGTATTGCAGCGCAAGAGCATCAGGGCCTATTCATCGAGACCCGTGCCCTTTGAGGATGTACAGGATGTGATCAATACGGCTCTGGAATCACCGTCGGCCAAGAACCTGCAGCCGTGGGAAATTATCGTGGTGGAGGATGAGGAAAGGCGGCGTCGGCTGGCCGAGATTGCCAACGGGCAGCAGTTTGTGGGCGATGCCCCGATCATCCTCGCGCCGGTGGCCACCGAGCCGCAACGCATCATGACCTGTGACATTCCGGCCTATGCGGTAGATCTGTCCATTCTGGTCACGCATATGATGCTGCGGGCGGCCGAAAAGGGACTGGGTACCTGTTGGATCGGCGCTTTTGATGCCGATGCTGCCGCGGAGGAACTGGGAGTTCCGGAGGACAGAAAGGTGTTCACGCTGCTCCCCCTCGGGTATCCGGCCGAGGACCCCAAGCGACGGCCGCGCAAGGGTTTTGCGGACGTGGTCCACTGGGAGCAGTACGGGCAGCAGAGGCGGGGCACGGAATGACCGACGCCGGGGGCGGTCCGTACATCGAGGATATGACTCCCGGCGGGGAGGTTGCCGGCACCTACGGGGTGGCGGGGAAGCGCCTGCGCTCCTTTCGCGATCCATCCAGAGGCAGGTTTCTGCAGTTGCGGCTGCGGGACGTTACCGGCAGCATAGCCGGTCTGTTGTGGGAGGGGGCGGAGGAAGTCGCCGAAAGCTTCTCGGTGGGAGATGTCCTGCGGGTGCGGGGGCAGGTGGAGGAGTATCGGGGACAGAAGCAGCTGGTACTGCAGTCGCTGGATCCGTCCCCGGCGGAGAGCGTGCGCCCGGAGCGCTTTATCCCGCCCTCTCCCCGCTCCCTCGATGAGATGGAGCGCGAATTGTGGCGTCGGGTCGAGATGGTGGAGGATCCTCATCTGTCACAGCTTCTCCTGATCCTCTTTCAGGAGGAGGAAACCTACTCGTCTTTCATCACTGCACCCGCCGGCAAGACGGTGCATCACAACTACCTACACGGGCTGCTGGAGCATTCGCTGGAAGTGGTCTCCATCCTGACGCGCGAGGACTGCACGGATGAGATGGATACGGATCTGTTGATCACGGGAGGGCTGCTGCACGATGTGGGCAAGATTGAGGAATACTTCTGCCGCGCAGCCATTGGTTACACCGACGAGGGGAGGCTGCTGGGACACATCGTCATGGGTGATGCGATGCTGCGGAAGGCACTGCGCCGGGTGCCGGATATTAGCCGGCGTCGGGCGCTGCACCTGCGTCACCTGCTGCTGAGCCACCACGGTAAGCAGGAGTACGGCTCGCCGGTGCTGCCGCAGACTCCCGAGGCAGTGGCTCTGCATCACGCCGATCTGTACAGCGGAAGGGTCGGGCAGGTGCGCATCGTTGCCGATGGGGCAGCTGAGTCGGGTGGGGATTGGTCAGAGTTCGACCCCATGCTCGGAAGATACGTTTGGGTCGCCAGCGAGAAGGAGGCGGGACAGGCCGATGAATGAGGGTGGCGCCAGCGGACTCACCACGGTGCAGGCCCGCCTGGCAGAGGTGGTGACGGTGGTATACATGGCGGTGCACACCGGGATCTATGGGCGCATGATCCTGGGGCACATGCCCGGACCCGGGCACGGCACCCTCCTCTATTCTGCGGGTACCGCCTTTTACATCGCCCTGCTGTACTACGCATCGGGGCGCCTGCGGGCAGGAAACAACGTCTGGGGGTTCACGGTGGCCGGTGCGCTGGTGGTGAACCTGGTGTCAAGCAGCGTGCATCTGATGATGACCCTGGACCTGTTCGCCCGTCCGGCCGTGTACAGTACGGCGTCGGTGGTGGCCGGCCCGATCGCTGAGCTGTATCTGTGGTCATTGTTCATCCATTCGTTTCTCATCGAGGGGTCACGCCGCTGGAGGAGGGGGGAGGACGGCAATGGTGCCGCGCCGCGCATCCTGGGATCGGGTCGCTTCCGGGATCGATGGTGGAGCACGCTGCTCACCGCCATCGTTGTGGCTGTACTGCCGGTTCTCGTCCTTCTATCCGAGGGCGGCACGATCGCGTTGGATGTATCCGATGTGATAGTTTCCTTTGTCCGGTTCTGGGACCCGCTCATATACATCTTCCTGTTCGGGGCCTATCTCCTATTATTTCGCATAAGCAACCTGCCCGTGCTCAAACACCTGGCGGTGCTGTTTGCAGTGGCTGCTACAGTCGGCATTACCCAGCTGTTTGGCGCCTCCCCGGAACTGGTGGAGCGCACGGGTGTACTCGGTAGAGGCGTGTGGTACGGGGCTTTGTTGCTGCCGGTGCTCAAATACTACCTCTGGCTCTGCGCGACCCGGGAGTTCTAGCCCTCCCCCAGCACCAGCCAGGTGCCGGCCGCCAGCAGCAGGAGGCCGAGAGATCTCTGTGGGGAGACCGGGACAGTTTCGAGACCGAGCAGACCGAAATGATCGAGGAATGCCGCCGTGGCCACCTGAGCGGCCACTATGGCGGTGGTGGCGGGAGCAGCCCCGACCCGCCCTATTCCTGCCGCCACCCCCCAGATTATGGCGACACCCAGCGGACCCCCCAGATAGGCGTGCGGCGGCGCCCGCAGCAGGTCCTCCCACCCGGCGGCGAAGCGCCCCGCGATGAGCAGGCCCACCACTACCGCAGCCGCGAGAACTGTCCCCGTGGTGTGAACTATCAGCGTAGCACCCGCGAGCGTGGCCCGCCGGGCCAAAAACGAATTCAGCGTGCCCTGCCAGGCCATCAAACTGCCGGCCCCGGCCGCTATGAGCACTGCAACTATTCGGCTCATGATTCCCTCCACTTCCCGCCGCCAGTCGCTGAACGGGGAGGTGATATGCAGGTTGTGCTGGCATCTCCGCCCCCCGTGGACCGAATTGCCTCCTCTTACGACCCCCGGCCCCGCTTTCTGGCCGGCCGGGTGATATGATATAGGGTAACCAGCACTGTGATGATTATCGGAGGTGAGGCAGTTTGGCGCGAGTGGGTACCTGTTCGTGGGCAGACCGCTCCATGGTGGAGGCGTGGTATCCGGAGGACTGCCGGTCGCCGGAGGATCTCCTCCGCCACTACAGCCGCCACTTTGATGTGGTGGAGGTGAATTCCACCTTCTACGCCCTCCCGCAGGCTGGGATGGCGGAGGGCTGGGCGGAGCGGACGCCGGAGAACTTCACCTTTCACGTGAAGGCCTTCGGGGTGATGACCGGGCATTCGGTGCCGCCGGATCGCCTGCCGGATGAACTGCGCGAGGAATACGACTATGAGCTCACCCGCTATGGCAATGTGAAGAACCCCCCGCCCCAGATGATTCGGCGCTGCTTTGCCCTGTTCTGCCGGGCCCTGCGTCCCCTGCAGCGCGCCCGGAAGCTCGGTTTGATTCTGTTTCAGTTCCCGCCGTACTTCACCGCCAGGCACAGGGGCGAGCTGCGGCGGAATCTGCGTTGGATCGATCGTTCGGCTGAGGTCATGCAAGGATATGACCTGGCCGTGGAGTTTCGTCACCGCTCCTGGTACAGGGATGACGTCATGCGCGCCGTCCTCCCCTTTCTGCGGGAGCGCCAGCTGTCCCTGGTAGCCGCGGATGAGCCGCAGGTGGGAGACAGGTCCATCCCCCCGGTCGTGCTGCGTAGCGGTCCGTACGGGTATTTCCGCTTGAACGGGCGCAACGAGACCAACTGGAACCGCCGAACGAGCTCGGCGGCAGAGCGCTTCCGGTACCTGTACAGTGAGGAAGAACTGCGCGAATGGGTCGAACCCATCCGGGAGCTGGAGCGGGAGACGGAAGAGACCTTCGTCATGTTCAACAACTGCTACGCCGACTATGCACCCAGGAATGCGCTGGATATGATGGGCCTGCTCGGGCAGGATGGGAGGGATTAAGCCGCCCAATGCGGCGTATACATCAGAGAGGATGAAAGCCGCGGGAGGTGAGGATGTTGCAGCGGGCGACCACCGCGCAGGCGACACTCATGGTCACTTTGATTATGTGTGTGGGTGCATTTGCCGCTCCGGTGACCGGGTCTGGGGGTGCGGCCGAGCGGGAGGGGTTGGCCGGCGACGCGGTGTGGAATGTGCCGGCCGACGGACGTCGCTGGGGAGGATACGGTCCGACGGGCATGCACGTGGCGATCGATGTTGATGTGCGGAGACTGACGCTCTACTGGGGCGCGGTTGAGGTCGAGTCGTATCCGGTGGCGGTGGGAAAGCCGGATACACCCACTCCCCTGGGCGCGTGGTTGGTGCGGGATCGCGGTGCCTGGGGTGGGGGGTTCGGAGCCAGGTGGATGGGTCTGAGCGTGCCCTGGGGACGGTACGGGATGCACGGCACCAACCGGCCCGGGTCCATCGGTGGGACACTGTCGGCTGGCTGCGTGCGGATGTTTGACCGCGATGTGATTGATCTCTATCGCTACGCTCCGGTGGGGACGGTCGCAGTGGTTACCGGCACACCGGGTACCAAATACGGCGAAGCGGCCCGTTCGATAGGCTTTGCGACCCGGGGGTCCGATGTGATGGGGCTGCAGGCGCTGCTCTGGGTCGAGGGGCAGTACAGTGCGGGGATCGATGGAATTTTTGGCTACGGCACGGCGGAGGCGCTGCGCTCTTATGCCGATGAGCGCGATGCCCGTGCGGGGGATTCGCTCGACGCGGAGCGCGCGGCCGAGTGGCAGCTTTCCGACTGGTGGTTCCCCGATCCGCGCTGCTGGGGGGATGCGCGCGATGATGATTCCTGAGATGAGAGAAGGATATGTCCGAAGCGGGGGAGAAGAGAGAAGTGAGGTATATCAAGTGCAAGTACGCAATTGGAGGATGAACTATGTTCTCTGAACACGACGACGATCGGAGAACCCGCATCATCGACGAAGAGGAGCTGTATGCTGGAGAGGATGACCACGTCCGGGCCCTGCGTACCATATACCTGGCCCTCGAGGAGAAGGGGTATGATCCGGTGCAGCAGCTGGCCCATTACCTTCTCACAGATGAGCCCGCGTATATCACTGCCCACCGCAATGCCCGGGTGCTGGCCACGCGGCTCGAGCGGGACGAGATAATTGAATCGTTTGTCAGATTCTACGTTCAGAACCACCCCTCCATGCTCCAGACTGAGGACTGATTCCACCTTCTGCCCGCCTCCCGGATGACACCTCTTCTGCCGCCGGATTCCCGCGGCAGAATAATCTTCTTGTGCTGCGGGATAATAGCTTCGCGACGAACAATCCGGGGCAAGAGGTGAAGTCTGTGAAAGCAACAGGCGTTGTCAGAAGGATCGATGATCTGGGGCGAATTGTAATACCGATCGAGATTCGCCGGACCATGAGGATCCGCGACGGAGACCCCCTGGAGATCTTTGTGGACAAAGATGGCGAGGTCATTCTCAAGAAATACTCCGCCATCATTGATCTGGGTTCATTCGCCGAGGAGATGACCGATTCGGTGCATGAAGCCAGTGGGCATGTGGCTCTCATCACCGACAGGGACTCAGTTGTGGCGGTCACCGGCGCCCGTCGCAAGGACTTTGTCGACAAGCGCATAGGCGACTCCGTCCTTCGCGCGATGAATGATCGACAGACCATCGCTGAGGATGGAACGATGGGCGCTGTCGCTGCGGTCCTCGATGAGAACTGGGGCGAGCCGGAGTTCACCAGCACCGTCATTACCCCCATCGTGGTGCATGGAGACCCGTACGGCGCGGTGGTGGTCGGGTCGGTCGACGAAAACGAGCCGATTGGCGACACCGAAACCAAGATGGCGCGCTCGGCAGCGGGTTTTCTCTCTCGCTTTCTGGCGGAATGATCCCCGCGGTCTGTGACGAACATGGGCCACCAGATCGGACGATCTGAACGGGAATGTGCGACAGAGAACCTCGATTCTCCCGGACCGGACGCACCGGCAGCGAGGGTGCGCCGGTCCGGTCTGTTGGTGTCTCCGGCCGTGGGGGGTGGGCTGATGCGGGGTTATCGTCCCCCGTTGCCAGCCCGCCTGTAGCGGCTGGGGGTTTGGGGTGCGAATGCATTTGACGCACGCGATTTACTCCCGGGGCAATGCGGCGAAGGCAATATTGCCTCAACTCTCCCGCCGCTGCCACCAGAGGGAACCGCTGCGATCCACTGCCGCCACAAAGATCTCGCTGAGTTGAGGAGCACCTGCCTGCTGCAGCTGCCCCATCAGCCATTCCCGGTCTCTTCCCAGAGTGTGCAGGCCGTCGTAGTTGATGGTGGCATCGACTACCAGGGCGGCGGGCAGGCCCTCGGCCGGAAGGTCCATGTTGAGATCCTGCACCTGTACCGGCCGTGATTTCGTTTTGGGAATCACGCTCAAACTGCCGGACATCTCCAGAATAGCGTACTGTACATCGGGCAGGGAGGGACTCTGCTGTTGGCGCAGCTGCTCCATGAGTTCGTGCACCGTGTAGCGGGACCGACGCATGTTTCCTTCATTGATCTGTCCGTCATCGATAATCACGGTGGGACGGCCGTTGATCAATGACATCAGTCGGGGGAACTTGATGCAGAGACAGGAGAGCACGATCTGCAGTGCTGCCAGGGTGGTCATGGGGATCAGACCTGTCCAGACGGAAGTACGGGGATCATCGATCACGAAGACCGCCGCCTCGGCTATCATTATTGCTACGACCAGATCGAAAGGAGACAGCTGCCCGACCTCCCGCTTGCCCATGAGGCGGATCAGGATTAGGGCGACGAAGTAGAAGAGAATGGTGCGGAGAAACACGGTCAACAGGTCTTGCACGCCGGGCTTCACCTCGCCTATGTACTGTGCGACGGATCCGCTCCCATTATGCAGCGAGATGGGAGACCGTCGGCACATTTGTGGTGTGACACTGGCGCATCTGCATATACTACAGGTGTCGTCCGATTCCCGGCGAGTTCCGAAGGGAAGGTGGACCATGGCGAGACTCATGAGCGACAGACTCAAGTACGAGTTGGCCAGAGAGCTCGGCATAGATGACCTTCTGAGACAGAATGGCGGCGACTGGGGTGCCATGCCGGCCAGATCCTGTGGATCGCTGGTGCGGGCGGCCATCGCCCGTGCCGAGCGGGCCATGGCAGAGGAGCAAGAGGGGCATTGAGGGCGACGGGGTGGGGCGTCGAAAGACGCCCCACCCGCTGCTGAGCGTATTCTCCTGTACCCGGGGCAACCCACGGTTCCTCGCCGGTGCTCGTCATTATGAAAGGAGTACCGGTGCCCTCCCGATTGTCAGTGGCCCGGCGCTCTGGGCTCTGGTGCCAGGTTCTTGCTTCTGCATAACTTCGGTGATCTTCTCGGAGACACGTGTCCTCCCACTGGTCGAACTCCTTCAGATCTCTGAACTCCGGGTATGTCATACAGCTGTCATGCCCTCCCGGTATACATGAGGTGGGTGGAGCGGGGCGGATGCGGGCAGGACCCGTGCACTGCTTCGCGAAGTCCTCATCAACTGGTGAGTGACGCACACGCGGCTATCGGCCGCACAGGGTACTACGGTTGTGACGGATGAAAACTGCTCCTATCTGCCGGGAGGGGGAGGTGTCATCGGTGTCCAAACTCGTCAGCTTCCTGTATCGTCTGGCCAGAACGGCGAACGATGTTGAGACCGTGAGCAGCGGCAAACCAAAGCGCATAGCCCGGCGGGCGAAGAACAAGTTCATTGGACGCAAGCTCATGCGAAAGATCATGCGGTGAGGGGAGGATAACGGTGCGGGTCATTATTGATGAGAGACAGATTGGCGACAAGCTGACGGTGGGCGTGCAGGCCGAGGAAGAAGAGGTCGGTCTGTTTGTGGCTTCCGAGGATGTTTCGGCCAGCTGTGCCTTTCTCGCCGATGAATGGGAAAAGTTTGTGCAAGCTGTGAATGAGGCGGACCGGGAAATCCGTGGCGAGGACTGATTGCCGGGGAGATTTCCATGGCCTGGGCAGTATGGGTGTGCGAGGGATCTCTTTGTGAGTGATCTTGTGGCTGGATTGTGGGGTGCTGATCTACGTCATCGACTGATGACCGGGGTCGCACCCCACAACATGTGTCTGTCGTTTCCGTCCGCGCACCCGCCCCCACGGCGTCTGCACAGGCCCCATTGCTCCCGCCCTCTCACCTGTTGGCGGATTTGATCAGCGCGCGGGATACAGTGGCAGTGCGGACGGCGCCTGAGAGATCGATCACCTGGCCTCTCGTCGGACAGGTGGTTTCATCACATCCGGGAAATACTCACCGTTTTTGGCGACAGGGCCGCGCCCGTGCAGCGGGCGGTGACGAATCGCTGTTTCCAGCGCACGTTTGTCACATGCAGGGGAGAGGGATGGAAGGGCTGCCTCTATGTTCCATCACGCGCATCGTCGCCTGATCGGTGGTTCGGTGGGTCAGCCAGAATCAGCCAGTCCGTCCTTGACATGATGTAAGATATTGTTATAATGACAATATCTGACCCCAACGAAGTGATTCCATTGATGAACTGGAAGTGGTGGTGCGTCGGCGCAATTGGTGTTCTGACGGCGGTTGGCCTGTGGTTTGGCCTGCAGACCGCAGGCAACCCGGGCCAGTTTCTGCATCTGGAGGTGGAGTGCCGCACTGCTTTTGACCGGGCATCCCGACCGGACGAGAGATCGAGTGTCGAACCGTCCGGAGACATGAAAGGCTCCGGTCCCGTGGGAGTGGTCTATCGCGTGACGGCTTCTGAGGAGACCGCTGCGGAGGAGCGGTCAGTTCCCCGCGAATTGCCCGTACGCCTGGCCTTTCCCGTCGAGGACTCGTCCTTTGCCTCCGTGCCGGTCTGGCTGGAGGACGTGGAGGAGGGACGGGTCATGCTGCGCGTGGCCGATGCCGGCATTGAAGTGTCCCCTGGCGAAGAAGCCCGGGTAGGAGCGGTATCGTCTCGCGATGATGGAGGAGTAAAGGTGCACGCCTGTCCCGACCGATGGGAGCAGATAATCGATGAGGCCCTGATATCCGGTGCTCCGGCAGCGGTGTGGGTGGTCCGGAACCTGGGGTGGAACGAGCCCGGGGATATGGGGGATGGAGAAGCGGGGGTCGGCCCATGAATGCTGCAGATCGCAGGCTCAGCTGGATGTCGGTCCCCCTCGTTGTTCTGCTCCTCCTTGCAATCATCGTACTTCCAGTCGGGGCAGCGGCAGCGGATCGCAAGGTGGTCATATTCACCGCGCCGCCCTATAGCGATGTATCCCTTCTGGCCGAGGAACTCCGTTCAACGGGGGCATCGGTGCGCGTTCATCGGCTGACGGGATGCTTTTCCGCGGGGGTGAGTGAAGTGCAGGGGGTGGTGACCCGCAGCGGGAGCGATCGACTCGACGTGGTTGCCGTGGGCGGTTCGGCCCTTCCCCTGCGCTGGGCACTGGAGCAGGATCATGTGGTGCGCGAACGAGTGGAACATCTGGTATTGCTGGCTTCTCCCAACCGGGGTGCAATCGGCGCGGAGGCGATCTACTCGCAGCGGCTCACCGCAGAGGTCGAGCAGTATCGGCTGGAGCGGGCCATGTACAGGCGAGAGGAGATGCCTGCATGGAAGCGTCCCGAGTACTACTGCCTGGTCAGTTATCTGGCAGACCGCAGCCGGGAGTTGTTCGAACCGTTGTATCACAACTACCTGGTCTCTGACCGCATGTCGCTGGCACCGGCGCAGGTGGAAACCGCATCCGGGTACATGAGCTGGCTGACCCAGAACTACTCCGGAAGGCTGGAGCCATATCTCACCGATGCGAGCACTCCGGTGCAGTGGAGAGGTACGCTGCAGGAGCTGGAGGGTTCAGACCCCGGACGGATTCTCAGCTGGGGTTACGTCGATCTGGTGGCTGCAGATCTCACCCGCTTCACGTATTTCAGTACTCTTCCGGCCGGCCGCGCCCTGAGTGAGGATGTCCTGGAGGACGTCACCATTACCGGAGATTGGCGGAGCATGGCGGTGGAGTTTCTCACCCGACGGGCGCTCAGATTCGTACAGGATTACATTGCTCCCCAGGCCTACAGGACCGGTCGGTGGGCGGGGGTGCAGTGGTTTCAACGCCAGACCGATCTGGCTGACGCAGTCCTGCTTTATCAGCTGCCGGAGCAGATCTCGATACCCTGCCGCGGGGATCGGCTGTGGGTTCCGGTCAATGATCTTCTGCAGCGCATGAACGCTGCCGGATCGCCTTCACCCGATGGAGTTGTGATTCTGGAAGCTCCGAACTGGTGGCAGCTGGTCGACGCCGGAGTGGGGCCCAATGACTGGTGGACGGAGACTGTCGCCGCGGCTGCACCGGGGGGAGCGTCGGTCAGCGAAGAGGTGTTCGTGCCGACAGGCGGCAGGCCTGCGAATGATGAGGAGGCGGTCGCTGCCGTCCTCCGTCTGCTCGAGATGCCGGGGGGCGCAGCCGGCGGGGGACATCCGGTCTGGCACTGGGCCGCCCGTGGGGCCGATGTGCTGATGGGGCTGTGGACGCGCGTGCGCGGCTCGGGAGCGCCTCCCGATTCATATGACCAGGAGGTTCAGCGACAGGAGGAAGACGGCGGCATCCTCAGTCGTCATGCCGATCCCGGAGATCTCGCAGGTGAGGATGATGGGGGTGATGTGGATGAGGGAGCGGTCATTGCAGCGGGCGAAACGGAACAGGAGGAGATTCCATCCATTTCTGCCACATACCGCAACAAGAGCACTACCTTGAAGAGTGACCGCCGCCTGCCGCACGACGCGTGGCTGTGGGACTTTGGCGACGGTGACTCCGTGCTGGTTGAAGACCCCAACAATGTCAGTGGATCCATGGAACACCGCTTCTCCGGGCCGGGTGAGTACGAGGTGACAGCTCATTCCACTGCTGCTGACGGAACGGTGCTGCGCGAGATCGAATGGGATGTGCAGGTGGAGGAGGCGAACAAACTGGAGGAGTTCTCTTATGCTACCGCCGCGGAAATCGTTCCGCTCATCGATCTGCACGGCCCCCGCAAGTGGGTGGTGGGGAGATACGCAGAATACTCGGTGGATGCCCGGCTCGATGATCTGCCGGAGGAAGTGGAGAACCTGCAGATCGTGATCTATCCGGGTGAGAAGTTTCGGGTGACCTGGGAGCGGCCGGGAACGTTTCAAGTGAAGGCGGCGGTCAATCTCCGCTACAGCTGGAGATTTGCCGACGGCACCTCCCGCTACTTTTCGGTGATTTACACGGACAGCCATCCAGTTGAGGTGCTCGCCACCGGGCTGGGGCGGTGAGAGAATCCGTGGCCTTGGAATAATTACCCGATGCCGGTGAGGCGAAACTGGGACACAACAGCTGAGCCGGTGCTGCATATCCGGCGGAGGGAATCCCGGGAGATCATCCCTCCGCCGGAGCATATATGCGTGATTGGGCGCTGCGGATTACTCGCCGTGCACCTTGCGGTGCTCGAAGTACTGCATGGCCTGCTCGGGGAAGAGTGCGTACGAGAGCGCATCTTCTGGCTTTTGCATGTAGTCCTTGATGGCCTCGCGCGCCTTCTCCATGCCGGGTTCGAGCAGTTCCGCGGGACGATCCGTCAGCACTTCCTCGTCGCCGATGATCTTCTTGCGCACATCCTCGGAGATCTCGGCGGGAGGCCGACCGTACAGGCCGCGCACGTAATCGCGAACCTCCTTGGCCTTCACTGCGTACCTCTCACCGGTGGCCACATTGAGCACTGACTGGGTGCCCACTATCTGACTCATCGGTGTGACCAGGGGTGGGTAACCGAGCTCCTTCCGCACGCGGGGGACTTCCTCCATGACCTCGTCCCACTGGTCGCCCATGCCCTGGGCTCGCAGCTGTGAGCGGAGGTTGGAGAGCATCCCGCCCGGAACCTGATAGATCAGGCCGCGCACGTCGATATCGGCGGGAGTGAAGAACTCATCATACTGGCCGCGGACCTCGGTGAAATGCCGGTTGATCTCCGTCAGATTGTCGAGTACGACATCGGTATCGTAGTCGCCATCTTCCAAAATGGAAACGGCGGTTTCCGTCGCCGGCTGTGAGGTGCCGCCCGAGAAGGCGCTGATGCAGGTGTCGATGATGTCTGCGCCAGCTTCAATGCACTTGATGTATGTGGTCAGGGCCATACCCGTGGTCATGTGACTGTGAATGTGAATGGGGATGTCGATGGCCTTCTTCATTTCCTTGACCAGGTTGTAGCCCATATAGGGAGTCATGATCCCGGCCATGTCCTTGATGCACATGGTGTCGGCGCCCATTCCGGCCAGTGTCTTGGCAGTTTCCACATAGTGTTCCACGTCGTGCACCGGGCTTATGGTGTAGACGACGGAGGCCTGAGCGTGTCCGCCGGCTTCTTTTGTGGCGCGGATGGCCGGCTCCATATTCCGGGGGTCATTGAGGGCATCGAAGATTCGTAGTATGTTCACTCCGTTATTCACTGTCGCATGGACGAAGGCTTCCAGCACATCATCCGGATAGTGCTGGTATCCGAGGATGTTCTGTCCGCGCAGCAGCATCATGAATCCGGGCTCTGGAATCTTCTCGCGCAGCTTGCGAACCCGCATCCATGGGCACTCCTTCAGGAAGCGGAGAGCGCTATCGAAGGTGGCCCCGCCCCACATCTCCAGTGCCCAGAAACCGGACTCATTCATAAGCTCGGCCACGGGCAGCATGTCATCAGTGGACATCCGCGTCGCCATGCGAGACTGGTGCGCATCCCGGTACGTTGTGTCGGTGATCTTGATCTTGCGGTTACCGCTCATTGAATCCTCCAATCCGCAGGCCCGGTCAGGCCGGGTTCAGGGTCATGAGCACCTGGTCGCCGTCGACATTGTCGCCGGTCGATACTTCTATGGTGGCGACGGTGCCGTCGGCAGGAGAGACAATCTCGTTCTCCAGTTTCAGTGCCTCCAGCGTCAGGACTGTTTCACCTTCGGTTACCTCATCGCCCACGCTCACATTGATGGACTTGATGGACCCGGCGAGCGGAGCGTTGACCTCGATCTCGCCGCGGTCGGCGACGGGCGCTTCTTCTTTCGGTGGCTCTTCCTTCGCGGGGGGAGTCTCTTCCGCTGCCGGCTCAGGCTCCTTCGTCTTTTCCTCGGGTATTGCCTGCGGTTCGGGTTCGCGGACCGGCCGGGGCTGGGGGCGCGAGACCGGCGGGGCGGTGCGGGCGGATTCGCCGTCCTCCATCTCCTCGACCGTGACTTCAAACTCCTCGCCATTGACCGTCACTCTGAGGCGCTTTTGCATGGTGTGCCTATCTCCTCTCAACTTTGTCGATCCTTGGTGATCCCGAGCTGCTGTCATCGTCAACGTAGGCTGCGGCGGCAGTGATGGCTGCTACCTTCTTCCGGTCAGTTCGCATCCGACTGCGGATGTTCATGCTCCGTGGCATGCCGTCCATAGTCGCGGCCACGGCGGCCACGACGGCTGCTATCTTGTGCGGAGCGTGTCTGCCGGTAGTCCGGATAGACATTGTCTCCGGGACGTATCCTATGGTGTCGATCACCGCGGCGGTGATTGCCGCTGTGGCCTGGGGACTGACGCGGCCGGGCACCTCCAAAGCCGGTTCGGGCATCGGTTGCGGCCCGCCCGGTCGCTCCCCGACGGTCTCCGGTTGTGGCTCGGCAGTTGCGAGTGATGGTTCGGGTTCCTCGCGTTCCCTCACGTCCACTCTCTCCCGGGACGGTGCTGCCCGGTCCGGACCCTCCGGTTCTGGCTCCCGAAATATGCGGTTCATGATCTCCAGTACCGCCCACAGCAACACCAGCACGGTGAAGACCACCGTCAGCCCGGTTACTGTGATCAGAAGTTCGTTGGTTGCGTTTGCCATGAGGGTTGTCATGGTGTTCTGTCCTGGGACAATCCCACCCCCTTCACAGGGCAAAATATCTACAGTATGTAGTCCTCTCTCACTCCAACCCCTATACTAATTAATCACCCGTCACCCGCCAAGCCCCTCAGGGGCGATTTGCGGCCAAATTGAGGCGAGTGCTCCTATGTTGCAAAATGAGGAGGACTTGTCCTCAATGCAAGGAAAACATAAATGTGGATGTCTGTCCACAGCAGTTCGACGAGGTTCTGTCTGGAGGGGATGCCGAATGCATACACTGGGCGATGGCTGTTCCGATCTGGTATTCGTAAATGGTCCCGTATACGTGGGTTCCGGTGATGATAAGAGTCACACGGGCATGGCGGTGCGGGGCGGGCAAATCACTGCACTGGGAAGCAGCGACGAGGTCAGGTCCCTGGCTGGCGACCGGACGACAGTGGTGGATCTGCAGGGTCGGTCGGCCATTCCGGGGATCGTCGACTCGCACAACCACATGCCCACAGCCGGGGCTATGATGCACGATGGGGTGCTGTTGTTTGATGCCGAGAGTATATCGGACCTGCAGGACATCCTGCGTGAGAAGGTAGAGGACGTCGGGGCGGGAGAATGGATCATGGGAGCCGGATGGATAGAGAACCAGTTCACCGAGTGGAGGATGCCCACGCGCTGGGACCTGGATGAGGTGGCTCCGGACAATCCAGTGATCCTGAATCGGCTGTTCGGCATGTGCGCCGTGAACTCCCGCGCCCTGCAGCTTGCCGGCATTACCCGGGAGGGCGGCGACCCGGAGCGCGGGATAGTGGACCGGGATGAAAAAGGCCATCCCACCGGTATTCTGCGCGCCGGGGCCGAGGAGGCGGTCCGCGCGGTCATGCCGGATCCCGGTGCTGGCGAACGGGTTAGGCAGTATGAGCGATATATACAGACTGCCGCGGAGGAATACGTGCGATACGGGATAACCAGTCTGCTGGATCCCGGTGTCCCGCCGCTGGTGATGCGTGCCTATCAGAATGTGTACGAGCGGGGGCAGCTGCCCCTGCGGGTCAATATGATGCCGGTATGGTACGGACTCCGTCCGAGCGAGGATCCCAATCTTCCCGGCAGGCTGGATCATATGGGTATACGCACTAACTTTGGTGATGAAAGGCTCCGGATCGGTGCGCTCAAGATGGCCATTGACGGCGGATTGGGCAGCAAGACCGCCCTGATGAACGAGCCGTTTCGCGATGGAAGCTGGAGCGAGATTCCCCTGCGCCTCGATTCCGAAATGCTGCGCGACTGGTTTACCGAGGGACACTCCATCGGCTGGTCCATCGGCATTCACTGCTGTGGGGACCGGGCACAGGATATGGCCTGTCGGGCATTTGATGCGGTGGTTGGCAGTATGCCGAGGGATGATGTGCGTCACAATATCATTCACGGCTACTTCCCGACCGAGGAGTCCCTCGAGCTCATGAAGAGGCATGAGCTGGCCGTCTCCGCTCAGCCGGGTTTCATCTGGGTGGAAGGCGACCTCTATTTTGCGGCGGTGACCCGGGAGAAACTGAACGGATTTACGCCCCTGAAGACCTACGATTCGGAGGGCATAGTCGTGGCCTGCAACTCCGACATGACTTCTGCCCACTACAATCCCTTCTGGGGACTGCATAGTGCGGTCACCCGGCGAACCTCTCGCGGGGAGGTGCTGGGGGACGAGGAGAGGGTTGATCGCTTCTCCGCACTGAGGATGATGACCGGAAACGGCGCCTATCTCATGTTCTGGGAGGATCTCACCGGCTGCATAGACGTGGGCAGGGCCGCGGACATAGCTGTTCTGGATCGCGACTTTGCCGCGGTTCCCGACGATGATCTGCGCGATCTCGAAGTGGACATGACGGTCATCGGCGGCGAAGTGGTGTACGAGAAGTGATGAGTGCAGGAGCTGAGCGCGTCTGATCCGATGGATGGAGGAGGAATTCCGCTTCCCGATGGGGAAGTATGCGGGCGCAGACGGCGGAGTGCACGGGACACGACCGCACCGCATCCGTCGTACGACAATTGCGCGATTCACCCGGCAAGGGGCTGCCGGTTTGCGGAGGTGGCGCGTCCTGCGCCACCTCTGTTACTGGGTCAGGGCGGCGGGGGTCCGGCCCAGATGTTATAGCCCGTTTGCCAAACATAGCGTTTTCGTAGGGTAACATCAATGATATGCTGTTGGCGTGGACTCAGGATTCGAATGGGCTCTGCGGTTGCAGATGGGTTGGTGAGGTGCTGGCAGTAAGAATGCACGGATGTAGACTCAACGGTCACTTTGAGGAGGGGAGGGGGTAAGGTCCGGATATTTTCCGGATCTCCCGAGATATGAAACTCTTTGAGTACACGGCCAAGGAAGTATTTCAGGAGTATGAGATCCCGACCCCGCGTGGGCGGGTCGCGACGTCCCCCAAAGAAGCGGAGGATATTGCGCGGGAGCTGGACTGCCCTGCAGTTCTGAAGGTGCAGGTGCTCGCCGGCGGCCGGGGGAAGGCGGGCGGCGTGCAGTTTGCTGACGACCCACAGGAGGCGCGCGCTGTCGCGGCGGAGCTTTTGAGCATGCAGATACACGGCCACGAGGTTGAGAGGGTGCTGGTCGAGGAGAAGCTGGACATAGATCAGGAGATCTACCTGGGTATGACCATCGACCCCGGCGATCGATGTCCCATACTGATTGCCTCTTCCCGCGGAGGAGTCAGCATCGAGGAGGTTCCCGACAGGTACATAGTGCGGGAACGGATTCCCATGCAGTGGGGGCTGTATCCGTATCAGATGAGGGCGGTCGCTGAACGGATGGAACTTGCGGGAAAACTGGCGCGGGATTTCGGCAACATAGCCATTGCCCTGTACCGGCTGTTCCGGGACAGGGACGCCGAACTGACCGAGATCAACCCGCTGGTCGTCTCCGGTGACCGCATGCTGGCTGCCGATGCCCGGCTGAATGTGGACGAGGATAGCGAATTCCGACACGAACTGCCGGTCACGGAGAGGCTGTCGGAAGTCGAGGAGCGCGTCGCGGAGATAGGACTTTCCTACGTGCAGCTGGACGGCGATGTTGCCGTCCTCGCCAACGGTGCGGGAGCCACCATGGCCACCATGGACATCCTGCAGCAGTACGATAGTGACGCCATGAACTTCCTGGATGTGGGCGGCGGTGCTGATGTCGATTCCATGACTGAGGCGCTGAGGGTACTGGCGGACACCGAACCACGCGTGCTGCTGGTGAACATTTTCGGCGGGATTACCCGCTGCGATGATGTGGCTGAGGCGGTCCTGCGGGTCAAGCGCGAGGGCACCTTCCGCAGTCCGCTGGTGGTGCGGCTCATCGGCACCAACGAGGAACAGGGCATACAACTCCTGGAGGAAGAGGGCATAACTGCCCTCCGCAATCTCGAGGATGCAGCGCGGGCGGCGGCCCAGACGGCGGCGTCCGACGGCGCGGAGGAGGAGTAACCATGGCAATTTTGATCGACGACAAAACCAAACTGCTGGTGCAGGGAGCCACCGGGCATCAGGGCTCATTTCACACCGAGCTGATGAGCGAATACGGCACCAGGATTGCCGCTGGAGTCACACCCGGCAAAAAGGGTCAGGAGGTCAGCGGCGTGCCCGTCTACAATACCGTCGAGGAGGCCATCCAGTGTCACGGACCCAACGCGGGGGTGCTGTTCATTCCCGCGCCCTTCGTCAAGGATGCCGCGTTTGAGGGCATCTCCGCCGGGCTGAAGCTTCTGGTCATCATTACCGAGCACGTGCCCCTGCACGATGCCATGGAGATCATGGCATTTGCCGCGGAGAAGAAGGCGCGGGTCGTGGGTCCCAACACTTTCGGCATCATCACCCCCGGGCAGTGCAAGATTGGAATCATGCCCGGTCACGTATACGATCCCGGTCCGGTGGGTCTGGTGTCGCGAAGCGGGACGCTCAGCTACGAGATCGCGCACGCCCTGTGCGAGGAGGGTCACGGTATCAGCACCTCCCTGGGCATAGGCGGTGATCGCGTGGTGGGCATGAGCTTCGTCGATGCCCTGAAGGAATTCGAGCACGATGATGACACCGAGGCCGTAGTTCTGGTGGGAGAGATAGGTGGAACGGCAGAGGAAGAAGCTGCCGAGTTCATCAAGACCATGGATACGCCCGTGGTGGCTTATCTGGCGGGCAAGAGCGCGCCTCCGGGTAAGCGTATGGGGCATGCCGGGGCCATCGTGGAAGGTGGCCGCGGGGATTATGCCAGCAAGAAGGAGGCGCTGGAAGAGGGCGGCGCTGCCGTGGCAGCCTTCCCCTGGGAGGTGCCCCTGCTGGTCGGACAGCATTTGTGAAACAGGCTTTTCTGCATGAGCGGCTGCGGGCCCGGGGGTGGATCCCGGGCCCGCGGTACGAATGGGCGAAAGATGATAGGAGACGTTTTGCTGGGAGGGTGATGAACACTTGCAGGGCCCCCTTACTGGAGTGCGTGTACTGGATCTGTCCAGGGTTCTGGCCGGCCCCTACTGCAGCATGATGTTGGCCGATCTCGGGGCGGAAGTCATAAAGGTGGAACGCCCGGATACGGGAGACGATACCCGGAGCTGGGGTCCGCCGTGGGTGGGCGATCAGGCTCACTATTTTCTGAGCATCAATCGCAACAAAAAGAGCCTGGCTCTTAATCTCAAGGATGATGCGGGCCAGCGTATTGGGCAGGAGCTGGCCGCCGGCAGTGATGTGGTGCTGGAGAATTTCCGCCCGGGTACGGTGGAGCGACTCGGGATGAGCTACGACGATTTGAAGAAGGACAATCCGGGGCTGGTGTACTGTTCGATATCCGGCTTCGGACAGGACGGACCCTATCGGGATCGACCCGCCTACGATGCCATTTTGCAGGGCATGGGAGGATTAATGGGCATTACCGGCCCCGAGGGCGGTGAACCCATCCGGGTCGGCGTGGCTGTGGCCGACATAGGTGCGGGGATGCAGGCAGCCTTTTCCATCGCTGCCGCTCTTGTGGAACGCCACCGGTCCGGACAGGGGCAGTACATAGATGTGAGCATGATGGATGTGCAGGTCTCGTGGATGACGTACATGGCACACTACTACTTCGCCAGCGGCGACCTGCCGCCGAGAACTGCCTCCGCTCATCCCAGCATCGTCCCGTATCAGGCCTTTCCCGTGGCGGACGGCTGGCTCAATGTGACCGTGGGCAATGATGCGCTGTGGAGACGCTTCGCTCCCCTGGTGGACGTGGATCCCGATGACCCGCGCTACGCGACCAACTCGGACAGGATCGAGAACCGGGAGGAGCTGGTCGAGCGGATCTCGCAGATCATGCAGACACGCTCGCGCGAACAGTGGATGGACACTCTGCGCGAAAACGGCATTCCCTGCGGTCCCATATTCAATCTGGCGGAGATTTTCCAGGACGAACAGGTGCACCACCGGCGCATGATTCAGCAGGTCACGCACAGCGCCGAGGGTGACGTCGATGTTCTGGGAGTACCGGTACAGCTGTCCCGTACACCGGGTGGAATTAGAGCTGCCCCGCCGCTTCTGGGCGAACACACGCGGGACGTGCTGGATGATCTGGGATATGCTGATGATGACATTGCCGATCTACTGGAGCGGGGCGTTGTCGCCGCTTCTGATTAGACGAATCCTGACTGTGGAAGGGACTGGTCTGATTGTATCTCGAGCAACTGCAATGCCCCAGGTGCGAGGAAACCTACGCTGCCGATGAACTGCGCAACCTGTGCGACTGTGGGTCCCCGCTTCTGGTCCGCTATGATCTGGGGCGGCTGCGGGACGAAGTGCCCCGCAGCGACGTTGAACGTGGACGCGACGACATGTGGCGTTTCTCGGCCTTTCTGCCCGTGCCGGAGGGGGAAATAGTGAGTCTGGGAGAGGGCATGACGCCTCTGTACTCGCTGGACGGCTACGCGGGCCAGATCGACATGGATAACATACTGATCAAAGACGAGGGCTACAACCCCACCGGCACCTTCAAGGCGCGCGGGGCGGCGTGCGGTATCTCCATGGCCGCCCATCTGGGTGCCGAGACGGTCGCCATGCCCACGGCCGGCAATGCCGGCGGGGCGTGGAGCGCCTACGCTGCGCGCGCCGGGCTGGGCTGTGTAATAGCCATGCCGGAGGACGCCCCGGAGATCACCATGAAGGAATGTTCCCTGTACGATGCCCGCACCTATCTCGTGCGCGGCCTGATCTCTGATGCTGGACGGATAATCGGCGAGGCCTGCGGCAAGTACGGCTGGTTTGACGTCTCCACACTCAAGGAACCCTATCGCATAGAGGGCAAGAAGACCATGGGTCTGGAGCTGGCCATGCAGCTCGGTTGGCGGGTTCCCGATGTCATAGTCTATCCCGCCGGCGGAGGCGTGGGTCTGATTGGCATATGGAAGGCACTGGATGAGCTGGAGCGCGTCGGTTGGATCGGCTCCGAACGGCCGCGGATGGTGGCCGTACAGTCGGAGGGTTGTGCGCCGCTGGTGCGGGCCTTTGAGAGCGGCAGAACCGATTCGGACTTCTGGGAGGAGGCCACCACCATTGCCGGTGGCATACGCGTTCCGAAAGCGCTCGGTGATTTCCTCGTTCTCGAGGCGATTTATGCCTCGGATGGGCGGGCAGTCGCCGTATCCGACGAGGAAATAGTGGAAGCTCTGCACGCAGTTGCTCGCGCCGATGGCAGCTTCATCTGCCCCGAGGCAGCGGCCGCCGTGGCTGGCGTAAGGCAGATGCGGGAGGACGGGGATCTCGCATTGGATGATGAGGTCATGGTGATCAACACCGGCTCCGGTCTCAAGTACGCGGATCTGGTCGAAGCTGACATTCCCGTACTGGATGTGGACGATGAGATAATCATCTCCCCCGAGGAGGGGTGATGCGATTGGATTGGCAGGATATGAGGGATCTGAGTGACTGTCCCGCGGCACTGGATAATATGATGCAGCGGGCCAGCATTCGTCAATTTAGCGATCGGCCGGTACAGAGGGATAAGATCGAGGCTACCGTTCGGGCCGGCCAGCAGGCGCCATTTACCGGTCAGATGTATTCAGTCATCGTGAGCACCGATGAGTCGCGCGGGGAGGAACTGGCCGAGATATTTGGTCCGCTGGTGCAGCGGGCCCCGGTTTTCGCCCTGCTCTGTGTCGATCTTCGCCGGCTGGAGAAGTTCATCGCCGCGCGCGGGAGGAGCAATCGGACCGATGATCTGAGCATGCTATTTTTGGGCATTCAGGACGTCGCCTACATGGGGCAGAACATGGTGCTGGCGGCAGAAGCCATGGGATTGGGTAGCTGTTTTCTCGGTGCGGCTCCCTTTGTGGCCGGACAGCTGCGCGAGCTGTTCTCCATCCCGCCCCGCGTCTATCCGCTGGTGGGCCTGGTCATGGGATATCCTGCGGAGAATCCTGACCCCCGTCCGCGCATACCCCTGAATAGTGTTCTGCACTGGGAAGAGTATCGCGACCTGGACGAAGACGCAGTGGAGGATGCCCTGTCGGTCATGGATGCCGGATTAATACGTGAGGGCTATTATCGTCGCCTCAATGCCAGGATAAGAATGGATGAAGAGGATGACGATGACCTGCCCTCCGATGACGAATACGGGTGGGGCGAGCACGTGTCCCGCAAGTACAGCCTGCGGCGCCTCAGTGGGATTCGAGAAGAGATGGCCAGGGCAGAAATCCACGTCCTGCCGGACGAATGAAAGCAGGGAGCGGCCGACGGATGACGAATTGAGTTAGGGGCAGGTGATTCCTTCACGAAAGAGGTGAGTGCTGCACATGTTCGTCAGAAATGCCATGAACCGGCAGGTGGAGACGGTGTCCCCCGAGACGGACCTCAGGTCCTGCTGGGAGACCATGCAGGCTCGTGGGTATGAGGTAATGCCGGTGCGCGAGGTCCGGACGGGATCACTGGTGGGCATCGTCACTGCAGTCGATCTTCTCACGCACATGATGGAGGATGTGCAGGCCGGGCGCACTGCTGAGCGCAAAATTAGCGAAGTAATGACGGGAGACACAACCACCATAGAGGAGGACGAAATACTGGAAGAGGCCGCCCGGATCATGTACAACCATGATTACACTGCCCTGCCGGTCACCGGAGAACGCGGCAAACTGGTGGGCATCGTTACGCTGGCTGATCTGGGCCGAATGATCATACAGATGATGGGATTCACCCAGCCCGGCACCCGCATATCACTGTCGGTACCGGACCGGGTGGGCAAGCTCGCCGACCTTGCGCAGATCGTCAAATCCTGCGGCGAAAGCATAGCGAGCATTGCCACGTATACTCCGGAGCAGGCCAGCATCGGCAATGTCGTCCTGCGCGTGAAGACGCAGCGTCCCAAGCGGGTCGTCGAGTGCCTGCGGGATGCGGGATACCGGGTGCTGCACGTGTCGCAGGAATGGGAGTGAACGGTGAAGCATGCACCGACTGGATGGGGACGATGCCCAGATGAGTGAGTGCCGGCGCGAGCGGGCAGCCGGGGCCGCGGTGCGCGGCCCCGAGGGCTGGCTGGTGATCCGCGATCGATGGGGGTGCTGGACTCTGCCCAAGGGGAAAATTGACCCCGGTGAGACGCCCAGGGAGGCAGCCCTGCGCGAGATCGAGGAAGAGACCGGGATCAGTGCCCACATTGAGCAACGGCTCGACGAGGTGACCTACAGTTTCTGGCGGCGGGGCCGCCTGCAGCGCAAGCTGGTGGTGTACTATCTGGCCACCACGCGGGAGCGCCGGCTGACTCCCAATATGGGGGAGGTGGAGGCTGCCAGGTGGGTGTCGGCGAATGAGTTTCTGCTGTACTGTGATTACGACAACAATGAGGCGATCTTCCGCCTCGCCCTGCGCATGGCGCACGAGCAGGGCGACGCCTGATGCCCTATGTTGACGGTGTATGGGGATAAGGGATAAAATTATGCTCAGAAACACGCAAGAGGCGATGATGTGCAGTCGGGATGTGGCCCAGTTTGGCTAGGGCGCCGCGTTCGGGACGCGGAGGTCGCGAGTTCAAATCTCGCCATCCCGACATTTTTCTGCCCGCAACCGGACGGAGCGGGAGAGTGGCGGGAAGGGAGCGGTCTCATGGCCGGCAGCCTCATAGGAGTGCTCAGTGTCCTCACGGGTGCCGCCTGTCTGGGAGTCACCAGATCACAGTGGTTCCGGCGCAGGCTGGAGCAGAAATACGGAGATCATGAGGATGCTGATGCCCGTGTCAACAAGAGCCTGCGTGATTGGACCTGGATTTCGTTGTTCTGGTTCATCTTCGGGGTGAGCCAGATCCTCATGACCTGAGAACGGAGGACGGCGCTTGAATCTGCGGCTGACGGCTGCAGTTGCAGTCGGGAAACTGCTGATATGGTTACTGCGGGCCCTCGGACGTGCCGGAACCACCCTGCCCGGACGGGTCGCACTGCTGGTGGCACCCGACCTCATATCGCTCACCTGCGCTACCGTCGGGGAGCGCATTATAGTTACCGGTACCAATGGGAAGACCACCACCTCTGCCATGCTCGAAGCTGTACTGCGCCGCGCCGGGCGCCGGGTTGTCCGCAACGTCAGCGGCGCCAACCTGGCATCGGGGGCGGCCTCCAGCCTGATCGCATTCGCCACGCTGGGCGGTCGCCTGCGCGGTGACACTCTCATACTCGAGGTCGATGAGGCAGCTGCTCCGGCGCTGGCCCCGCACATCCGCCCACACTGCGCCATAGTGACCAACCTGTTTCGTGATCAGCTGGATAGATTTGGCGAGCTGGACAGGATCACAGCCCTGGTGCGCAGTTCCCTCGGGGCGGTGCGGGATGTGGTCTGTTTGAATGCCGATGATCCGGGGGTTGCCCATCTGGCCGAAGGCCTGCCAGCGGGATGCCGCCCCGTCATGTACGGCATGGAACTTTCGGCCTGGCAGCAGCGAGAGCGGCCGGAGGAGCGGGTGGGCGTCGATGTCAAGCATTGTCCGCAGTGCAGCAGCCGCTTTGCGTACAGTTTCACCACGTATGGCCATCTGGGCCAGTATCGGTGTCCGCAGTGCAATCTAGCCCGTCCACCTCTGCACGTCATGGGGTTGGTCACGACCGATGACGAGGCTGTGGGGGGGAGTATGAACCTGCGTTTTGCCGACGAGTTTGCCGCGCAGACCGGCAGCGCCGATCTGGACCTTCGCCTGCGCCTTCCGGGCATATACAACGCCTACAATGCGACCGCCGTGGCGGCGGGGGCGGCTGCCATGGGGGTGGCCGCTGAACACATCCGGACGGGACTGGAGAACTTTTCCGGTGCATTCGGGCGAATGGAGAGGATTCTGCTCGAGGATGGCGAGTTTTCGCTCGCACTGGTGAAAAACCCCGCCGGTTTCAATGAGGTCCTGCGGACTGTGCGCAGCGACGGGGAGGATGCGATCGTAGTGCTGGCGGTGAATGATCGCGCCGCAGATGGACGCGACATCTCCTGGCTCTGGGACGTGCGATTTACCCCATTTGCCGGGCGGCCGGGGATTCGCTTCGTAGCCAGCGGTCTGCGCGCCCATGATATGGCGGTGCGGTTGAAGTATTCGGAGGTTTCTGAGGAGAGAATCGGCGTGCAGTCTGACCCCTCCAGCGCGGTGCGGGAGGCATTGCGGGTGGCCGGGGAGTCGACCCGGGTCTATGTGCTGTGTACATACACCGCCATGCTGGCGCTGCGAACCGAGTTGAGTTCGCGCGGGGTTGTGTCCGAGGTGTGGGAGACCCCATGATGATCCGACTGAGGATTGGCCATCTCTATCCCGATCTCATGAATCTTTACGGCGACCGTGGAAACATAGTCGCTCTGCGTCGGAGATGCGAGTGGCGCGGCATCCCCGTGCAGGTGGAGTCCATCGATCCGGGAGATCCTCTCGAACCGGACGATTGGGACATACTGTTCATGGGCGGCGGACAGGATAGCCAACAGGAAATGGTGTGGCGCGACCTGCAGGATAAACGGGGTCCCCTGCTGGAGGCCGCGGAAGACGGCGCGGTCATGCTGGCAGTTTGCGGCGGATACCAGCTCTTCGGCCACAGCTACCGCACTGCGTCGGGGCAGCAGATACCGGGCGTGGGAATATTTGATATGGAGACAGTTGCTGCCGAGCAACGAATTGTGGGCGATGCGGTGATTCAGTCCTCCCTGCTTCCGGGCCGCGGGACGATAGTGGGATTCGAGAACCACGCGGGGCGTACCCGTCTGTCCGATGACGCAGAACCACTGGGCTCAGTGCTGATCGGGCGCGGCAATGACGGCAGGGGTGGCATGGAGGGCTGTGTGCGCGGAAACGCTTTTGGTACCTACCTACACGGTCCCCTCCTGCCGAAAAACCCGCACCTGACGGATCTTCTCCTGGCACTGGCCATGGACCGCGCGGGCGGCGATCCGGCACTGGAGGTGCTGGATGATGAACTGGAATGGGCGGCACATGAGGCGGCCCGGCGTCGTGCGCGCCGCGGCGCACGCAGACTCATGCGGCGTCGCTGATGAGTTCGCTCAGGCGCCCCTCACCTACAGGCGTCCGATCAGGACCCACCAGCTGATCTGGATCAGCACGGTGATCAGCGTTATGGCCGCCTGAGCCGGGAAGAATCGCAGGGTCTCCCGTTCGCTGAAGGCCCCGGTCTCACCCACACCAACCAGGATCATGAGATTGTGAAAGGGAAGGGCGATGCCCATGTTCGCCGTGCTGTATATGAGCAGTGCCGGTGCGAAGGACGGGACATCGAACTGTGCAGCCATGGCCATGAGCGGCGGCACCAGCATGGACAGGGTGGCCAGGACGCTCCCCACGAACAGGTGCAGTACGAAGCCGGCCGCGGCCACGTAACCCAGAATGAACAGGTAGTGCTCGGATATCTGTGCCGGAAGGAGAAACTGCAGCAGCCATTCGGTGAGGCCGGTGGCCTCACTTATGGCTCCGATGGCCAGCGCGGCGGTGGCAAACAGCAGCGCGGACCAGTCCACGCCCTCCGATAGGTCCGACTCCCCCAGGATCCCGCCTATACCGGGCAGAGCCATTCCGACCCCCACCCCCAGGGCCACCCATCCGGGATGAATGCCGTGCAGGGAGTCCGTAATCCACAAAAGAAGGGCCAGTGCAATCCAGGCCAGCACCCGCATCTCGTCGGCCGACAGACGCCCCATATCCCGCGCTTTCTTCCGCCAGGCGGCTGGATCTATGTTCAGGGGGACCGGCTGGAAGACCAGGAGGTGGGCGCCCAGCATCAGGCCTGCTGCAGCCAGGGCGGGCACGCTCATGAGCGTTGCCCATTCCAGCCAGGAGATACCCCCGGCCAGCGATGCGGTCACCGGATTCAGGATGGCCTCGGAAGTGAGAAAGAGCATGGAGGCCGGGACCGACCCCATAAATACGCAGAACCCCAGACTGGCCCGCCCCTCCGCATCCACCCCGGATTCGCGGAGTATCTCCCACACCAGAGCCATGATGAGGAATGCGCGGGGAAAGGGGAGGGGGACCAGGGGGGCGAGGATGAGGTTCAGACCGTATATCATTATCACCAGCTGGGTGTACGAGCGGACGTACCTGCTCACCAGACGCACGGCGATTCTGCGGGCCAGTCCAACCCGGGTCACGCCCCGGGCGATGAGATAGGCTCCAATCATGAGCCAGGCCATGGGGGTGATCCAGAACCCGAAGAGGTCTTCCGGTGCGCCTATGCCGGTCACTGCGAAAAACAAGAGCATCGACATGGAGGTATAGGCAGGCGGTATGAGGGCCACAGCCCACCATATGACCGTCAGGAGGATGCCCACCAGGGCCACCCTGGTCTGCAGTGGCAGGCCACTGGAAGCCGTCATCCACCAGGCAATGAGCACTGCTACGGCGGACAGCAGGCCGGCCAGATGTCGCCGATCCATGTTATGTCGCATTTCTGACCCGCCCTCTCTCGGTATCGGGATCCGTCCGGGGCGGCCGTCGCTCCTTCGCCGCGGGCAGTCATCCAGCTGAGCGACAGTCGGCCCCACCCTGTTTGAGTTCTGCGATTTGCTGCAGGTACCTGCCGAGAAGATGTGATTAGTCGTCGGGAACTGTTCCCTCCCGCTCAGCTGAGAGAGGTGGCAGGCCCGGACACCGGAGGGGTGTGCAGAGGTTAGAGTTTTCCGGCAGTGCGCGCCCTGCGCCCCACGGATGGGGCGAGAGGGGAAGGCGCGGCGACAGCGGAAACTGCATTCTTGCGGCAGCTCGACGCCTCCGGTTCTGGCCGCAGAACTGGGAGCGACGCGCCGGTCGGATAGTTCCAATCCCGCGGTGCGTCGCTGGAGGGGTGAGCCGGCAGTAGAACACAGAAAATCTCGTCTCCAGTGTCCGGGTGAGGGGGTAAAGATTCTGAGATGTGACGCAGCGCATTCGTTTCCGGGAGATCCGGCAGTCCATCGCCGGGCCGCCGCACGAACGGTTCTCGGCAGCGCCGGGTTCCGCTTGTGAGGACGGAGTAACGACGGTATGACGGTCGGCCGTCAGCAGCGAGGCGGAGCTGGGGCACGACCGGTGCGGGGCCGTCATCGGCGCGAAGCTGCGCCTGGCGGCGCTCCGACCCGTATGACCACCTGCGGCATTTTGTCTTGCGATGGACTCAGGTAGCACAGCCGGTTCCTCCCGTAGGAACCGAGGCCGGCCTTTTCCGCGTGGTTGCGCAGCCTGTAACGAGTAAAAGCGAGCCGATTCTAGTTCGGCAGCCCGGCCATCCCTGCCCTCTGGGCTCAGGATCCGCAGCTTTGCGTCCGCACCTTGCGATGCGTTTGCCTTTATCGCTGGAAGCGACCCGCCTCGGGTCCCCAATTGCTCTGTACGTCTAACATGATATCTGAGATTTACTGCCCGGGCAAGGCGGAGGCGGCATTATATGCGAAATACGTTGCCCGGCGTCCGCGCGGTGGCGCAAATCGTCGGGATGCCCGTCGTCGGGGCGGTGCGGTCTCCGTCGATGCGCGTCATTTGCTGCCCAAAGCCCGGAAACTCCGCTGCATCTTGTGTATTGGCCTTTTTTGAAATATGGTCATGATAGGTAATGATCCCACGTCTGGATGCGAGAAAGGGGCTGAGTGTCATGTATGATGTGATTATCGTCGGTGGTGGGCCGGGAGGGCTCACGGCCGCTATATACACCAGCAGGGCCGGGTGGAATACCGCAGTCCTGGAGAAGGAGATGCCCGGCGGGCTAATGGCCAGCACAGACGTTATCGAGAACTGGCCGGGGCGCCCGGCGGTCAGCGGGGCAGAACTGGCGGAGGATTTCCGGGAGCACGCGGAGCGTTTTGGGGCCGAACTGGTCATGGATGAGGCCCAGTCGCTCGACATCTCGTCTGAGGTGAAAACCGTTCGTGGGGCGGCTGGAGAGTATTCTGGCCGAGCACTGGTTCTGGCCACTGGTTCTGCCCCCCGCACCCTGGGAGTTCCCGGGGAGGCGAGGTTGACCGGCCGCGGCGTTTCGTACTGTGCTACATGCGACGGTGCCTTCTTCGGTGGGAAGGAAGTGGCCTGTGTGGGCGGGGGCGACGCGGCCGTGCAGGAGGCGTTATTCCTCACTCGTTTCGCCAGTAAGGTCTATCTCATTCACCGGCGGGATGAGCTCCGCGCTGTACAGGCTCTGCAGGAGCGTCTCTTCGCCAGTGAGCAGATCGAGGTCGTCTGGAATTCCGTGGTCGAGGAGATCATGGGAGACGAGAGCGTGACCGGTCTGCAGGTTCACAATGTGACGGTGGGACAGAGCAGGGAACTGCCGGTATCCGGAGTGTTCATATATGTGGGACACCGCCCCGCCACCGGGTTCGTGTCGGGCGAACTGGAGCTGGACGCCGATGGATACATAAAGGCAGATGAGGATCTGGGGACCTCCGTGCCCGGCGTATTTGCCGTTGGCGATGTCAGACACCGGCTGCAGAGGCAGATTGCCACGGCGGTGGGAGACGGGGCTACCGCAGCCATGGCCATTGAGGAGTACTTCAACCAGACGACTGCAGGGCGGTAGGCGGGCCGCAATTGCACTCCTTTGCTGTGACCTGCGGCAGGGCTGGGCGCAGCTGGTCGAGAATACCTCCTGCACAGATTAGGGGATGGGGGCGGTTCCGTGCAGCTGATTGATCTGGCCTACACCGCACAGATTACAGCGTTCATAGGTCTGTTCGGCTACCTGTATGCTGCTTTCATGCAGGTCAGGCTGGAGCGTACACTGGATCGGTTGATGAACACCGAGGTCCAGCCCGATGACCTGCCGGAGGAGGAGCGCAGAACGCGGTACGCGCATCGCCGCGGGCAGCTGGGAGGCGCCACGGAGTGGGAGATGCTGTCGTGGGATGAGAAGATGCACTACATGCAGCGGGAGAGAAATTTGAACTGGGCGGCCGCCGCGGCCGGCCTGTTGACGGTGCTGGGGGGAATTATCTGGGGCTGGGCAGAGGTCGGGCACGGCTGGGAGGAGGGTCTCGGAACCTTCTGGCTGGCGGTTCTGACGGCCCTGTTTTTGCTCGGGGCCGGCTATCTGAGTTATGCCCATTACCAGAGGTGGAAGCGGGGGCGGGCCGACTACCTGCGGACGAGGGGTGAGTGATGCCTCAACGGGTATCGGCAATCTGCCCTCCCAGCTCGCGCAGCACCGTCCGCACCCGGCGCATGCCGGAGCTGTCGACGGTGAGCAGCAGAGCCGGAGTGGGCCCGGTCTGCAGGTCGGCGTGTGCGACATCCGCAAGGGCTGAACGGGCCTTTCGGGCGGTGTGTACGGAGGCAAAGGTTATTCGCAGAGTTCTGCGCGTCACCGCCGGTTTGACTTCGGCGTCGTCGATCTGGCGGGCCGGAGGACCGACCGGATGCGGTCTGTGCCCGGAGCTGCCTTCGGTGTGTCTGATCGCGGAGCACCTCCCTGTCCCCATATGATGCACAGCGACGGGGGGCACGTATTCCGGTTTACTTACGTTCGCCCACGCAGCGGGCATGTTATAATGATGTGTCAATGCCAGTGTGAATGCAGCAGCAGGAACTCAATCGGAGGGATACAGTGAGCAAGATCAAGGATGCCAGTCACCTGGCGAGTGAATTGAAACGGATTGACAGCAAGGGTTACAAGGCATACAAGGACATTGCTGGCACCTACGGGGTGGACGAGTTCACGCTATTTGTGGATCACGTACAGGGAGATCCCTTTGCCTCGCCATCCAAGGTTCGGCTGCGCCTCGATGCCGGGCGCGCACAGTTTCCCAGCGATCTGTCCGACAATCCGGATCGGAGAATTGCCCTGGAGGATTACATCCTGCGCGCCTTTGATTCGGTGTTGAATCGCGTGGCCAAGGGCAACCGCGGTTCCGGCAAGAGTGGAATGCTGGCGGTAGACCGACCGGGACAGCAGGTACTGGAGAGAACTGCCGTGGTCGTCACCTCCGAATACGTGGAGGTGCGCTTGGTCGCCGGACTGCCGGCGCGCGGGCGCAAAGTGCTGGGAATGCAGGCTCAGAAGATGCTGCTGGAAGAACTGCCGGCCGCCGGAAGAAGGGCCATGTATCACTCGGCGCTGGACGGGCGTGAAGTGCGGAAGTTCGTGCTGTCAGTGGAAGATGCGGCCAAGCTCAGACGGCAGCTATCCTCCATGGGAGCAGTGGCCTTTGTGGCGGACGGGTCGATTCTTCCCCGCGAGTCGGGGGTATCGGAGAAACCGATGTTGCGCGACGAAGCAGTGCCGTTTCGCGCGCCCTCCTCGCTGAAAAGAGAGGCGACGCTGGCCAACGGTGGTCGCGTCTCCGGAATGGCGATTCCCGAGGGCGTGAATCTGATCGTGGGCGGTGGATATCACGGCAAGTCTACCCTGCTGGAGGCGCTGGATCGCGGGATATACAATCACATTCCTGGTGACGGACGGGAACTCGTGGTGACCCGCCCGTCCGCCATCAAGATCCGGGCGGAGGATGGCCGACAGGTGACCGGTGTGGACATACGTCCCTTTATCCGCGACCTGCCCAACAGGACTGACACCGGAAACTTCACCACCCCCTCGGCCAGCGGTAGCACCTCCCAGGCCGCCAACATCATGGAGGCGCTGGAGATGGGTGCCGACACCCTGTTGGTAGATGAGGATACCAGTGCAACCAATTTTATGATGCGCGACATGCGTATGCAGCTGCTGGTGGCGGCGGATAAGGAGCCCATCACCCCGTTCATTGACCGGGTGCGCCAGCTGCATCGCCAGCTGGGCGTCTCCACCGTACTGGTGGTGGGCGGATCGGGCGATTATTTCGACGTGGCCGACACGGTGATCATGATGGATCATTATCGCCCCAAAAATGTGACCGCCGAAGCTGCCGAGATTGCGGAACGATTCCCCACGGGACGGGCGGAAGAATCGCCGGGCGGAATGCCGCGGCGCAACCGGCGTTTTCCCGACCCGGACAGCATAGATGCCCGGCACAGGGGACGCGTGAAGGTGAAGACGCGGGGAATGTCCACCATACAATTCGGCACGGAGACGATTGACCTGTCCAGCGTGGAGCAGCTGGTCGATTTCAGTCAGACGCGGGCCATAGCGGACGCCCTGGTTTCGGTGCGCAGCCGATTTCCGGACATGTGCATTTACGATGCCCTGGAGCACCTGGAGCGAGAGTTGGATCAGAAGGGTCTGGATGTGCTTTCGCCCTTCAGCGGGCATCCCGGGGACTATGCCCGCCCGCGCTGCATGGAGATCGCCGCGGCTCTGAACCGTCTGCGGTCGCTGCGCCTGCTGAAGACTGAGTACATGCGGACGGGAGGGGGATGAGCACATGCCCGAACGCCACCTGGTTGATGTGGCCGTGCGCAAGACCCCGAAATCCGGCCTTTCCACCAGCGGTGACAGTGTGGATGTGGTGGAGAGACCCCGCGGGGGGCTCTCCGTCGTCGCCGCGGACGGCCAGGGCAGCGGTGAACCGGCCAAGCGAGTCAGCAACCTGGTGGTGGCGCGGGCAACCTCATTGTTGGCCGAGGGCGCGCGCGACGGAGCCGTGGCGCGGGCGGTGCACGACAACCTCTATGCTCTGCGGGGCGGCAAGATAGTCTGTACGCTGGTTATCCTGTCCGTGGATCTGTACACTGGAACATTTGTCATATCACGTAACGGTAACGCCGGAGCGCTGTTCTTTGATGGGGAGAACATCACCACGCTGGATGAGCGAGTGCCGCCCATAGGGGTGCATCATTTCACCAAGCCAGCCATACTGGAGTGCCCCATACGACCCGGAACCCGTGCCGCCATCTTCACCGACGGAGTGATACACGCGGGGAGAAAGCGGGGCCAGCAGCTGGGCGTTGCTCCCCTGGCCGATCATCTGCGGGAGGAGGATAGCCGCGCCTCGGTGCTGGCTGATGCGATGTTCTCGTCTGCTCTGGCTGCCGCGGGAGGGACTTCGATTGATGATATGTCCCTGGCCGTGGTGACCCTACAACCCAGAGAGGTGGCCATGGGAGAGGCTGCGGTGCGCTCAATTGACATTGCGTTTCCGTATTGACTGTGCACGCCTGCGACGACGCATACCGCGCCCGGCCGGACCGCCGCGGGTGGCGGTGGTAGGACCGTGTGCTGCCGGAAAGAGCACTCTGGTGGGCAAGCTGCGCCGTTTTGGGATCGATGCTCACTCGATCGCGCAGGAACACTCGAGCTTATCGCAGATGTATCTGCACCGCGATCCCGATTACGTGGTCTACCTGGAGGTCAGTCATCCGGAGATTGTCCGCCGTCGGGGCGTAAGGTGGGGCCCCGGCCGGCTGGGGCAGCAGAGAGAGCGACTGCGCACGGCCCGGGAGGACGCAGACCTGATAATTGCGACAGACGGAGTGAAGCCGGACGATATATGTCGCCGGGTCCTGGATTTCGTCAGGAAAGGGGCAAGTTGAGACGTGGGTGAGCTGGGAGTATCGGTGGAGCAGTTGAGGAAGGACGATGAGGTCATCGCCTACCTCAAACAGGGCGACAGACAGCTGGGGAATCTGGGATTGACGGAGCACGGGATCCGGCATGCCGGACTGGTGTCAGACATTGCGTCCAACATCATGCTGCGACTGGGATATGATGATGAGGTGGCGGAGTTGGCGGCCATAGCCGGCTTTTTGCACGACATCGGCAACGTGTTTCACCGGCATGATCACGCTCACGTGGGAGCAGTGTTGAGTCACCGCCTGCTGCGGGAGCGCCACCTTTCGCCAGCATGTACGGCCATCGTGGTGGGCGCCATAGGCAACCACGAGGAGCGGGACGGGCAGATAGTCAGTGAGGTGAGTGCCGCCCTGGTGCTGGCCGACAAGTCGGACGTTCACCGATCCCGCGTTCGGCTGGAGGATCCGGCCCAGTTCGACATCCACGACCGGGTCAACTATGCAGCGGAACGCTCTTTTCTGGATGTGGATCGGGAGGACGAGAACGTGACCCTGCGGCTGGAGATTGATACCGAGCTGTCGCCGTTGATGGACTACTTTGAGATCTTCATGACCCGCATGATGATGTGTAGGCGGGCGGCGACCTTTCTCGGACAGAGATTCTCCCTGGAGATGAACGGCATGCGGATGCTGTGAGCGGAGCGCTGAATTGACACTATTTCTGAGGCGGGGATATAATTTGGGACGCGTATCGGGCGTCCTGGAAGGGAGCGAGTGAATGCGGAGTCAACGGCGAAAGACTCACCTGGCATACATTATCCTGCTGGTTCTGGTGATCGCCGGAGTTGGCTATTATTACGGGATTCATCAGCCGGTGTGGGATGAAATAACCAAGGGGTTGGATCTGGTGGGCGGTATCCACATTGTCCTCGAGGCCGAGGATCCCGACGTGTCGGATCGGGCCATGGAATCGGCTCTGGAGGTAATCCGCCGGCGGGTTGACGGCCTCGGTGTGGCTGAGCCGGAGATAATGCGTGAGGGGGCCAGACGCATTGTGGTCAATCTTCCGGGAGTGCGTGACCCGGAGGAGGCCATGGAACTGGTCGGCAGGACGGCCCGCCTGGAGTTTACCGACGAGGATGGCAACGTTCTCCTCACGGGCGAACATCTGCACGAGGCCGGAGCCATGTTCCAGACCGACCAGATGGGAGCACAACAGCCCATTGTCAATCTGAAGTTCGATGCCGAGGGCACCCGGCTTCTGGCTGAGGCGACCGAAAAGCATCTCGGTGAAAGGATCATAATCAAGCTGGACGATGAAGAGGTGCAGGCGCCGGTGGTGCGTAGTACCATCACCGACGGAAATCCCATCATTGAGGGATACGAGAGCCTGCAGGAGGCGCAGGAGATTGCCATCATTCTCAACTCGGGCGCTCTGCCGGTGGATCTTGAGCCGCTCCGCCCGCAGTTTGTCAGTGCCACGTTGGGAGAGGCAGCGGTGCAGCAGAGCTGGCAGGCGGCGCTCATCGGCGTGGCGGCGGTTATTGCCCTGATGATTGCCTTTTATCGCGTGCCGGGGGGTTGGGCCGTGTTGGCCCTCGGACTGTACATTGTCCTGCTTCTGGTCGCACTCAACACCATAGGAGCTACGCTGACTCTCCCGGGAATAGCCGGAATCATTCTATCCATAGGCATGGCTGTCGATGCCAACGTCATCATATTTGAAAGAATCAAGGAGGAGGTCCGGGGTGGAGCCACTCCCCGGGCGGGGATTGACAGCGGTTTCCGCACGGCATTTCGCACCATCGTCGATGCCAACGTCACTACACTGATCGCCGCGGGAGTTCTGTACTGGCTGGCCAGCGGCCCCATTCGGGGGTTTGCCGTGACCCTGTCGCTGGGCATTGTGGTGAGCATGTTCACTGCTATGGTGATAACCCGCTTCGCACTCATTCAGCTGGCCGCTGCGGGGCTAATCCGCGAGGGACCGGCCTTTTTCGGTACCAGAGGAGGACGAGCAAATGGCTAGGGAAGACAGGCCGACCGACGAGAGGCTGCCACTGCCGAACTTCCGTTTCGCCGAGCGCGGTCGGCTGTGGTTCACAATATCTGCCGCAATAATCCTCATCGGCCTCATCAGTCTGGCAGTGCAGGGACTGAACCTCGGAGTGGACTTCACCGGGGGATCGGTGCTGGAGCTGGATTTCGTGCAGCCGGTCACTGCGGAGGAGATGGAGGAAGTTATAGCGGAGTATCCGGTCATGCGCGGAGCCATGGTGCAGCGGATAGGGGAGGAAACCATCCGCATCCGCTCGCCGCAGCTTCCCGAGGGAGATGAGCGCGAAGAGATGTACGCCAACCTGGAAGAGCTCGGGGAGTACGAAATCGCCATGCTCGATGAGGTTTCGCCGGTGATCGGCCGGGAGTTGACGCGGGACGGCATGCTGGCGGTGGCCATTGCCATAGTCGGTATGGTCGCCTACATCACCATACGGTTCGAGTACAGGTTCGCGGTCTGCGCCATAGCTGCCCTGATTCACGACAGCGTTCTCACGCTGGGTCTGTTTTCCATAATGCAGGTGGAGATAGACAGCGCGTTTATCGCCGCCGTACTGACCATCGTGGGGTACTCAGTCAACGATACTATTGTGATTTTCGACCGGGTGCGCGAGAATATCCGCTACCGCAAAACCGGCGAGTATCTGGACCAGATGGTGAATCGCAGCATACGTCAGTCGCTGATGCGCAGCCTGGCCACGTCGCTGACGACCTTTGTGGCCATAGGAGCACTGGCTGTCTTCGGGGGCGCGGCACTGCGGAATTTCACCATCGCTCTTCTTATAGGTGTGGTGGTGGGCACTTACTCATCACTGTTCATAGCCAGCCCCCTGTGGGTGTTGTGGCAGAAGGTTCGACCCAGCAAGCTTATTTCCCAGGTGTGAGGCTCCCCTGATGCATGCGAGCGGGAAGAGCTATTTCCGGGCCCGGGTAATGGGCAAACTCCGGTCATGATGAAGGTGGAAGGGATCCGCTATGAGATTTACGCTGATTCTCACATTGACACTGGCTGTGGCTCTCATCATCGCCATATTTGCCGCGCAGAATCCGGTTCTGGTAACCATTCAGTTCTTCCACTGGCGGGCAGAGACCTCTCTGGCAGTGGTTGTGGTGGCCTCTGTGGCGGTGGGGGCTCTGCTGCACGGGGTGGTCAGTGCCCTCCGTCACCTGCTGCGGGGCATCAGGCATCGCGAGGCTCTGCGTCAGATCGAGGAGTTGGAGCACGAGCGAGATCAGCTGCAGCAGAGCAATGAGCAGCTGCGGGGACAGCTGGAGGGCCTGAAGCGGCGGGAAACGGAAGAGGCCCCGCCGGAGGATGACACCTCACCGGACGCCCGGAAGGAGGAGGATTCCTCATAGTTTTCTGGCGCGTCAATTCCCCCGATGCGGAGGCGGTTCGCTCGCTGCGGGATGAGCTCGAGGTGTCTCCCCTCACCGCCGCCGTGCTGGCAGCGCGGGGAATACAGGACACTGAAGAGGCGCGGGAGTTTCTGCGGGACGATTTTTCCCGCCTGACCGACCCCCTATGCCTGCCCGATGCGGCGAGTGCGGTCGAGCGTATCCGCGCTGCGGCGCAGGGTGGGGAGAACATACGCATTTTTGGCGACTACGACTGCGATGGCATCACCGCTACGGCCGTGATGCTTGCAGCTTTACGCGATCTTGGAGCTACCGTCGACTATCGTCTGCCGGTGCGGCTCCGGGACGGTTATGATCTCAACACCGATGCTGTACAGGAAGCTGCAGCTGACCAGGTCAGTCTGCTCATAACCGTCGATTGCGGAATAACCGCGGGCGATGAGGTGGGGTTGGCCCGGGAGCGCGGGATCGATGTGGTCATAATCGATCACCATCAGCCGCACGGGGCCCTTCCCGCGGCCGAAGCCGTGGTCAATCCGCGACGGGAGGATTCGGAATACCCATTCACCGAACTCTCTGGAGTGGGAGTGTGCTACCAGTTGGCCCGCGCTGTGACGGGCGACGAACTGAAGGAAGAACTCGACCTGGTGGCCATCGGCACCATAGCGGATGTCGTGCCCCTGGTGGGAGAGAATCGCATTCTGGCCCGGTTTGGATTGCACAGACTGCGCCGCTCCCAGCGCCCGTTTCTGCACGCTCTGGCCAAGTTGGCGGGGGTGGAGTTGCCCCGAGCCTGCGGGGATGATATTGCTTACCGCCTGGCACCGAGAATGAACGCGCCGGGGCGCCTGGACGATGCTTCCTGCGTGGTGAAAGCGCTGTCCACGGACTCGCACCGCGAGGCGGGTTGCGTGGCCAGGTGGTGTGACGAAATCAATGGCAGGCGTCGCGCCCTCACGGAGTACGCCCTGGCCGAAGCCCGGCTGCAGGTGGAAACCGGTTCCGGTGCCGGAGGTGCGGGGATTGTGGTGTGTGCCGACGACTGGCACGCCGGGGTGGTCGGTCTGGTTGCCACCCGCCTTATCGAGGAGTACCGGCGGCCGGCCGTGGTGCTGACCACAGAAGCTGATGCCCCCCATCTGTTGAAGGGTTCGGGGCGCGGGATCGAGGGTTTTTCGCTGCTGGATGTGCTGCATAGCTGTGAGGAGCATCTGCACGGGTACGGGGGACATGCCGCTGCCGCGGGGGTCACGGTGCGGAAGGAGCAGCTGGAGGACTTCCGTACTGCTTTTGATCGGGCCACCCGGGAATCCCTGGAACTCCAGCAGATCATACCGGTGGTGCAGGCGGATGCCGAGATGCCGCTGCGCATGATAGAGCCCGAATCCGTGTTGGAAATGCAGGAGAAAGTTGGACCGTTCGGGGCTGCCAACCCACCACCGCGTTTTTTGTCCCGGGGCGTGCGGTTGAGACGGGCGCGACCGCTGGGAGACAGAAGAGAACACCTCGCGTTGGAGCTGCGCCAGCGCTCACTGCGGGTGATTGGTTTTCACCTGGCCGACGAGTGGCTGTATGCGGATCGACCCGGGGAGATTGACATGATCTACTCCCCGGAGGTGAACTGGTGGAAGGGGCGCCCCCGGGCAGAACTGGTGCTGGAGGCGCTGCGGCCGGCCGGTACGGGGGATGATGCCCTGCTGCTGCAGCGATTTCGCCGAAGGTACCGGACCCTGCGCGACCTGTATCCCGATCGTGACACCCTGCGGCAGGTGTATCGCTTCCTCCGTCGGGTCAACAGCCCGGATGCGGATGAGAACGGGGAGCTGGCAGCAACCACCGACGGCGATGCTCCGGCGCCCGGGCTCTTTGATCCGGAGGGCGAGGAGGCGCAGTGGATCCGGGACAAGCTGGGTCTCAACCGGGGAGGGCTGCAGTGTGCCCTGGACATGCTGGCCGAGATGAACCTCATAGCTCCCATAGACAGGGGGCAGACCCGGCTCTGGGTGCTGCTTCCCGATCCTCCATCCGGCATAGATATGACGGATTCCCCCACCTACGTCAGAAGGGAAGAGGAGCTGCGGCGTGTAAGAGAGGCTGCGCAGATGAAGGAGCCGGACACTGCTACGATCGCCCGGACTCTGTACCGGTTTGATGGATAGATGTACACTGGAGAGTGGGGAGGCGGAATATCGCATTGAGTATTGACAAGCTCATAACCTCCACATCCCAGTATCTCTCCGAGGACGCGCAGGAGCGGCTTCGTGCCGCGTACAGCTTCGCAGCCGAGGCGCATGCGGAGCAGCGCCGGGTTTCGGGAGAGCCCTTCGTTCACCACCCGCTTTCCGTGGCCGAAATTCTCGCCGATCTGGAAATGGATTCCGATACTCTGGTCGCCGCGCTGCTGCACGATGTGGTGGAGGACAGTTCGGTGTCTCTGGAGGATCTGCGGAAGAATTTTGGCGATCATGTTGCTGAGATGGTGGACGGAGTGACCAAACTCACCCAGCTGGAGGCCCGCACCCGGGCGGAAGAACAGGCTGAGAACCTGCGGAAGATGTTCGTGGCCATGGCCCGCGATATCCAGGTCATCCTGATCAAGCTGGCCGACCGCCTGCACAACATGCGTACGCTGGATTACCTGGCTCCTGAGCGTCGCCGGGCCATTGCCGAGGAGACGCTGGACATATTTGCGCCGCTCGCCCATCGCTTGGGGATATCGCGCATTCAGGTCGAACTGGAGGATCTGGCCCTGAAACACCTGCACCCGGATGATTACTATCGACTGGCGCGCGAGGTGCCGGAGCGCAAGCAGAAGCGCGAGGATTTCGTCAACGAAATCATCGGGGACCTGGAGGAGGCCCTGGATGAACTGGAGATAGAGGGCGAGATCCAGGGTAGGACCAAACACTTTTACAGCATATTCAAGAAGCTGAACAGTCAGAGCAAAGCACTGGATGAAATATACGACCTGGTGGCCATACGGGTCATAGTGCATAACATCAAGGATTGCTATGCTGTTCTGGGCATGGCGCACAATCTCTGGCACCCGATTCCCGGACGCTTCAAGGACTATATTGCCATGCCCAAGAGCAACATGTATCAGTCCCTGCACACCACGGTAATTGGCCCGCGCGGTGAGCCCTTCGAGATCCAGATCCGGACCTGGTCCATGCATCGGGTGGCCGAATATGGGATTGCGGCGCACTGGCGCTACAAGGAGGGTGAGTCGGACGAGGAGTTTGACAAGAAACTGGCCTGGCTGCGGGAGGTGCTGGAATGGCAGAGTGAGGCGCCCGATCCGCACGAGTTCATGGAGTCACTGCGGATCGACGTGTTTTCCGATGAGGTCTTCGTCTTCACTCCGGATGGAGACGTCATAGAATTGCCGGCCGACTCCACGCCAATCGACTTTGCCTACCGGATCCACACTGAGGTGGGTCACAAGTGCGTCGGTGCGAAGATCAATGGGAGAATAGCCCCGCTGGATACGGAGCTGCAGAATGGGGACATCGTGGAGATTCTCACCAGCAAGCAGAGCCGCGGGCCGAGCTCGGACTGGCTGAAGATAGTCAAGACTTCCAGCGCCCGTTCGCGCATAAGACGCTGGTTCAAACGGGAGCGGCGGGAGGAGAATCTGGAGCGGGGCAAGGAACTACTCAAGACTGAGATTCACTCGCTCGGGGTGGGTGTGAGTGATCTCTGGAGGGAAGAGTACTTCGCCCGGATTCGGGAGCGCTTCAACTTCGACACCGACGAGGATCTGCTGGTGGCCATTGGCTACGGAGGTCTTACCGCCGGTCAGGTGGCCACGCGGCTGCACGATATGTATCGGGAGGAGCACGTGGGTGAAAAGATCACCATCGATGAATCCGCGTTGCGCGAGAAGCTGCCCCGCACCACCGACCGGGAGCACGGGGTTAAGGTGCGGGGAATCGACAACGTTCTGGTTCGTCTGGCGCGCTGCTGCAACCCGGTCCCCGGCGACGCAATAGTCGGGTACATTACTCGCGGCCGGGGGGTCTCCATTCACCGGTCGGACTGTCCCAATATCACCCGCTATATGGATGAGGAGACTCGGATCATAGACGTGTCCTGGGAGTCCGTGGAGGCCCGATATTATCCGGTACAGATCCGGATTACTGCCATCGATCGGCCCGGTCTCCTGTCTGATGTGGCGCAGACGGTGGCGTCTTTCAGCACCAACATTCTGGATGCCAAGGCGCGCACCCGCACGGACGAAATGGCCGTGGTCTCCATGGTGCTGGAGATTCAGGATTTGGAGCAGCTGGGCTACATAAAGCAGAAGGTAGAGCGCATCCGCGACGTGCTGCACGTGGAGCGAGTTTCACATTGAGGGAGGGATGACAGATTGCGCGCAGTGGTACAACGTGTCACCCGAGCCGGGGTCACCATTGATGATGAGGAGGTGGCCGGAATCGGCCGGGGGTTGGCCGTTTTTCTCGGCATAGGATCGGATGACGATGAAGAGGATATTGCATATCTGGTCGATCGCATCGCCAATCTGCGCATATTCCCGGACGACGACGGAAAGATGAACGTGTCCACGCGGGATGCCGGGGGCGATATTCTGGTAGTCTCGCAGTTCACCCTGTACGGGGACTGCCGGGGCGGCAGGCGCCCCTCCTTCATTGATGCGGCCCCGCCCGACCGCGCGAAGGCCCTGTATCGGGATTTCGTTCGGCAGATGGAGCAGTACGAACTGCCGGTGGCCACCGGTGAGTTCGGGGCATTCATGCTGGTGGACCTGGAGAACTGGGGCCCGGTCACCCTGCTACTGGACAGCGAAAAGACATTCTGAGCCGGAGTCTCACCCGGCTATCCGGATCGAGTATCCGGTCTGATTGCAACGGAAGGATTTGGAGGTAGAAAGGATGAGCATGAAGCGCCCGCGGGGAACTGCCGACGTGACGCCGGAGGAGACTCCCAAGTGGCGGTACATAGAAGACATTGCCCGTGAAGTATCCCGCCTCTACGGTTACGGAGAGATTGCCACTCCCACCATGGAAGCGACCGAACTCTTCCGCCGCACGGTGGGCGAGACCACAGACATTGTGGAGAAGGAGATGTATACTTTTGAGGATCGGGGTGGCCGCAGCCTGACTCTGCGGGCCGAGGGCACCGCTCCCGCCGCGCGCCTCTACCTGCAGGAGAACCTGTATTCTGAGACGCAGCCGGTGAAACTGTCCTACGTGCGCTGGCCGGTGTTCCGCTACGAACGGCCACAGGCTGGCCGTCTGCGGGAGCACCACCAGTTCGGGGTGGAGTGCTTCGGAAGCGGCGATGCCGCTGTGGATGCCGAGGTGATCACTCTCGCCTGCGATTTTCTGCATCGGGTCGGACTGGATCGGCTACAGCTGGGCATCAACAGCATAGGCTGTCCCGGGTGCCGGCAAGACTACCGCACGGCACTGCGGGCCCACTTCGCACCCCATCTGGAGGATATGTGCAGCGACTGCGGGCAGCGCTATGAGGCCAACCCACTGCGCCTGCTGGACTGCAAGCGGGAGCAGTGTTCCGTATTTGCCCCCGATGCTCCCTCCGTCTTCGATTATCTCTGCGCGGGCTGCACCGACCATTTTGCCGAGCTGCGTCGGCATCTGGAGAGAGAGGGTCTGACGTACGAGGTTGACCACACTCTGGTCCGGGGACTGGATTACTACACCCGCACGGTCTTCGAGATTACGCATCCCGCCCTCGGGGCGCAGGATGTGGTGTGTGGAGGGGGACGATACGATGGACTGGTGGAGGTTCTCGGGGGTGACCCCACACCCGCAGTGGGTTTCGGGCTGGGGATGGAACGCCTGTTGTTCACTCTGGAGGAGGAGGGCGTGCAGCTGCCCGGAAAACCGGGAATGGATGCCTTCATAATCTCCATCGGAGATGCAGCCCGCGAGGCGGGGCTGAAGCTGGTGGCAGAGCTGCGTTCATCTGGCATCAGTGCAGATACCGACTACCTCGGGCGCAGCGTGCGGGCGCAGATGCGGTATGCAGATCGCTATCCATCGCGCTTTGTGCTTCTTCTGGGAGACGATGAACTGGCGGAGGGAGTCGTCACGCTGCGAGATATGAGTGATGGCTCTCAGCGGACTGTCTCCCGTGACCGGGTTTTTGCCGAGATCACTGGAGACGAACATGATTGAGTTGCGAGCCGAACACCGTGACTGCGGAGGTGAGGGGCGTGGATGAAGAGAGAACGGAAGCAGAGGAAGAGCACGTGCAGTTGGATTCTCTGGGCGACTGGCGCCGCACCGATTACTGTGGGCGGCTGAATGCCCGCGATGCCGGGCGCGACATGGTGCTGGCTGGCTGGGTGAGCAATCGCCGCGATTTGGGCAGCCTGCTGTTTATCATGATGCGAGATCGTACGGGTGAGATTCAGCTGGTCTTCGATCGGGAGCTGGACCCCGATCTGTGGGAACGGGCCCGACGGTGGCGGAACGAGTTCGTGGTCGCCGTTCGGGGTCGGGTGCGGGAGCGTTCGCCAGAGACCGTGAATCCGGACAGCCCGACGGGAGCGGTGGAGGTGGAGCCGGAGGAGGTTCGTCTTCTCAATACCTCCCTCAACCCGCCCTTTTACATCCAGGATGACCTGGATGTGGAGGAGAAGCTGCGCCTCAAGCATCGTTACCTGGACCTCCGGCGTCCGCGGATGCAGCGCAATCTCATGCTTCGTTCCGAGGTCAGTCAGAGCATCCGCCGCTTTCTCACCGATCGTGAGTTTTGTGAGGTGGAGACACCCTATCTTACCCGCAGCACGCCGGAGGGAGCTCGCGATTATGTGGTGCCCAGCCGCACCTCTCCGGGCGATTTCTTTGCCCTTCCCCAGTCACCGCAGTTGTTCAAGCAGCTGCTGATGCTTTCCGGGCTGGATCGCTACTATCAGCTGGTGCGCTGCTTCCGTGATGAGGATCTCCGCGCCGACCGTCAGCCGGAATTTACCCAGTTGGACCTGGAGATGTCCTTTGTGGGCATTGAGGAAGTGTTGGCTCTGGTTGAGGAGCTGATGGTTGAACTGTTCTGCAGCACCTGGGGTGAGCGGGTGGAGACGCCGTTTGCCCGCCTCACCTATCGCGAGGCCCTGGACCGGTATGGGAGCGACAAGCCGGATCTGCGCTATGGTCTCGAGATCACCGATCTGTCCTCTGCTGTCAGCTCTTCCGATTTCCGTATTTTTTCCGGCACGGTGGAGGAGGGGGGAGTGGTCCGGGGGCTGGTCATACCGGGCGGTTCCGATACCTCGCGGGGACAGCTGGACTCGTGGGAGGAGGCGGCCAAAGACCTGGGTGCAGCGGGCCTGATCTGGATGGCCTGGGATGGCAACCCGCTGGACGGAATCGACGTCGTTCGGTCGCCGATCGGGAAGTTCCTTTCCGACGGGGATGCGCGTGCGGTGGCTCGGGCTGCCGATGCTCGCGAGGGAGATCTCCTGCTGGCCGTGGCAGGCGAGCGGGACGAGGTGTGCGGCATTCTGGGCAGACTGCGCGTGTCACTGGCGCGCGAGCTGGACATGATTCCCGATGACGACAGTCTGGAGTTTTTGTGGGTGACAGAGCCGCCGCTATTTGAAACGGACGATGACGGACACCTCACCAGTGTTCATCACCCCTTCACTGCGCCGCTGCCCGGGGATGAGGATCTGGTTGACAGTGATCCGTTGGCGGTGCGATCGTCCGGCTTCGATGTGGTCCTCAACGGAGTGGAATTGGCTTCGGGGAGCATGCGCATACATCGCCAGGGTCTGCAGCAGAAGGTCTTCTCGGCGCTGGGGTTGGATGAGGATAGCCAACGGGACAAGTTCGGTTTCTTCCTGGATGCGTTGGAATATGGACTGCCGCCCCATGGTGGCATTGCGTTCGGACTGGATCGACTGGTAATGCTGATTGCCGGCGAGTCCAGCATCCGCGATGTGATAGCCTTTCCGAAGACTACCGCGGCGCGTGACCTGATGACCGACGCTCCGTCTCCCGTGGATGAGGAGCATCTGCGCGAACTCTACCTGAAGATTCGCCGGGATGACTCGTGAGGAGAGAATCGGCGGGCTGGTCCGAGCGTGACGGGGGCTGTCTCATCTGACGTCCACTTGCGACCCGGTATTCTTTACGGATGGGTATTCGAATATCGAGCGGACCTGTCCCTCGCCTTCCTGTTCGCGATGGCGGGCACGTGTTTGCTGATATCCGGCATGAAGTGCTTGCGGCACTATTCGGCCAGGCAGTGCCCGTCAGGATTTTCTTGCAGCTTCCTTTCCGGTCCCTGTGGGCGTCACTGATCACCAACTGCACCCGGACAGCCCCCGGTCCATCAGATCCCGCAGAGATTCTCGCCGGTCGGCCTCACTTTCGGAAGAACCGATGGATATGCCC